>DAIPHW010000154.1:0-6223 GCA_036771135.1 Fibrobacterota bacterium | reverse complement strand
CTGGTGGCCTTCAACGACCAGGCTTCCGACGACCACTCGGTGCTGGACATCACCGCTCCCGACCGGCTGGGCCTGATGTTTGCCATCGCGGCCTTCTTCGCCGAGCACGGCTGGGTGATTCACACCGCGCGCGTGCTCACCGAGGCCGATCGCGCCATCGACTCCTTCTACCTCACCCGCGCCGACGGCAGCCTCATCCCCGAAGGCAAGGAACGCGAGCATGCCAGCCGCCAGCTGAAGAAGCTCCTGGAGGTGGCGGCATGAAAGTGGACTTCTCGCGCGTCGAGCTTTACTTCGTCACGGACGCGGGCCTTTCCAGGGGCCGCTCGGACTTGGAGGTGGTGGAAAACGCCGTGGCTGGCGGCGCCGATCTGGTGCAGTACCGCGACAAGCCCGCCACCGCCCGGGAATACTACCAGCGCGGCGCGGCGCTCTTGGAGCTGTGCCGACGCCTGGGCGTGCCGCTGCTCTTCAACGACCACGCCGACATCGCGGCGCTCTTGGGGGCTGACGGCATCCATCTGGGGCAGGACGACCTTCCAGTAACCGAGGCGCGCCGCCTGCTCGGGCCCGACGCCACCCTGGGCGTGAGCACCCACGACGTGCCCGAGGCGCGCGCGGCCATCGCCGCAGGCGCCGACTACATCAACATCGGGCCGGTCTTCCCGACCCAGACGAAGCAAGTGGCCCTGGCCAAGACCGGCATCGGCCTGGAACTTGTGACGGAAGTTGTCAAAATATCGACAATTCCTGTCACCACCATGGGAGGCATCGGCCTTGGAAACGCCGCCTCGGTGATCGCCGCCGGCGCCGACCGGGTGGCGGTGGTGAGCGCCCTCACCAAGGCCGACGATATCGCTGCCGCGGCCCGCGAACTGAAGGCTGTGGTGCGAGACGCGAAAATGAAGCGGGGGTGATGTGCCGCTTAGCGCTTTGGCTTCCGAGCGGAAGCGCGCGACGCGGGAGCCGTGACGGGGCTAAGAATCTGCTGCAACTCCGCGATCTCCTCTTCCAGCCCGGCGATGAACTCCTCGTCGTCTTTCCAGGCGCACTTGCGGGCCTTGAGCTTCAGGGCTAGCCGCGCCTTAGGGTCGGGCTCGAAGTCGGCGAGGTGGTCCAGCACGAAGGGGTTCTTGGGCATCGTCTTCAGAAGCCCGGCAAGAATCTCGCGGTTCCTCTCGCGGTAGGCGGCGTAGGCGCTGCTGGCAAAGAAGGCGTCTTTCTTTATCGGGGTTGCCAAGGTCGCGACCTTGCGGGCGATCTTTTCGGCATCGGTCTCGACGGCTTCCCATTCCCGCGTCAGGTAGACCAGCGAATGGACGCTCTCCTTGCCGCTCAGGATGGCATGGGCCCAGTCCTGCACCATCTGCTTGGCGATCTTCACGTGTCCACCTTTCCAAGACCCGGCTCGGGCCATGCGTTTGTTTTCCAGAAACTGGTTATTTCCCGCAGCCTTGGGCAAAGGCGCTTTCCAGAAAGGCGGCCAGGCGAATTCCAGCGCGTCCGATCTGACGGGCGGCCACCGGGCGGGCGCGCTCCAGGTACGCCTCGTCAATGATGCGCTTTCCCTTTTCTGTGGCGCTCGGCCAAGCCCACACCTCTTGGGCCACTCGGTGCGATTCCTCGGCCCACTGGACCGGATCAACGGGGATCTTTGCCGGCAGGGAGGCGGCCTCTTGGCCCGCTGCCGCCAAGGCCTGCGGCGAGTCCCAATTGCCGCGCAGCACTTCCTCGTCCCAGACGTGATGCAGGTTCGAGCCTTTGCGGCGCTTCCCTCGGAGTGTCTTATCCGGCGTCTCCATGCGGACCTTCACCTCGTTGCCGCCTCGTTCTTCGCGCAGGGCGTGCAGAGGCTGGTGGAGGTCGCCGACGAAGTGGACGGCAAAGCTGAGCGCCTCGCGCCCAGCCGCCGGAGATTCGGGGCAAGCAAGCACGCGCCGCAAGCGCTGCAGTTCAGCCACGATGCAGTCGCCTCCCTCCGAATCGGGGCAATCGCGGGCGGCAAGGTAGCGGGATTCGCTCAAGGGGATGTCCACAAAATGCCAGTTTTTGGTCTCAGGGCGCATCCAGCGAATTTTGTCGGCCCAGTTGGCTACCGAATCGAGCGGGACTCCAGGGCCCAGCAGACGCGCTGTCGTCGTTCGGGCTTTTGGAGAAAGCCGTTGCCAAGCGATCTCGGCTACGGCCACGTGCCCCATGGCACCCCAGGCCTCCACTTCCGCGGAAGCAAGGCAAAGAAGGGCGAAAGCGGCAGTCAGGGCGCGGGAAGACATGGCTGCAACGGTAGCTTTCAGAGGGCGGCGGCAACCTCTTCCACGAGATGCACGGCAGCGGTGAGCGTTTCGCGATCGACCGGAAAGGGCAGCAGGTGGATCGACTCGTGGGGAACCAAGGTCGCCTCCACAAAGGCCTCGATCTTGGCCTGGTCGCGGGCGTCAATGCCGAGATTGCCAAGAGAGACGGGAAGTCCAAGGGTCCTGAACTCTACCGCCAGGCGAGCGAGCTCGTCGCGCTTGCCCAAAAGCGCCGTCTGCACCAAAAGGCCATAGGCCACCTTCATGCCGTGCAGGTGGCGCGCCGCCTCGGGCAATACCGAAAGGCCGTTGTGCACTGCGTGGGCTGCCGCGATGCGGGTGTAGCGCTCGCCAAGGCCTCCGACTAAGCCACCGCCGGCCAAGATCGCATCCACCACCGCGACAAAGTCGTCGGTGAGTTCTCCGTTTCGCATGGCCTCGAAGGCCGAGGAGCCCTTTGCCAGCAAAAGGTCGCGCAGCGTCTTCGAGATGCCGAGTCCAAGCTGTGCCGTGTGGGGGATTGAATCTTCGCGCGCACACAGGATCTCGGCCTCGTACCACTTGGCCAAGGTGTCCACCAAACCTGCCTGCAGATATTCCGCCGGAGCGTTCAGAAGGATTCGCGGTTCCACCAAAACCGCTTCCGCGGCCCGCTTGAAAATCTCGTAGCCCAGGGCGTGGCCGTCCGCAGCATACCAGACCGAAAGCGGCGTGAAGGCGGCGCAGGTCGCTGCAATGGTGGGAATCGCCACGAAGGGAATGTCCAGCGCGGCTCCCAGCGCCTTGGCGGTATCCAGCGCGGCTCCGCCTCCGATGCCAACGGCAAGGGTTGCGGAAGCGCCGAAGCGCTCGCAAAGAGCGTCCACCAGCTCATGGGTGCTGTGCCCGGCAAAGGCCACTTGACGCGAGGGGGAATCGTGAAAGCTCGGCGGGAGATAACCCTCGGCGGCGGCTCGGGCGCGCGTCCCCGAGATCCACACCGCGCCTGCCAGCGTCTCTGCGGAATACAGCTCTTCCAGATGTCCGATGGCTCCCGGTCCCGACCAGTAGTTGGCTGGTCCTGGCTGGACGCGAATCACTTCTCCTTGGAAATGTGTCGCCATGGTCTTTGCCTCCCCTCATGCAATCGCAAATATCATCTATACTAAAGCTATATGAATAATAGATTTATTTGAGCGCTGCGGTGCTTCCGCGCGCCACCACGCGACCGGAGTGGGAGGTGCGACGGCCTTCTCCGGGGCGATCTGAGAGCAGGCTGCGGATCATGGCGCGCGCCATGGCGGCGGCATCGAAGCGGTAGCTGGTGAGATCTTCGCGGATGGAAAGGCTGGTGTCGTCGAAACCGCACAGCGAAAGGTCCCGAGGCACGACCAAGCTGCGTTGCAGAAGCCAACGGCGGCACAGGGATGCCACCAAGTCGGATGCGCCCACCCACACGGTGGCTCCGGAGGCCAGAGCTTCTTGCAGGCAAGGCTCGAAGGCGCGCATCAGATTGTCCCAGGTCCGCATCTTGAAGACCTCCCAGAGCGGGTGCATCGGCGAGAGGCTCCAGGGGCCGAACTCCTCGAAGGAATGCTCCCAGCGCGCGAGAGTCTCGGCTACCGGAGGCATGAAGTCCCCTTCCGAGACGGACTTCAAGACGAAGGAGGACACTGCTCCAGAGAATTCCTGTCGCAGTCCTTCCAGGCGGTTCTTGGACCAGAGGCTACCGTGGAACGGCGAGAGCCAGGCGAGATGGCGGTGTCCCAGGCCATTCAGGTGGCGCGCCATGTCGCGTCCGGCGACGCGGGAGTTGCCGATGTCGTGGAAACTCAGGAGCCGTTCGCCCTTCCAGTCGCGGACAGCGTGATCCAGGACGCTTTCTGTCCAGATGCAGCTGCGCAGGCGGCGCGTCACCAGCTGGCGCAGCAGCTCCTGCGAATCGGTAAGGTGCCAAGTGGAGACGATTGCCCCAATGGTCCCGGCGGGGATCTCTCCCAGCTGCCCATCCCACGGCAGCATGTGCACCGCGAGCCCCTGCGCGGCGGCTTCCGTCTGGACCTCTCGCCAGGTGTCGATTTCGCGCTCCCCGTCCATCTGAGCGCCAATGCACACTACGATTGGAACTTTCTCTGTGGGCAATCTGGAGCGGCGTGCCAGGCTCCAGCGGCGTCCCGTTCTCGTCAGAACTCCCTCTTCCGTCAATTCGGCCAAGGCACGACGAATCGTGACAGGGTGGACGTGGAAGGTCAGGGAAAGCTCCTTGGGAGAAGGCAGCGGCGCGAGCGAAGGAAAGGCGCCGGAACGAATGGACTGCTTCAGGGCCTGGACGATTTCCTGCGACAGAGGTGCCGGGCCGCGCCGAGGAGCGACAATTCCTTGAGCCGTTAAGCGCGCCAAGGCTGCCGAATAGGTCCGGCTCGAGATGCCGTGGACCCGGCAAAACAGGCGTGCTGAAGGCAAGGAATCCTCTGCCAGCGATGCGCGCAGCAGCACTTCGGTGCGATCGACGGCGCTTTTCTTCATGAAAACAATCTATGCGCAAGTGTTTTAATTGAATAAGCAATTCGGCGTCTTTGGCCTGATCTTCTCCTTGCGAAAACTTCTTCAAAGCGAAAGGATCAGACGATGAAACTGCACAGACTACATATGCTGCTTCCACTCTTGGCCGTTGGGCTGGCGCATGCCGCTATCTCTCTGTCTGGAGTAGAGATCTATTCTAAGTCCAGCGTCCGCTACGGGCGCTGGGAAATCCGCATGAAGGCTGCCGCGACGCCGGGCTCGGTGTCGAGCTTCTTCACCTATTATCCGGATTCCTACCTGGGTTCGTCCACACCATGGCGTGAGATCGACATTGAGGTATTGGGCAATAAGCCCAATGGCTTCCAGTCGAACATCATTACTGGCCACGCCGAAAAAAAGAATGTTTCCGAGACTTATCACGCCTCGACCTCGGATCTGTCCCAGGGCTTCCACACCTATGTGCTGGAGTGGACGCCCGATTCTATCGTCTGGCGCCTAGACGGGACGAAGCTGCGCAGCACCTCCACCCAGCAAACGACAGATTTACAGGACAGCCTGGAAACCTACCGCATGAACGTGTGGGCATCCAACTCTCCGGGCTGGGTGGGTGCTCTCGACACCACCAAGTTGCCTATTCTTCAGGTGGTGAACTGGATGGCCTATTCAGCCTACACGCCGGGCGCAGGCCCCAACGGCAGCAACTTTACTCAGTCCTGGGTTGACGACTTTTCTTCACTAAATCAGTCCCGTTGGGCCTTCGGCGATTGGACCTTCGACGGCAACTACGCCACCTTCACTTCGAAGAATGCCAAGGTGATCAACGGCTATCTGGTGATGATGCTTTCCACGGTTGCCAATAAAGGCACTTTCCCCGCCACGATTCCCGCAGATCCGTTGGGAAATACGCGCCCCACTGATCCTACGGCCATTTCTAGCCATGCCACCCCCGTTGCCGCACTGCAGGCGCATGCGCTTGGTCAGGGACGCCTAGGGCTCACGGTGCCGACGGGTGGCGCTGTGGTGTGCGATTCGCAAGGCCGTGTCTTGGCCCGTGCACCCCAGGTCGGCGAGACGACGCTTTCGGGCTTTGCGCATGGCATCGTCTACGTGCATGCCGGTGCCGAGACGCGAGCCGTACTGATCGACTGATGTGTCGGTGATGGGGCGCCTCCCGCCGCTAGGCAGCGGGACCGGGCTGCCTGCCGGGCCTCCTCACCCCAAGTAAGGGCGAGGCATGCCTCGCCCCTACGGCGCGGGTGGGGTTGCGGGGTCCCGGGCCTCCGGCCGGCATCCCTGGCGCGCATCCTGTTGACCGTTTCCGATCCGTTGTTAACTTTGGATCTTCACCTTTGGAGGGGTGGCCGAGCGGCTTAAGGCGACGGTTTGCTAAATCGTTGTAGGGGTAACCCTACCGGGGGTTCGAATCC
>DAIPHW010000153.1:3919-6244 GCA_036771135.1 Fibrobacterota bacterium | reverse complement strand
TACTGGTCTTCCTTACAGTTGCGTGGGCATGGGGTGCCGCTGCGCAGCTTGGAAGTTTTGGTCGATTCCACTTGGATGCCGCTGCAAAAGCAGGCGCACAACCGCTACGTTTCCCGCAACCTGCCTGATACGCCTTGGACCATCCGTATCACCGATGTCTGGAATCGTACGGTGGTGGATTCCCAACTAGCCCCTGCTCCGGGACGTTCGGTGCCGCTGCGGGTGCGCTTCCCAAGTCTTGCCTCGACTCCAGGAAGCCTTTCCTTGGTGCGCTAGGCCCCGCCGCCGCCAACCTCGGAAAGAAATGCTGTGCCAATGCCCTGGCTCTTGAAGAGCCCGAGGAGCCCGGCCTTGTCTACGGCTTTGATGTAGGCTTCTTTGGGTTCGACGAGGTTCTTCTTGACGAGGTCAAGCAAGGAGTCGTTGAGGGTACACATGCCGAACTTCTTGCCCGTCTGCATCATGCTCGGGATCTGGAAGGTCTTGCCGTCGCGGATTAGCGAAGAAATTGCCGGGGTTCCGATCAGGATCTCGTAGGCGGCCACGCGCCCCCCGCCGATCTTGCGGCAAAGAGTCTGGGCGATCACTCCTTTGAGCGATTCCGAGAGCATCACCCGGATCTGGTCCTGGCGGTCGGCCGGAAAGACGTCGATAAGGCGATCCACCGTAGAGGGGGCGGTGGAGGTGTGCAGTGTTCCAAAGACCAAGTGTCCCGTCTCGGCGGTCTCGATGGCGATGGAGATGGTCTCCAAGTCGCGCATTTCGCCCACTAGGACGATGTCCGGATCTTCGCGCAAAGCGGCCCGCAGGGCGCTTTGGAACGTCTGGGTATGCACCTTCACTTCGCGCTGATTGATCAAGCACGATTTGTTGGGGTGCACGAATTCGATGGGGTCTTCAATGGTGATGATGTGGTCGTGACGGTTTTCGTTCACATGGTCCATCAAAGCCGCAAGCGTGGTGGATTTGCCCGATCCGGTGGGGCCGGTGACTAGCACCAGTCCTTTGGTGAGGAAGCACAGTTGGCGAACTTCGTCGGGAAGGCTCAGGTCTTCCACGGTTAGGATCTTGCAGGGAATGGTGCGGAAGACGGCTCCGGCTCCGTTGCGGTCGCGGAAAAGGTTGGCGCGAAAACGGGCCTCTCCAGGAAGCTCCAAGGCAAAGTCGGTGTCGCCGCACTTCAGGAATTCCTCGCGGTTCTTTTCCGGAGCCACTTCGAAGAGCAGGCTGCGCAAGGACTCGTCGTCTACGGGAGGAAGGTCCTGGGAGCGCATCATGTCGCCAGAGACGCGGAACATGGGGGTCTCGTTGCAGGAGAGATGCATGTCCGAGGCGCCCAATTCCAGCATCTTGCGGAAATAGGTGAAGATCGCCGGTTCCGGCTCGCGATCAACACTGGCCACCACTTTGGGCGGCGTGGTCGTAACCGAACTCGGTTCTGAAGGGACGTCTTCGGCCTGAGGTCGGAAAATGGCTTGAATGCCGTTTTCGCTGGGCCGAACCCGCGCCTTGAAGCGGTTGCCGGCGGTCTCGTAGTGGAAGGAGACTTCTTCGCCGTGAGCCAAGCGTTCCAGGACGGGAGCCGGGGCGATTTCGTTCAGCAAGTTCTGGACAACTTGGGCCGAGACCGCGTCGGCGGTCATGGGGCGTGACTTTCCATCAAAGACGAAATGGATTGGTTTGCCGCCTTCCAGCAGGAAATGGCTGGCACCGTGGTCGATTTGGGATTGTAGGTAGGCGTCAAGTACGGCCATTATTCGGCTCCGTCGATAGGGTGGACGGATTCGAAGCCGTCCTTGTTGAGCGCCAAGATGCCATCGGGGGCTTCCATCAGCAGAAAGCGCTCGGGACGGTTGAGCAAGTCGCTGACGCGGCCATTCGTAGAGGGCAACAATAAGAACAGGCGCCCCTCCAAAATTTGACCATTGGTCAGGCGAATCTGGACTGCAGCTCGTGGTACGGCAAGATCCTCATATTCTTTCAGCTCCGGCAAAGGCAGCAGGCTTTTCAAGCGCAAAAGAGCTCCCTTGCGCCAAAGCTGCACTTTGCCTTCTGGGGGACGCAACGGCAAGAATGGCTCATTGTCGTTGAGACGCTCCAGCAATCGTTCTGGACCGTTTAATCCAAAATCGTGAAGAAAGAGGTGCGCCTGCAAATGCGTACCTCCAAAGGTGTCCACGGCCAAGGGCAACTCGCGCACCTGGACAGCCAGATGTTTCATAGGGCTTCTCCTCTGCGACTACTAAGGGAGAAGGATACCATTTCAGAGGGACTGCGATGGTTTGGAATTCAATGCCTGGATAATGATACCGGGCATTCCGCCCG
>DAIPHW010000153.1:0-3819 GCA_036771135.1 Fibrobacterota bacterium | reverse complement strand
GACTGCGATGGTTTGGAATTCAATGCCTGGATAATGATACCGGGCATTCCGCCCGGATTCCCGGCAAGCTGCCCGTAAAAGATGCGACAAAATCGCATCGAATCTCGCATGATGAAGAGTTTTGGTCTTTCGATTAAGATTGGCACGTACCTCGCTTAATAAGGAGGCAACTGAGGGCGTTCGCCTTCTCGAATCATCAAATCAACAGTGGAGATTTCTCATGCGTAAGATCCTTGCCCTCGCTCTCGTGGCTGCTTTCGGTGCTCTCGTGGCTTGCAACAAGTCCGAAGAAGCCAAGCCCGCCGTTGACAGCACTGTCGCCGCCCCCAAGGCCGACAGCGCCAAGAAGGACAGCGCCAAGGCCGACACCACCAAGAAGGACTCGGCTGCCAAGAAGGACTCGGCTGCCAAGAAGTAATCTGCTCGCGTTTTCGAACGCAGCGATCGCCCTGTTCCACTTCGGTGGGGCAGGGTTTTTTGTTGGTTGGACTGTAAAAATCGGGTAAAAATGGAGACGTCAGGGCAAATTGCCCGACTGCTGGGCGCATAAAGGTGGCGTTAAAATATGTCAAAGGCTGTATGGGGAATTGGCACGTACCTCGCTTAATAAGGAGGCAACTGAGGACGTTCGCCCTCTCAAATCAAATCAACAACGGAGTTTTTCTCATGCGTAAGATCCTTGCCCTCGCTCTCGTGGCTGCTTTCGGTGCTCTCGTGGCTTGCAACAAGTCCGAAGAAGCCAAGCCCGCCACCGACAGCACGCTGACCTCCGATACGGCCGCCAAGGCGGACACCGCTGCCAAGGCCGACACCACCAAGAAGGATTCGGCCGCTGCTCCCAAGGCCGACAGCGCCAAGAAGTAATCTGCTCGCGTTTTCGAACGCAGCGATGAACCCCGTTTCACTTTCGTGAAGCGGGGTTTTTTGTTGGCTTCACAGCGCCTACCTTTGCGGCGATGATCCAGGAATTCGAACTGCGGCGCCCTGACGATTTCCATGTCCATCTTCGTCAGGATGAAGAGTTGCCAGCCTATGTTCGCACGGTGGCAGGGCAATTTGCCCGGGCCTTAGTCATGCCCAATTTGCTGCCGGCCGTGGCGCGTGCCGAAGATGTCCTGCACTACCGAGATCAGATCCTTTCTGTCGGTACGGCACTCGAGCCGCTCATGGTCTTCAAGGTACTGGGGAGTCATCGACCCGAGGAGGTGGCTTCCTTGAAAGCTGCCGGGGTTCTGGCCGGTAAGGTCTACCCTGAAGGTGTGACCACCAATTCCGACGATGGCGTGCGGGAAATCGCGGCCTTGGCTCCCTTTCTGGAGGCCATGCAAGATGCCGGGCTGGTACTTTGTTTACACGGAGAGGCTCCTGGGGCCTTCGTGCTAGACCGCGAGGCGGCTTTTCTGGAGAGTTTGCGCTGGATCGTCGCCAATTTTCCAAGGTTGCGCGTTGTCTTGGAGCACGTGAGCACGCGCGCCGCCGTAGAAGCCGTGCGCGAACTTCCCGAGAGTGTGGCGGCCACGATCACCCTGCACCACTTGGAGATCACTCTAGATGATGTGATCGGAGGAGCGTTGCGGCCTCATCTCTTCTGCAAGCCCTTGGCTAAGCGGCCCGAAGATCGGGCGGCGTTGCAGGAGGCGGCTTTTTCGGGACATCCAAAATTCTTTTTCGGTTCCGACAGCGCGCCTCATCGCAAGGATCGCAAAGAGTGCGCGGCCGGTTGCGCCGGAGTCTATACCATGCCTAACGCCTTGGAGTGCCTGGTAGGACTTTTCGAACGCCAAGGGAAACTCGAGCGCTTGGAAGACTTCGTGGCCTCCTTCGGGGCTGATTTTTATGGCCTTCCGCACAACGCAGGAAAGGTGCGACTGGTGCGGGAGCCGTGCCGAGTCGCTGACCTGGTAGATGGTGCCGTGCCGTACCGCGCTGGACAGATCCTGCCGTGGCGCCGGATTCCGGTTTGACACTTCCGCAACGCGATTCCCGACCTGCGGCGGGATCGGGCAACCTAGATTTAGCGCATGCAGAATGAAAAGGATAATACTACTGGAGACTCCGCGCCTTTGAGCGAGGAGCCCGTGACGGAATGCGCCTGCTCCCAGGAAACCGTCGAAGACGCCGAGACCGAGGTGATCGTTCCCGTTGCCGAAGAGGAAGACGAGTCCACTCTCGCCTTTCAGGGAACCAGCGATGAAGACGCCGGTGCTGAACTCGATGACGATCCCGAAGACATCATCGAACCCGATCCGCCACTTCCTGACTACGATTTCTCGCAGGCTTCCGATTCCATGCGACCCGTGTTCGAGGCCCAAGGTTGGAAGGCTCCGCTGCAGGTCCAGAGGAAGGCCATCCCCTATCTGATGGCCGGTCAGGACATCATCGTGCAGTCGCGCACCGGTTCGGGAAAGACCGGCGCCTTCATGATTCCGCTGGTGGAAGTGGTCGAGACAGCGCATCCGTTTCCTCAGGCTCTGATCCTGGTGCCGACCCGCGAACTGGCTTTGCAGGTGGGACACGAGGCCGAAGTGCTGGGTGCCGGACGTGGTGTCAAAAGCGCCATCATTTACGGCGGCGTGGGCTACGACAAGCAGATCCAGGCCATCAAGGGTGGCGCTCACCTCATCGTGGGAACGCCGGGACGCGTGATCGACCTGATGCAGCGCGGCGATATCCCTGTCCACTCCGTGCGTGACCTGGTGCTAGATGAGGCTGACGAGATGCTCGGGATGGGCTTCTATCCCGACATGGCACGTGTTCGCCAGATGCTTCCCAAGGATCGTTGCACCTACCTCTTCTCGGCCACCATCACCGAGAATGTCAAGCACTTGGCGCGCGAGTTCCTGCGCGATCCGCGATTCCTCTCGCTGTCCCACAAGAAGCGTTCGGTGGATGCCATCAGCCATCGCTACATCCTCACGGACTTGGCCCGCAAGGATGAAGCGGTGCTCGGAATTCTGGAGCACGATCATCCCGAACAGGCTTTCGTCTTCTGCAACACCAAGCGCGATGTGGCCTATATCGGCGACTTCCTGCGTACCCACGGCCTGGCGGCCGAGGGCTTCTCGGGCGACCTCTCGCAGGCGGCCCGCGAAGTGGTGATGGACAAGTTCCGTCGCAAGGAAGTCCGCTACCTTGTCACCACGGACGTGGCAGCTCGCGGCATCGACATCCAAGATGTTCCCTGCGTGATCCAGTACGAGCAGCCGGCCGATCCGGACGTCTACGTCCACCGCGCTGGCCGTACGGCTCGCGCCGGCAAGACTGGCGTGGCTTGGTCGGTGGTCTCTGATCTTGAAGAAATCGCCCTCAAGGCCATCGGACGGCGATTTGAGATCCGCTTTGAAAAGAAGCCCGCTTTCGCACGCGCCGAGCTAGAGAACCTCTTTGCTGAACGCAGCGTGGCCCTTTTGGAACGCGCCATCCGCGAATCCAACCGCGCCAGCCGTCGCTTGGCCGAAAAGATGCTCCCAGCTGCCGAGATGGTGGCGCAAGAACCCGAGTTGCGACTTGGTCTTGCCATGCTGCTTTCTAAGCTCTACCGCGAGGAGTTTGATGGCCAGGTCGGGGCGACTCTCACCGGCAACGAGGTGAATCAGACCGGCGAACGGGAGAAGTCCGGTGACGATCACCATCATGATCGCCCTCGTCGCAGCAACGGCGGCGACCGCCCTCGCCGGCGCCGCTAAGGGTTTCGACGAATTTTGTCAAAATGGCCTCCGCTTGCGGAGGCTTTTTTGTGCTAGTCCTTCGGGTTGCCGTTTTCTAGAAACCTCCGCGTCAGTCCTTCCAAGAAACGCAGCTCTCCGTCATTTGGGCGGA
>DAIPHW010000152.1:1884-6356 GCA_036771135.1 Fibrobacterota bacterium | reverse complement strand
ATCGCCAGAAAGGCGCCGGCAAAGGGAACGGGCAGCTCCGGGTCGAGGCTCCAGTCGGTTCTTTCGCGCAGGCCCGGCAGCGCCGCGATGGAGAGTTCGCGCTTGCCGGCGTCGGCGGCGGCACCATTTCGCTCCAGGAAGGCAAGGATCACGTCCCACTCGGGCGAGGGGTCCCAGCCGCGCAGGTGAGAGACACCTTGGGCCAGAAGCGCAAGAGCGCAGGCGTACTGGCCTTGCAGACGGTCACTCGGAAGACGCAGTTCTCCCTTGAGGGCCTTTCCCTGCTTGAGAAGGCTCATCGCCGCACCACCAGGAAGTTCAGCGCCGCCAGCACCGTCTGGGCGCGCTGGGCGTCCGTGTCGTCGGAAAAGCCTAAGAGCAGCGTGCCTTGTTCGCCTTCGCGGATCTTCAGGATCTCAAGGTCCAGGATGTTGATGCCCTCGGCGGCCAGCGGCATCAGTACCTGCACCAGTTCCCCCGGGCGATCTTCCAGGCGGACGACCAGCTCCGAGACTTCGTGGAGGATGCCCTTGCGCGGGGCCTTGAAGCGCCCGCGCAGGGAGCGGCCGGCTTCAAATTCGCGGGCAAGCAGAAATCTCGACTGTGACAATTCTTGTCCGTGAGGCAGCTCGGCGAGCTGGGCGTGGTCACCCTTGGCAAGCAAATAGAAGAACGACTCGAGACTTCCCGGGGTCGGGTCAGCATCGGCGGCGCCGACGGCTGCCTCCACCGCTTTGGCAGCCTCGGAAAGGTCGGCCAGCGCATGCGAGAGTTCAGAAAGGCCGCGCGAAATGTTTCCCGCGTTGGTGGCCAGGATATCGCGCCACATGTCCCACGACGAGGAGGCCAGGCGGGTCATGTCGCGAAAGCCCCCGGCGGCAAGCGAAAGCGAGGTCTCGATCAGTTCCTCGTCGCGCCCGACCCAGGCGGCCAGGGCTGTAGCCAAGAGCTGCGGAGCGTGGCTGATGCGCGCCACCGCTTGGTCGTGGCGCACCGGATCGACGTGCGCCGGCCGGGCTCCAGCCAGGTGGATGAGCTCCTCCAGAGGCTGCAGCCGTTCTACGGGAAGGTCCGCGGGTGGGCAAAGAACCCACAACGCCGACTGGAACAGAAAGGCATCGGCCGCTTCCAGGCCCGACTTTTCGGAACCGGCCATGGGGTGACTGCCCACGAAGCGGGGCGATTCAGGGGCTGCGGCGGGGAAGAGCTCGAAGCCGCGACGGCAGAGCATCTCTTTGGTGCTGCCGACATCGACGACCAAGGCGCCAGGCGCCAAACGCGAGGCCACCTTGGAGATGCGCTCCATCTGGTCGAAGATGGCCGCCACTGGGGAGCAGAGGATCACCAGATTGGCACCCTCAACGGCTTTCTCGAGCTTGGCGTATTCGAATTTGGCATCAATCCAACCGCGCTTTTCCAAGAGCGACACGGTGCGGCGGCTGGATACGGCCGTAAGGTGGACGCCGGGGCGGCGAGGCTGCAAGAGGGAAAGCAGGGAACCGCCCAGGAGGCCGGCTCCCACCACGCAGATGCGCTCGGGAAGGCTCATAGTGCGGCGGAATCCTTGTGGTCGGAGGAGAGAGCCTGGCGGATGCGGCTTTCTTCGATGATGGCCTCGTAGATGCGCCGCAGTCCCTCGTTGGAAAGCGGGCCGGCATTTAGCCGCTCCAGCCGCTCCAGCAGGGCCAGTTCTCGGGTGGCATCAAAGACCGCCTTGCCCATGGTGCGCTTGGCGCGCACCACTTCAATGGAGACCTTCATGCGCTCGTTGAGCAGTTCCAAGAGCTGGCGATCGATCAGGTCGATGCGACCGCGCAGGTCGTCGAGGACGGCCTCAGCCACGTGCGGCCTCTCTGAGTGGCCACACCAAGGCGCGCACGTCGGAGAGGATTTCCGGCAATGGCTTTGCCTGCAGGGTGCGACGCACGATGGCCGAACCGACCACCACGCCGTCGGCAAACGAGCACACCTTGGAGATCTGCTCCGGGGTGTTGAGCCCAAAGCCCACCACCACTGGAATCTTGGTGCGCGTGCGTAAGGCTTCGACCTCGGACTTCAGGGTGGGCGAGAGGTCGCTCTTCTCGCCGGTGACGCCGGTGCGGCTCACGTGGTACAGGAAGCCGCCGGCTTTTTGACAAATTCTGTCTAAGCGCTTCGGGGTGCTGGTGGGAGCGGTGAGGAAGGTGTTCGTGAGCCCGTGGGCGGAAAGCGCCGTCTCCAGGTCTTGCGATTCTTCTACCGGCAGATCGACGATCAGGGCGCCGTCCAGTCCCGCCTCGGCGGCGCGGCGGGCGAAGGTGTCGTAGCCCATGTGGGCCACCGGGTTCGCGTAGCCGAAGGCCACCAAGGGCACCTCGGACTTCTCCCGCACGGCCGCGGCCACGGCGAAGTAGTCGTCCATGGAAAAGCCCTGCGAGATGGCCTTGAGGGCCGCCTCGACGTTAACGACGCCGTCGCCGTAAGGGTCCGAGAAGGGAATGCCGAGTTCGATGGCGTCCACCCCCAGGGCGGCAAGCTCCAGGGCCACGGCCACCGACCCTTCGCGGTCGGGGCAGCCGGCGGTGATGTAGGCGATGAAGAGGCGCTTTCCTTGGGAAAGCTTTTCCGCGAACTGTACCGAAATGCGGTTTGCCATCACTGCTGCCCTCCCGCCGCCATCACGGTGTGCATGTCTTTGTCTCCGCGTCCCGAGAGGTTCACGATGATGAGGTCCTCGGGGCTGTAGTCCTTGGCGTGGGCGATGGCCCAGGCGGCGGCGTGGCTCGATTCCAAGGCGGGAAGGATGCCTTCAGTGCGAGCCAGGGCGTGGAAGGCGCCCAAAGCTTCGGTGTCGGTGGCAAAGTCGTACTCCACGCGCTTGTTGTCGTGGAGCCAGGCGTGCTCGGGGCCCACCGAGGCGTAGTCGAGCCCGGCGCTCACCGAATGGGTGTCCTGCACCTGGCCGTCTTCGTTTTGCAGCAGGTAGGAGCGCGATCCCTGGAAGATGCCGACGGAGCCTCCGGCAAAGCGGGCCGCGTGCTCGCCCAGGGCGATGCGCCGGCCTCCGGCCTCCACGCCCACCAGCCGCACCGGGTCCTTGAGGAAGTCCCACATCACGCCGATGGCGTTGGAGCCGCCGCCCACGCAGGCCACCACGCAGTCGGGGAGCCTTCCGAATTTTGACAGAACTTGTCGTCGAGCCTCGCGGCCGACCACCCGCTGGAACTCGCGCACCATCCAGGGGAAGGGGTGCGGCCCGTAGGCGGTGCCCAGCACGTAGTGGGTGTGGCGCACGTTGGTGGCCCAGTCGCGCATGGCCTCGTTCACCGCGTCCTTGAGGATCTTGGCACCGGTGTCCACCGGGGCCACGGTGGCGCCGAGCATCTTCATGCGCTCGACGTTCACGGCCTGGCGCTCGGTGTCGATGCGCCCCATGTAGACCACGCACTCAAGCCCCAAGAGGGCGGCGGCGGTGGCGGTGGCCACGCCGTGCTGGCCGGCGCCGGTCTCGGCGATGACGCGGGTCTTGCCCATGCGCCGGGCGAGCAGGCATTGGGCCAGGGCGTTGTTGATCTTGTGGGCGCCGGTGTGGTTGAGGTCCTCGCGCTTGAAGAGCACTTGGGCGCCGCCGAGCTCGCGCGAGAGGCGCTTCGCATGGTAGAGCGGCGAAGGGCGTCCCACGTAGTTTTCCATCAGGTCGTCGAGTTCGGCCTGGAAGGCGGGGTCGACGCGAGCGGCTCGGTAGGTGGCCTCCAGCTCCTGGAGGGCCGGCATCAGGATTTCGGGGGCGAACTGTCCTCCGAAGGCGCCAAAGCGCCCGTGTTCGTCGGGCTCCTCGAGGGGCGCAAAGCCCTCCGGGAGCGTATGGGTCGGAGCTTTCATGGACGGGAATGATAGCTCCCCAAGTGGCTCCCGCGCCATGGTTGGGGCGCCCGCCGCCTGCGGCGTCGCCGGGCTGCCTGCCGGGCCCCCGCCCTCCCCGTTTTAGGGCGAGGCATGCCTCGCCCCTACGGCGGCGTATGGGCGGGTGTCCCGGGCGAAGCCGGCATCCCTGGCGCGTGGGGTGCCTGCGCTCCGCGCAGGCGGGGTGAGGTCCGAAACGGTACAGCGGAAAGATATTGCTCTTTTGTTCAGTATCTGATGTCTTCAAGTCATGCCCAGCGCCTCCTCCTCTCACGAGTCCTGCGCGGTGATTTCGATCGTGTGGAACGCGTGATCGAGGTGGCCGTGGCTTTCCAAGGGCTGGATGACGGCAAAGGGTATCGCAAGTTCTTTGCCTTTTGGGTGGTGGAGGGTAGATTGAAAACGGAAGAACAGATCGCGTTGGACAGGAGGCTCAAAGAAATGGACATGCCTTACATCATCGAGAAATGGAAGCAGGAAGGCCTGGAAGCGGGTTGGACAAAAGGCCTTGTGGAAGGTCGTGCCGAAGGTTTGGCGCAAGGCATGGAAGAGGGCTTAGAAAAAGGCTTAGAAAAAGGTCTAGAGAAAGG
>DAIPHW010000152.1:0-1784 GCA_036771135.1 Fibrobacterota bacterium | reverse complement strand
AAAGGTCTAGAGAAAGGCCTAGAAGAAGGGTTGCGCCGCAAGTCCCTTGAGACAGCTCAACGTATGCTGGCTGAAGGTTTTGCTTGGGAGGTGGTGACCCGTATCACCGGCGTTGCCCCCGAGGATCTGGCCGAAGCCTGATCGCTCGGCTGTCGCAAGGCGCGGCGCGCCAGGGATGCCGCCCGCAGGGACGGGACACCCGCCCATACGCCGACGTAGGGGCGAGGCATGCCTCGCCCTTACAAACGGGGATGGGGCGGGGGCCCGGCAGGCAGCCCGGCCCGCCCCCATATCGGTGGGGCGATTCGCAAATCGCCCATTGCCGGGGGCGGGAGGCGCCCATAAAGAAACCCCGATCCAGAAGGACCGGGGTTATTTGTCAGAAATTGACGAAAAGGGAGCTTAGCGCTCGCCGATCAGCCAGTTCAGGGTCTTGGTGCCGCGCAGCTCCTCGCGCACCTCGGAGACGCGGCCGGAACGCTTCAGCTCCTCGCGGATGTCTTCTTCGGGAAGGCCGTACATGCCGGCGATTTCCTTGATGCGGGCTCCCACCTCGTCGGTGGTGGCGCGGATGCCTTCCTTTTCGGCGATCCAGCTGATGACGCGCTGGCGCTTCAGGAGCTTTTCAGCCTCGGGGGCCCAGGCCTTCTGCATCTCTTCCACCGGCGGAAGCTGAGCGCCCTGCTTCTGCATGCGGTCGTACTGCCACTGCACGTAGTCCTGCACGCGGGCCTTGGGCACCTCGAAGGGATTGGCTTCCAGAATTGCTTCCACGGCCTTGTCCCAAGCGGCTTCGCGGGCCGAACGCTCGGCGGTGGCCTTGAGGTCGGTCTCGACGCGGGCGCGCAACTCGGAAAGGTCCTTGAAGCCGAACTTCTCGGCCAGAGCCTCATCCAACTCGGGGATCACGCGGGTGAGCACCTTCTCGACCGAAACCTCGTAGAGGCCCTTCTTGCCGCGGCTCGACTCGTCGGGGTAGTCGTCGGGGAAGGTGAATTCGATGGTCACTTCGTCGCCGGGCTTCTTGCCGGTAAGGCCTGCGTCCACCTCGGGAATGCCCTTGCCAATTTCCACCTGGAAGGCGGGGGCTGAAAGGGGGCGCTCCACGCCGTCGATCTCGATGCGCTTGTAGGTGGCGCCTACCAGGTCGCCGACCTGGCTCGGACGCTCGGCGTCCTTCACTTCGGCAGCGCGCTGGCGCATGCTGTCCAGGGCCTTCTCGATCTCGTCAGCCTCAAGCTCCTTGGTCTCGACCGGGAACTTCAGGTCCGCATAGCCCTGGAGTTCGATCTCGGGGTCGACTTCGACGACCACCTTGAACTTGACGTCGCCGCCCTCGGGAGCCTCGAAGTCGCTCAGGTCGCCTGGGGCGACCGGCACGATCTTCTCTTGCACGCAGGCCGAACGCACCGATTGCTGCACCAGATTGTCGATGGCCTCGCCGCGCAGGCTGGCGCCGTAGCGCTTGCGGATCAGCTCCTTGGGGGTCTTGCCGGGGCGGAAACCGGGCAGCTGGATGCGCTTACGGGCCTCGGAAAGGCGCTCTTCAAAGGCCTTCTCAAGGTCTGCGGCCGGCAACTCGATGGCCAATTCCCGTTCGGTGGCGCTCTTCTGGACGACGGTGACGTTCACGGATGCTGCTCCTTCGCTGATAGTAAGTCTCTGTGGAGATGCGAGAAGGGGGACTTGAACCCCCACACCTTGCGGTACCAGATCCTAAGTCTGGTGCGTCTACCAATTCCGCCATTCTCGCGGACAAGCGCGCAAATATACGTCTCTAGCGG
>DAIPHW010000151.1:0-6363 GCA_036771135.1 Fibrobacterota bacterium | reverse complement strand
TGCAGGTGGACGCCGACTCCTCCCGCCAACGCGATCTGATCTCCCCTTACCAGAAATTCATTGATCTCCAGCATGAATACTGGGACGCCGTCTACCAGCGCGACATGTGCATCCTGGAAGTGCTGCAGAAGGCCGGCTGGCTCACGCCCAAGGCGCTGGAAGCCCGCAAGATCGACCCGTCCGGTCTGACCGCCCCGGCCCCCGAAACGAACGACTCCGAGGATGCGGACACCAACGAGAAAGCCACGGAGGACGAGGATGCCCCCAAAGCCGCAGTGACCAATTCGACCAACTCTGGGGATACTCCGAAGGCTGATTCTCCGGCAGAGGAAGCCAAGGACTCGGAAGATCCCTAGAATCCCTTTGACAAGGGCTTTCAAAGGGCACTATCTTTGCAAACCTGCCAACGGGACGTAGCGCAGCTGGTAGCGTACTTGAATGGGGTTCAAGAGGTCGTGGGTTCGAATCCCGCCGTCCCGATAGAAGCCTCCGGAGCAATCCGGAGGTTTTTCTGTATCATGCCGCAGCGCCTCTCTCTCGAGTCGCTTCGACCTTTGTTGATATGAGCGCTAATGAAAGCATTGTGGAAATGCGCGGCAATCAAACCGACTTGAGCCTAACCTATTACTGTTCAAGTAATGCCTCCAAACGCAGGCAATGCGTGAGATACTGTTAAGCTGATGTCAAAATTGTCCAGATTCCGGCTGCTGCCACTTGGCAGGGAAGTCCCAGAAACTGTCCACGTCTTGGCAGCCGAAGTTTCCTTGGTTTCGGCCATTGCGGCTATCAGCCTCGCCGGAGTCATTTTGGCTCAGGGGGGCGGATTTCGCAGCTACGCCCCGATGCTCGGGCAATTCGTCGGCTTTATGGTCGCCCACCTGCGAGCGCGCCAGAAGAAATCGGACGCCTTTCAATTGGTTCTCGGGATGGTGTGGCTCACCGTGATCTTTTTTGACGACGGCTTCATGGGCACTGGGATCACCTGGGTCTTTTACATCCCCTTGTCGCTTGGCATCCTTCTCTTCTTGCCGCGCGGATGGAATCAGACGCTTTGGCTGCTCGCCATCCCCTTCGGCCTGGTGCTGGTCGGAGCCACGGATTGGACGCCGCGCATGAACCGGCTCATTCCTCACTCCAGCTACTACTTCACTCGTGCATCCAACTTTGTCGCCGCCATCCTCACCTCCCTGTTCGCCTTGCGCTACATGATGGAGCAGCACGCCAAGGCACTTTCTAAGGCCATGGCGGCAAGTCAGGCCAAAAGCGAATTTCTTTCGCACATGAGCCACGAGTTCCGCACCCCTCTCAATGCCATCTCAGGCTTTACGGAGCTTCTGCAGCTCGATCCGAGCATCCACCAGGGAAATGTCAAGGATAGCCTAGATGCCATTCATACCTCGGCCGACCATCTCCTGAATCTGGTCAATAGCGTCTTGGATCTTTCCAGCATGGAAAACGGAAAGCTGCCTCTCAATCGAGCCCCCTTTGCTCCGAAACAGGCATTGGAGGAATTGGTCGTTACGCTGGGCCCCTTGGCCGGATCGAAGAAATTGGCGGTCCGACTCAGGATTGCAGGCGAATTGCCCTGTGTCGAGGGGGATCGTTTACGCTGGCTCCAGGTCCTTCTCAACATCGCAAGCAACGGCATCCGCTACACCCAAAGCGGACATCTTGAGATTGACGCCACCTGGGATGCGGCCGAAAAGGCCATGGTTACCAGCATCTGCGACACGGGCCCGGGAATCGCTGCCGAAAAGCTGGCCTCCATCTTCGAACCCTACACCCGCCTCGAGGAATCCAATCCGACCCAGGCCCACGGAACAGGACTAGGCCTTGCGATCTCAAAGCAACTGGTCGCAACAATGGGCGGATCCTTGACGGTGGAGAGCCAGCTCGGCTCAGGAACCACCTTCCGATACCGGCAGCCCTTCGCCGTAGCGACAACACGTCCGGAAGCGCCGGCCGCATCGGAACAACAAACGCTTACCGCCTGTCTGGAAGGCAAACGCATCCTTCTGTGCGAGGATACTCCAATGAACATCCACTTGGCCTCCCGAGTACTGCGCCAGCTTGGCGCAGATTTTGAAGTGGCGGAGGATGGCCAGCAAACCTTGGAGAAGCTGACGCAAGGGGGATGGGATCTCGTGCTGCTGGACATCCACATGCCCTTCTTTGATGGCTACGAAGTGGCCCAGCAAGTGCGCGATCCAGCATCATCCATCCTCTGCAAGCAAGTGCCCATATTGGCGCTCACGGCCGACGCCTCCGACGAGACGCGCTCCAAGGCACTGGAAGCGGGCATGGACGACATCCTCACTAAGCCGTTCCGATTGCCGGAACTGGCGCGACGGGCGAGTCAGCTCATCAGAACATGAACAGCAATAGGGCATTCCTCGTCTTCGCGGCGATTTCCGCCATTGCTCTGACGATTTTGCGAGCCCTATCGCTGGACGCGATTACCCGCTGGCTGATCCCTGGCTTCGAGCTGGTCGTGCTGGCCCGGGCCATCCTCCCCATCAAACCATGGAACTCGCTGCGGGCACATCTCATCTGCGGCCTCACGTTCTGTCTGCTCGGCGACACCTTGATCAACTGGACGCCGCTGGGGAAAGCGTGCATCCTGTTCTTCTCCGTCACCCACCTCAACCTGCTATGGATCTTCGTCCATTTGCGTCGCCCCAAACTTGCCGACCTTTCGGCCATTCTCCCGTGGTGCCTCGTCAGCTTGGTGGTTTTTGCCATGGTCACAGCATCTCTTAGGACCTGGATGTTTCCGGCCTTGGCCGCCTACCTGCTGCTGCTCGACCTCATGCTGTGGCGGGCGCTGGCGCTGCTTCCCGCACCGCGTCCGGGCGGAGCTCTCCTGCTTGCCCTGGGCGGATTACTTTTCTTCGCGACCGACCATCTGGTGGTCTTGCAGTTTTTGCGTCCCCGCGAGGTCTGGGTGATCGCGACTTGGATCTGCTACCCTCCGGCCCTAGCGCTGCTTGCTCTTTCCTGTCGTCCACTGGGAGCCACAACCAGCAAGCGCCAACAGCGCTGAAGGGCTGCTGGCGCTCGAAAGGCTACCGCAAAAGGAACGCGCCGCATTCAACTCGCGGCGAAGGAGCAAAGGTTATTCCACGAGCAGCTTCTGAACCTCAGGATGGCCATCCTCTCCTTGGAAGCGCAGCAAGTACACGCCCTTGGACAGGTGGCTTGTCGGCACAACAGCTGGACTTGCAGCGCTCTGCCGCACCGAACGGATCACGGTGCCATCCAGCGAGACGAGAGAGACCGTTCCGCTCTTGCCGTTGCCCAGGGTGACACCTTCGTCATTCCGCACAACCTTGGGCGCGTTCGGTGCGATTGACACCGTAGCGACGTTGGCCTGCACGGTCGCGTAGGAGAGATCAAAAGAGCCCTGGCCACCACCGGCCTCAACGAGGATCTTGGCCTCATACATCTTGCCAAGCGTCATCCCGAGGCTCGCCCATTTCTTCCAATGCTCCGAGATGGAGATGTGCCCGCAGGTGCGCGGCGTCCTGCGGACGCTCCAGAACTGCATGAACGTGGCGTTACCATGGATGGAAGGCTTATTGACACGCTGGTAGGTGTAGATGTCGTAGGTCCCCCCGTCGACATCGAATGATCCCTTGGAGGTCGCACCGCCCAGAGCACCCGCATTCGGAGGCGTCGTCCAGAAGCCGTTCTCCACGATGTAGTACTCCACCAGGGGGGTGTTGGACCACCCGTAGATGCCAATGTAGGAGTAGCCGCCTCCGGTTCCCGACTTCGTGAAGTTGAAGTCGGCGGTCACGTTGCCGTAGGCGTCATAGGTCTTGGTTTCGTTCCACTTCAGGCCCGTCCTGGCCAAAAAGTCGCCGGCATTGTTCCATTCGGCCTTGAAAGCGGCATTCTTGCCGTAGACGGTCATCTTCATGGTGCCGCCGCCGTCATGCCAGAGTTCGTGGTTGCCATCGCCGGCTTCGCTTCCAGTACCGTCCGTAGTGTAGAGCGTACCTCCGGTCAGAGGGGTTGTCTGTGAGCAGGCGTCCGTCGCAGCTCCTGCCGACGCGGCACACATGAGCAATGTCGCGCTCGTCGCCGCGATTATTCCGGTAACGAAGCTTTCATGGTGATATCTCATGCCTTCTCCTGCGATGAAAACGGGATTGCAAGCAAACAAGACAGAGGCCACAAGCCTTCCCGGAAAAATCCGGGAAGGCTCTTTGGGCGAACAGCGCTGCTCAACAACTCACCACACTCAGCGCCGCCCTTGGAGATCGAGAGTCCGCGCACCATCGATAGCACGCAACCTCAGATGGCCATCCTCGCTGGTGACGCGCAGCCGCCGTCCAGAATCCGACGAAACCGTCTCCCTGGCAGCGACGCCGGTCGTGGGCGACGTGGGAACGGGAACATTCAAATGCGAGGCGACGTAAGTCTTCAGCCAGCCCAAGGCCGGACGCTCGGTGCCGTCCTTGATGAGACCGCTGTAGGAGGCCTGCGACCAGGTGCTCCCGTAGATGTACCCCCAGAGGGTGACGCCCGCCACATAGGGGGATTCCCACATCACCGGGAAAAGGTTCTTGTAGGCGCTCAACTGATCCGCATCGTTCTGGTAAGAAAGGTCCAGCTCGGTGATGTAGATAGGCACGCCGACCTGATCGTGCAGCTTCTTGAGGGCAGCCGTAAGATCGCTAGCGCTCATTTCCGGATAGGTGTAGGTGCCAGTGCTAGCGCTCAACTCGTGAGCCTGGCAGCCGATAGCATCCAGATAGCCAGCCGCCTTCACTTGCTTGGCAATCGTGATGTAGTTGTCCACATTCCAGCGGAGATTATTGTAGTCGTTGAGGATTAGCGTAGCCTTGGGGAAGTACTTGCGAGCCAGCCGGAACGCCTCAATCACCCAGTCGTGCCCCGTAGTGCCAGTACCGCCCAAAGCGTCGATCCAGCTCGGCTTGGTGTTGTCGGGCTCATTCACTACATCAATGACTTCCAGGTCGGGGAACTGCTTGGCCGCGTCAGCGATCCAATCCTCAATGAACTGCTTTTTCTGGGCGTTAGTGTAGGAAGAGCTCTTCATAAACGAAGGCTCCTGGCTTCCCCAAACAAAGGTGTGGAACTTAAAGACGATGCCGTGCGCCTTGCAGGAATCGCGGTAGGCCTTGACCTTGCTCCAATCGCGCACGCCGGGAGTACTTTCGATGCTCCCCCACTTCGTCTCGTTCTCTGGAGTGAGCTCGTTCCAGTAGCTGGAAAAATCGGTGCGCCAGGCGCCGTTGGTGGTGATGTTGCCAAGGAACTTGGTAGCCCCCTTGGCGATCTGCGCCTGGGCCGGAGCGGCCGTCAGGACGGATAGGGAAAGCGCAACAAGAGCGCCGGTAGATGGACGGATATACACAAAGACCTCCCTCTCGTAAAGGTTGTGCCCCTAAGATAAGGCCACATCATTGATTGCGCCCCAGGAAAACATCGCGCCGCGTTGTCATAGCTTCAACAGCTTCTAAGGCTTCAAGGGAGCCATACGGGAACGGCAAGATTCTGGGATCCTGAGCAAGAAAGAACCGCCAAGACACAACCGTGAAGCGAGGCAGGAATGGCCACGCGCGTCTGCGTTCCCGAGGCCAGAAGTTCTGTGCGCGTCAAGAGCCTCCCAGAAAGAGAACGCATTTCCAAGCGATAAGCTCCGTCGGAAAGTCCCGCGAAAACCAACTCCGAACCTTGGCGCGAAAGACTCGCAGAAATGGGCGCGGAAGCCAGCGGCGAGACTCCCGTGGCAGAATTCTTGGTCACCGCGAGCTGAAGCTTCATGAAGTCAATGGTGTAGGAGCCGTCCGCATTGGGAGAAATCGTCGCGTTCCCCTGCGAGACCGTCATTGTCCCCGGCGTTCCGAAGGCCTGAGCATCGAGCTTCACCTTGAGCATCACATGGCGAGGCATGCGGGCGTGCGGTGAAGTCCAGACAAGCCGCCAATTTCCTGCGGTGCTCGGCAATGCACTCACCGTATCCATGGTGAAGGAAGCGCGCCAGTAGGCGGCCACGTCCTGGTAGGTCCCAATCCACAGTTTGTTGGCGATGGCGCGATCAAACATCGAAACCACGTCCGAAGCCGACATCGAAAGCCAATCTCCGCCAACGCCGTGGTTGAGCGAGGTGATCCAGCCGCTGTCTTTCTTGGCGTTATCCAGAGCAGAAAGCGCCACGGCCAGACTCGAGGCATCCTGCACCAGCTGGGACTGCATCTCCATCCAGTTCGCGGGCTTGGCCTTCCAACTGTAGGGAGATCCGCTGCTGCAGGTGCGCGAGATGATGTTCTGCGTGTTCATGATGGCGTCGATGGTGGGATTGGACGCGCAGTTGGGCGTGGCCATGGTCAC
>DAIPHW010000150.1:0-6377 GCA_036771135.1 Fibrobacterota bacterium | reverse complement strand
TTCCGGTCGGGGACCGGGAAAGGAACGACATGATCCTGAAAACGACGCTATTGGGAAAAACCTACGCCTTCCGGGACGTGAAGGACGTGCTCGCCAAGGCCAACGAGGAGAAGGCGGGGGACCGCCTGGCCGGCATCGCCGCCGAGACCGCCGCCGAGCGGGTGGCGGCCAAGGTGGTGCTTTCTGAATTGACACTTTCTGACTTGAGGGAAAACCCGGTAGTCCCGCCCGAGACGGACGAGATCTCGCGGATCCAGGAGGAGGATCTCGACAAGGCTTCCTTCGAGCGCATCAAGGGACTCACGGTGGGGGAGTTCCGCGAGTTCCTGCTCAAAAAGCCCGGCAAGGAGATCCAGTCCCTTTCCAAGGGCTTCACCGCCGAGATGGTGGCGGCCTCGGCCAAGCTCATGGGAAACATGGACCTCGTGAACGTGGCTCGCAAGCTCGTGGTGACAGCCACCTGCAACACCACCGTCGGCGGCCCCGGGATCTTCGCCGGCCGCGTCCAGCCCAACAACGCCAAAGACGACATGGACGGGATCCTGGCCTCGACCCTGGAAGGGCTTTCCTACGCCTCGGGAGATGCCGTGGTGGGACTGAATCCCGTCACCGACAGCGTCGACATGGTGGTCACGGCGCTCGGAAAGTTCCGCGACCTGCTCGATGATTTCCAGATTCCGTCCCAGAACTGCGTGCTGGCCCACGTCACCACCCAGATGGAGGCGCTGCGGCGCGGCGCCCGCATGGACCTCATGTTCCAGAGCCTGGCCGGCACCGAGGCAGCCAACCGTGGCTTTGGCATCGACGTCGCCATGATGGACGAGGCCTACGCCCTGATGGGGGAGAAGAAGGCAAGCCAAGGATCCAACTACATGTACTTCGAGACCGGACAAGGCTCGGAGCTCTCGCTGGAAAGCCATCACGGTGCCGATCAAGTCACCCTGGAAGCGCGCTGCTACGCCTTCGCGCGGCGCTACCAGCCGTTCCTGGTCAACACGGTGGTGGGCTTCATCGGGCCGGAGTACCTCTACGACGGCAAGCAGACCATCCGCGCCGGGCTGGAGGACCACTACATGGGCAAGCTCATGGGCCTCCCCATGGGCGTGGACTGCTGCCACACCAACCACATGGCCTCCGACCAGAACGACTCCGACAACTTGGCGCTTCTGGTCGCGGCGGCTGGCTGCGTCTACATCATGGGCATCCCCGTGGCCGACGACGTGATGCTGATGAATCAGACCACGAGCTTCCACGACATCGCCACCATCCGCGAGGTGCTAGGGAAGCGCCCGGTGCCAGAATTTGAAAAGGCCATGGAGCGACTGGGCATCATGGAGGATGGCCACCTGACCGATCGCGCCGGAGACCTCTCGATCTTCCACCCTTCCCGGAAGGCCGCCTGATGACAGAATTTGTCAGAGACATCTCGGAAATCGACTACACCTCGCGGGTCACCGTGGAGGATCCCCTGGATCCTACCTTCCTGGAAGAAGCCAAGCGCACCACCAACGCCCGCATCTGCGTCGGGAAAGCCGGCACGGGCCTGCGCACCGAAACCATGCTGCGGTACCTCGCCGATCACGCGGCCGCCAATGACGCGGTATGGGCCCACGTGGACGAGTCCTTCTTCGAGGCTCAAGGCTTCCTGCGCCTTGCCACCCTGGCCCCCGACAAGGAAGCCTACCTCAAGCGGCCCGACCTCGGGCGCGACTTCCCGCCTGAAGCGATCGAGACCCTCAAGGCCTCTTGTCCGCACGGGGTGCAGGTGCAGATCGTGGTAGGGGACGGTTTGAGCGCCTGTGCCGTGGAGAAGAATCTCCCCGACCTTTTTCCGGTGCTGATGGAAGGCATCGGCCTTAAAGGCTGGAGCGTGGGACGTCCCGTCTTCGTGCGGAACGCGCGCGTGGCGGTGATGGACAAGATCAGCGTAGCCTTGGATGCCGAAGTGACAGTGCTTCTGATCGGCGAGCGGCCAGGGCTTGCCACCAACGAGAGTTTGAGCTGCTACATGGCCTGGCGCTCCAGTCCGGACAAGCCCGAGTCCCAGCGCACCGTGATCTCGAACATCCATCCGCGCGGCACGCCCCCGGTGGAGGCGGGCGCCCAGATCGTCCACCTAGTCGAGATCTTGCTGCGTGAAAAGAAGAGCGGTTCCGACCTGCGGCTTTGAGACCTCACCTGCATAGAAGCGCCCGATTTCTATGCAGGCCGTCCGTCACGTGCATAGAAAATGGCGATATCTATACAAGTCACAGCAAATATGTATAGGAAAGTCGTATTTTTATACACGTCATGGATCCCGTTCCTTCTCTTTTCCAGCTTAGCCCCGAGCGTTTCGAGACCACCTCGATCCTGAAACCGCTCGCTTCCGCAAGCCGCGCCTTGGCGGAACTCAAGGGGATCGCCGCCTCTATCCCCAATCAGGATATCTTGATCCGCGCCCTCGGCCTCCAGGAAGCCAAGGACAGCTCCGAGATCGAGAACATCGTCACCACCCACGACGAGCTCTACAAGAACGACCTGTTCGGGGATGAAACCCCATCCAATCTCGCCGCCAAGGAGGTCCAGCGCTACCGACAAGCGCTACTAGCAGGCTGGGACGCCGTCCGCACCCGCGGGATCCTGAGCCTGAACCAGATCCTGGAGATCCAGGCCGTGCTGGAACCGAACAAGCCGGGCCTGCGCCGTCTTCCCGGGACCACGCTTCAGGATGGCGAAAGGAGGATCGTCTACACGCCTCCCCAGCATCCCGACCGCATTGTGGAACTGATGGGAGAACTGGAGCGCTTCCTGAACGATTCGGACGTTTTCGCAGCCGATCCGCTCGTCAAGATGGCCTTGGCCCACCACCAGTTCGAGAGCATCCACCCCTTCTACGACGGCAACGGCCGCACCGGACGCATCGTGAACGTCCTCTACCTGGTGCAGCAAGGGCTTCTGGATGCGCCGGTCCTCTACCTCAGCCGGAGCATTGTGCGCACCAAGGGGGAATACTACCGGCACCTGCAAGCGGTGCGGGACAACGACGCCTGGGAAGACTGGGTGATCTACCTGCTAGAATGCGTAGAGGTGACCTCACAGGATGCCATCGCCACCGTCCGCGAGCTGCGCGAAGCTCTCCTTTCGGCCAAGCACAAGATTCGAGAAGCTCACCGCTTCTACAGCCAGGATCTCGTGAACCACCTCTTCGCCTACCCCTACACCAAGATCGAGTTCTTCCAGAAGGCCCTGGGCATCTCCCGCCTCACCGCCGCCAAGTACCTCGACGCCCTGGTTCAGGACGGCATTCTTGAAAAGCGCCGCGCCGGCCGTTCCAACTACTACGCCAACCTCGCGCTCCAGAAGATCTTGACAGGAAGCGACAAGGCATAGCCTCTGCAGCGGTGCTATCGTTGGCGTATGGACCTCCGCGCCGCTCGCGCCCGCTTCCCGAATCTGCGCCCGCGCGAAGACAGCATTTTTGACAGATTCCGTCTTTGGTGCCGCTCCGGTTGCTGCGGACGGCTGTGGTGGCCGCGGCTTCCGCTTCTCCTCTGGTGCGCCTGGATGTGGAAGAGCCATCTCACGGATCCCCAGGCAAGCGACTTGATCAAGGGCCTCAACCTCGGCATTCACGAGCTTGGCCACATTCTCTGGTCCCCCTTCGGGGAGTTTCTGATGATCGCTGGCGGCAGCCTCACCCAATGCCTGGTTCCGTTCATCGGGGCCTTCTTCTTCGTGCGCCAGCGCGATCCCTTCGCACTCTTCTTCTCGGCTTCCTGGCTTGCGACAAACCTCTTCGACGTGGCCACCTACTGCGCCGACGCCCGTGCCATGGAACTCCCCCTGATCACCCCCTTCGGCGGCGGCGAGGGCGAAGTGACCCACGACTGGAACTGGCTGCTCGACCATCTGGGCCTGCTCGCTCAGGACCAGCACATCGCGGCCCTCTTGCGCCTTGTGGGGTCGCTTGCCTTTCTCATCTCCCTCATCGGGATGGGTTGGTGCATTTGGAGGATGTGGAAGGGAGCAAGCCGAGCCGAGAGTGACGGCCATGTTGACTTGCACTGAAGTCCTGGTAACCCGCGTGGCGAAGATCTGTCGTACCTGGAGTTTTCACTTTGTCTTAAAGTCGGGAAAAGCTATAATCGTTTTTAACACACTCGCCACGCATAGACCTGTGCAAGCAGGAGCCGCGAACCAGGGCGAGTTTTTTTATGCCTACAAATGCGCCCCTACGATAAACCAGCCCTTTCCTTGACGCAGCAGGTAAGTCTTCTCGCCTCGCGGAACATGGAGATTTCGGATCGTTCCGAGGCGGAAGCCCTTCTTTCGCGAATCAACTATTACCGTTTCACGGGATATGCGCTGGAATTTCGAATCCTCGACATAGCTGGAAACCGCCTTGAGAACTTCAAACCAGGCACCAGCTTCAAGGCCATCTGTGCCCGCTATGAATTTGACAGATCTCTGCGAACCTTACTCATGGAAGCGCTTGCCCCTATCGAAGTCGCCTTTCGTTCGCGTCTTGCCCTGGAGATGAGTCTTGTCTGTAGCAATGGCTTCTGGTACCGGGATCCCGCATTATTTCGAGACCTGAAGATCCACAACGACTTCTTGAAGCAGGTGCATGTCGAATCTGAAAAATCCAAAGAGATTTTTCTACAGCACTACCGGCAAACCTACAGCCCATCGAACGAGCCCCCCATCTGGATGCTGACAGAAATTCTCACCATGGGAACTTGGTCTCATTTGTTTAAGAATCTTGTCCAGCGAAAGTACCGCAAGCAAATCGCAAGTTCCTTTGGAACCGATCCGGAAACGCTTGCTTCCTGGATGCACTCACTTACTTATCTGCGCAATCTCTGTGCTCATCATGCCAGGCTTTGGAATCGCCGTTTTGCCATTCGCCCCAAAGTGAGCGAAGAGCTTGGCGCCGCAGTTGCGCAACCGGATCGTCTCTCCATTTTTCTGGCGTTATTGCATCTGCTGCACGGAAACCTCAATCTGGAACAAACGCTACCTCAAAAATTTGCCTACTTGCTGAATGCTTACCCAGCACTGCCTCTGGAACCGATGGGGATGCAGCAAGATTGGCTTTCGAAGTCCTTTTGGACACAACAGGTGCGAGTTCCGTAAATACGCAAACAGGCTGTTCTGAGACACGGCGAAGCTTCTTGCCGCAAAGTCGGGCAGTTACCCCGAGCCTTGGACTTGCATCAGCAATTGGAATTAATTGACAGCACGCTATCGTGGACAAAGTGTTCACGGAAGCCGCACCCAAGCAAATCTCCGCCGCCTTTGGTTCCTCGCTCTTTATCGGCCTCATGGGAGCCGTCCAGGCCAAGCACTTTGCCGTCTTGGTCCATCCCGATTTTGGGCAGCGCCAAGCCGCGGTCATTTCCGGAACCGATGCGGCCTTCACTGCCGCCCTGCTACTGGTGCTCATTGGTCTGGCGTTGAGTCCCTTCGTGCGCTCCAAGCGCCGCGAAGCGGCACCAATTTGAAACATCGCAACAGACACTTTCCGTCTTAAACCGGCCTTATGGCAGCCATTGCCCTTTGCGATTGGCCTTTGGGGAATTTTCCGGCCATCTTCTGAAAGGCCACCCGCTTCCCGGGAAGGCCGCAAAGGAGATCACCATGGATACCGTCGATTGGAACCCCAAGGCCTACGCCACCAACTCCTCCGCCCAAGAAGCATGGGGGAGCGCCCTGCACGAGAAGCTTAAGCTCTGCGACGGGGAGACGATCGTCGACCTCGGCTGCGGCGATGGACGCCTCACGGCCGCCTTGGCGCGACAGAATCCGTCAGGGCGCACCATCGGGCTGGACGCCTCGCCGGCCATGGTCGAATACGCCCGCACCGCCTACGCCGGTCTTCCCGGGCTCGAATTCCGCGAGGCCGATGCCCGCAGCTTCCACATCGACATGCCCGCCGATGCCTTGGTTTCTAGCGCCGCCCTCCATTGGATCGCCGAGCTCGACCAAGCCTTTCAGGCCTCCTGGCACGCCCTGCGCCCTGGTGGCCGCCTACTCTTTCAGATGGGCGGAACAGGCAATATCGCCGAGGTCGAAGAAGTCGCTTGGGAAGTCGTCGCGCAGCCCCAGTGGCATGACTTTTTTAAAGGTTTCAAGCTGCCTTGGCATCTCCATTCCTGCGAAGAGGCGCAGAAGGCTTTGGCAGAAATCGGCTTCGAAACGTTGCGCGTGGAGTTCCTGGAGCGCGACATGGTCCATGAAAACCCCGAGGCATTCCTCGGCTGGATGCGCGCCACCTGGTTCGGCATGACCGCCCGCGTCCCTGAAGCGCGCCGCGAAGCGCTGCTTGCTGCCATCGGCGAACGCTTCCTGGAGCGCCATCCAACCGATGCGGCGGGAAGAACCCACGTGCGCAT
>DAIPHW010000149.1:0-6390 GCA_036771135.1 Fibrobacterota bacterium | reverse complement strand
GATCAGTTTCGGGTTGATCATGCCTAAAAAGGTAGCGACATGGGGCGCTCTTGGGAGGCTTGCGGTGCGCGATTCGTCGCCACAGAAAATATGGCTGGCAGGGATGCCAACTTGGAAAATGCGCCTATTTTTGCCGGCCATGTTCTCCCCGTTTCGAATCCTCTTCGCCTTGCTTTTGTCATTTCCCCTTGCTCATGCCTTTGCATCTTCTCCTAGCGATACCGTGCGCAGTCGCGGCTGGGGCGTGGAATTCGGGCTGCGCTTGGGTTCGCAGTTCGGAACTATGCGCGATAGGGACGAAGACTTCTACAAAGACATCGGTCTGGGGCTAGTCCAGAAAGATGGAAGCCAGGAGAACATCGAGCTTAGCGTCCTCGCCTATGCCGCAGATCTGGCCGTCTACAAGACGGTGCGGCCGAGGTTGCGAATCGGCTTTGGGGCTAGCGCCTTAGGGGCGTCCTCGGAGCCTGGAAACGCAAATGTGAAGGATGGGAGCAAGGACTTCATGAGCCGCCAAGCCTTTACCGCCCGCCTGCGCTGGCTTCCCTTCCAGTTGCGCTTGCCAAACGGAACGCTGACCTCCTTTGAAGTGGAACCGGCGTTCGGCTACGCCATCGGCACGTTGCACCGCTACGGACTTGCGTCCGCGCAGTTGGATGGAGCCTTGGACACGGCCCCCGAAGTGGGCAAGGCATACATCACGACGGCGAACAAGGCCCTGTCTGTCGACGGCATGCATTTCGAGCTCTTCGGAATGATGTCTCAGAGTCTCCCCAGCGGTCTTCTCTGGGGGCTTGGGTGCGGGCTTACCTATACGCGATGGGACTTGTCTGGCGACCCTTTGGCTGCCTGGACATTCCATGGCGGCCACTATCCGAAGTCCTTGGATGACGTTGGGGTCTGCTTCCGGGGCATGGTCGGCTTCGGCGACTGATCGTGTCCAGGTGCGGTCCTTGTGGACACTGAACAATTGGGCATCTAGTTTGTGGACATGGAAGGATTCATCCAGCCCATCGAGCGGCCTTTCGAGCTGGTCTCAGACTACGCGCCGGCCGGGGACCAGCCGGCCGCCATAGAAAAACTGGTGGACAATTTCCGTCAGGGCGTGTCTGATCAGGTGATGCTTGGGGTCACCGGCTCGGGCAAGACCTTCACCATGGCCAACGTGATCGCCCAGCTGGGGCTGCCCACGCTCGTGCTCTCGCACAACAAGACGCTGGCCGCCCAGCTCTACCAGGAGTTCAAGGGCTTCTTCCCGAGGAACGCTGTCGAGTACTTCGTGTCGTACTACGACTACTACCAGCCCGAAGCCTACATCCCCACGACGGACACTTACATCGAGAAGGACTCGGCCACCAACGAGGAGATCGACAAGCTGCGGCTGCGGGCCACCATGGCACTCCTCACCCGCAAGGACATCGTGGTGGTGGCCACCGTTTCGTGCATCTACGGCTTGGGATCCCCCGTGGACTACCTGAAGAAGGCCATCGAGGTGCGGCCGGGACAGGAGCTAGAGCGCGACGCCCTGCTGCGCCAGCTGGTGGACATGCAGTACGTGCGGAACGACTTCCAGACCAAGCGCGGCCACTTCCGGGTGCGCGGCGATGTGGTGGAGGTGCAGCCGGCCTATGATGATCGGGTGCTGCGCATTGAGTTCCTGGGCGACGAGATCGAGCGCCTGCGCTGGGTCGAGGCGCTCACGGGAAAGCTCATCGACGAGCCGCCGGCGGCCGCCATCTTTCCGGCCCGCCACTACCAGACCGAGGGCGAAGGCTTGGCTCGCGCCATCGCCGAGATGCGCGGTGAGCTTGACGACCAGCTGGCCCTCTTCTCGCGCGAGGGAAAGCTCGTGGAGTACGAGCGCCTCAAGAGCCGCACCCTCTACGACATCGAGATGCTCACCGAGACCGGCTATTGCAGCGGCGTAGAGAACTATTCCCGCATCCTGGAAGGTCGCGCCCCCGGGTCCCCGCCGAGCACCCTGCTCGACTTCTTCCAGAAACCCTTCCTCTTGGTGATCGACGAATCGCACGTCTCGGTGCCGCAGGTGGGCGGCATGTTCGCCGGCGACCGTTCTCGCAAGACCATGCTCGTCAATTACGGCTTCCGCCTGCCCTGCGCCCTGGACAACCGCCCCCTCAACTTCCAGGAGTTCGAGTCGCGCATGCCGCAGACGCTTTTTGTCAGCGCCACCCCGGCCAAGTACGAGATCGCTCGCGCCGGCGGCGAGACGACAGAACTTGTCGTGCGCCCCACGGGGCTGCTCGATCCCGAGATCGAGGTGCGCCCCATCGCCGGGCAGATCGACGATCTGATGGAGGAAGTCCGGCTGCGGCGGGAGCGCAACGAGCGGGTGCTGGTGACCACCCTCACGAAGCGCATGGCCGAGGATCTCACCGACTACCTCGCGAGAAACGGCGTGCCGGTGCGGTGGCTCCACAGCGAAGTGGACACCTTGCAGCGTTCCGAACTGATCCGCGGCCTGCGCGAGGGCGAGTTCGACGTGCTGGTGGGCATCAATCTGTTGCGCGAAGGACTTGATCTCCCTGAGGTCTCGCTGGTGGCTATCCTAGATGCCGACAAGGAGGGGTTCCTTCGCAGCGCCACCTCGCTCATCCAGACGGCTGGCCGCGCCAGCCGCAACGAGCACGGCAAGGTGATCTTCTACGCCGACCACATCACCGATTCGATGCGCGCCTGCATGGACGAGACGGCCCGCCGCCGCAAGGTCCAGGAGGCCTACAACGAGGAGCACGGCATCACGCCCCGCTCCACCAAGCGCAAGATCCACGAGCGCATGGGACTGGCCAAGGACGAGGAGGAGGAAGCTCCCAAGCCCAAACGCTCGCGCTCCAAGCCCAAGCACGCCCAGCCGTCGATCCGCTCGAAGAACGCGCCCGCCGAAACCAAGCCGGCGCCGGTGGGCGAGGACAAGCTCTGGAACGACGTGGATGCGCTCCGCCATCGCATGATGGAGGCTGCCGCCGAGCTCGACTTCGAGCGGGCGGCCCGGATTCGCGACCGCCTCAAGGAGCTGGGCGGCTGAGAGGACTCAGCCCCGCTTCCGTGGCCGATTGGCTGGAGCGGCCGGCTTCGCAGGCGGGCGCACGAGCGGCAGGAAGATCTGGTCGACGATCTCCTCCAGCACCGCGCGGGGCACGGGCTTCAGGGTGGTGAACATCTCGTAGCGCACGAGATGGAGCGCAAGCTGGGCGATGCGCGGCGTCAGCTTGGCGGGATCGATTTCGCCGCGGGCCACGGCCCGTTCGAGAATCTGCATGAAGCGGGAGGTTCGGCCAGCCTGGAGCCGCTCGAAGAAGGCGGCGAAGGTCTCCTTCGCCTCGCCGAACACCTGGACGGCGCCCATGCTGAAGAGCACGAGGATCTCGGAACGCCTGTGTACCAGGTCGTCCAGAAAAGCCACCAGGTCGTCGCGAAGATTCCCGGTATCCGGAAGTTCGATCGGATTCTGAATCATGCGACGGCGGATGGCATCCGCCGCTAGCTCGGAGGCGGAGCTCCAACGCCGGTAAAGGACGGGACGACTCGTGCCGGCATGCGTCGCCACGGCATCCATGGTGAAGCCCCCGAAGCCTGTGGAAGAGAGAACTTCCCAGGCGGAGTCCAGCAGGGAATCCTCCAGGACTTCGCCTCGCCGGCGCGTGGATTTGGCGGTGTCGGTGGGTGCTGCGCTTTTTTTAGATGCACTTGTGTTTCTTATTGCCATTTCATCCTCCGCTCCGTACTTTAGATACATAAATGTATCCAAAGGAGATCCGATGCCGATGATATCAATGCGGTCGGACGAGAGAATGCTTGCTCCTGCGCTTCCGGATTGGGAAGAAATGGAGCTGCTGCGCACGCGGACGGCGGGTCATCTGGACATGCGCCTGCTGGTTCGTGGAAAGATCTGCGGCTCGCTCTGTGCCGAGGAAGATGCGGAAGGGCACGCTGCGCTCCGGCGCCTCGACGGCGAGGACTGGGAGAAGGCGCTGCTCTTGGAAGCGTTCGAGGAGGCGCAATTCCTGGACGATTCGGAAAGAGAAGACCATGGACGCTGAGACTGGAGAAGGACTGGATCCAAAGCTCGTGAGGCAGATGCTTGCCGTGGGGCTTGGAATTGTCCCCGTCGTCTTCGACACGACCATCGTAAACATCGCCATGCACACCCTTTCGCGCAGCCTTGGTGCCTCGCTTTCCGCCATTCAATGGGTGACTTCCGGATACCTGCTGTCGCTGGCCATGTCGATTCCCCTCAGCGCTTGGCTTTCAGATCGCTTCGGCGGCCGGCGCGCTTGGCTTTGGGCACTGGGACTCTTCCTGGCAGGGTCGGTCGGGTGCGGTGCCGCATGGGATCTTTCCAGCCTTGTCGTTTTCCGCGTCCTTCAGGGTGTCGGTGGGGGTATCCTGCTTCCGGTCATGATGACTCTTTTTGCCCGCTCGGTGGCGGGACGCGGTTCGATGGGTTCCATCAGCGCCTTCCTGATGCTGCCCGCCGTGATCGGCCCCATGCTTGGGCCGGTGCTGTGCGGGATCGTCCTCGCCTTCCTTTCCTGGCGCTGGATCTTCTGGGTCAATGCGCTGCCTTGCCTCGTCTCGCTGTTTTTGTCTTGGCGCAGCCTTCCGCGCGAGAACGATTCCGGTGTCGCGCGGACGCCCTTTGATCTCATCGGTTTCCTGCTTGTCTCGCCGGGCATCGCCGCCCTCCTCTTCGGTCTCTCGCGCATCGCGCACGGCGGAGCCGGGGCGGCGGCACTTCCCTGGGTCGCCGTGGGAGCGCTTCTGGTGGGCGCCTTTGCGGTGCGGGCGCTGCGAGCGTCGGCGCCGCTGGTGGACGTGCGCCTCTTGGGCATCTCTTCGTTGCGCGACTCGCTGGCGTTGCTTGGGCTCTCCTCGCTCGCCAACTACGGAGCCCTCTTCCTGCTGCCCCTCTATTTTCAAGAGGCGCGCGGTCAGAGCGCTCTGCATGCGGGATTCCTCCTGGTAGCCCAAGGCGCAGGCTCTCTCTTGAGCCGAGGCGTGGCTGGCAAGCTGACCGACCGCATCGGCCCGCGCCCGGTGGTGCTCGCCGGTTTCCTGGTGGTGCTGGTCGGGACGCTTCCTCTGATTGCGATTGGAAAAACCACCTGCGTGCCCCTGATCGTACTGACTTTGGTGGTGCGCGGCTTCGGGACAGGGGCGGTGGTGATCCCGCTTATGGCAAGCTCCTACCGCGACCTGCAATCGGCCCAGGTCTCCCACGCAAGCGTCCTGGTGCGCATCGCCATGCAGCTTGGCGGCGCCTTCGGCACGGCGGCGCTGGCCGTGATCTTGCACTTCGGCTTGCATGCCTCCGCTGGATCCGCCTATGCCCAGGGCTTTGCCTGGTGCGCGGGCTTTGCGGCCCTAGCTGCCCTGTGGACGCTGCGGCTTCCGGCGGGCCGGATTCAGGCGTTCGCCGAAACCTGATCAGACGGCGCGGACTCTGGGCTCAGTCCCGCTTCGCCGGCTCCGACGGCGCCTCGCGCTGCAGCCACGCTTCGTAGTGCTCGTGCCCTTCGGCTTTCCACCAGGCGCCGTAGCGGCCCCACGGAGCCATGCCGCGCCGGGGATCGTCCTTTCCAAGCCAGTTTGGACCCCGGTGAAAAGGGTGTGGGCCGCCGTGTCCGGCGTGGCCAATAAAGAGTCGCGAGAGCACGATCAGGCCCACGGCCTGCAAAAAGGTGATGGGTGGCAGATGGAAGATCTCCGGGCAGAGGTGGTTCCAAAGCCACTGGAACACGCCGCCGAAGAGGGTGGCGACGACAAGGGCGATGGCGATCCCCTTGAGAATTCGGACAACATGGCTGCGTAGATTCATGGTGGCTCCTTGGTTCATGTGTCAGGCTTGTGTTCAGTCATCAAGGCGGCGAGCTTGGCGACGGCCCGCGACTTTCGGGATAGCAGGGTTCCGATGGGTTCTCCAGATTCCTCCGCCAGCTCGCGGAAGGTTCGGCCTTCGAATTCGTTGGCAATAATCAGTTCCCGATCTCGCTCCGGAAGCGAGAGTAGGGTGGCCTCGAAGGCCACTTCCATCTGCTGCCGCTCTAAGGCGTCGAGTTGGCTCTCTTCGGGTGAAGGGAGAATGTCCATCAGTTTCAGGTCGTCTTCGGCGTCTTCAAAAGGGGCGTCCAGGGAAACGTTCTTGCGACGTCCCTCAATGGCGTCGGCAATCTGGTTTCGCAAAGCGCGGTAGACGTAGGCTGAAAGGTTCTCGATCTCGGCGGCAGGATTGCTTCTGGCTAGCATGGAGGTGACCACGTCCTGCACCAGGTCGTAGGCGTCCCGGTCCGCGGCATCGGCCAGGCGCCGCTCCACGAAGGCCACCAGTCGCTTGCGCTCGCGGCGGAAGAACTCCGTGATCTTTCCAAT
>DAIPHW010000148.1:0-6462 GCA_036771135.1 Fibrobacterota bacterium | reverse complement strand
TCATCGCTTCCTGGGCCTGCCCAATACCGGCAAGGCCTGCGATCAGCGTGAGGGCCGGTCGGATTCTTCTCATTTCTTCTCCTTTGCTAGTGCCAAGACACCAGCCATGGCCATGGTCAGCATGTGCTCGCGAATCGTCTCGAGTGGCAGGTCGTCGTGGTTGAGCCAGTATTCCAGCGAAGCGCGCACGCCCCCGAAGAGGATACCCAAAGAAAGGGCGAAGTGCGATGGGTCTGGCGGACTGGAGGTTGCTTTTCGGTAGGCCTCCACGCCCATGGACAGGCAGCTTTCGTAGGCTTCGATTCCCACAGGCTTGCGGTCGGTAAAGCGATGATGGTCGCGCAGGTAGACGCAGGCCAAGGCGCGGTCCTGCGAGAGGTGGTCGAAGAACAGCGCCAACTGGGCGCGGATGCGTTCCATGGGGCCGATGTACGCAATGTTCTGCATGGCTTTTTGCAAGGTGTCCCAGAAGTTGCGGAAGAGGCTGTCGAGGATGTCTTCCTTGCCCTGGAAGTAGAGGTAGACGCTGCCGGTGGCCACCCCGGCTTCGGTGGCGATGCTGGAGACCTTGGCACCATCGAAGCCTTCGCGGGCGAAGATGCGGGTCGCTGCCTCCAGGATGCACTGGCGCTTGTCGCCGCTCTTGGTGCGCATCTAGGCAATGCCTGAAAAGGTTATGAAATATGAATCAGTATTCATTTCAGGGCTTAATATAACGAGCGCGAAGGCAAAAGGCAAATCTGCGGACCTATTCGAATCAGGCCTTCGGAGCAGGCTCGCGGCCGGGAAAGCCATCCAGCTTGCGGAAGACCGGGAACAGACGCGACCAAGTGGCGATCACCGCCAAGGTGGCGCAGCCGCCGACCACAATGGAGGGAACCAGCCCGAACCAGCCGGCCGTCATGCCCGATTCGAATTCTCCAAGCTCGTTGGAGGCGCCGATGAACATGGAGCTGACGGCGCTCACGCGGCCGCGCACGGCGTCGGGCGTCTCGCCCTGGACTAGGATCTGGCGCACGTAGACGCTCACCATGTCGCCCATGCCCAGAAACACTAGGGCCAGGATGGAAAGCCACAGAACGTGGGAAAGCCCGAAGACGATGGTGGCGACGCCGAAGAGGCCGACGCCGGCAAACATCCAGTGCCCCACGTGGTGGCGCAGAGGAAACCGCGCCAAAAGCAGGGTGGCCAAGGTGGCGCCCACGGCTGGGCAGGCGCGCAGGATCCCAAGAGCCCAGGAGCCGGCGTGCAGCACGTCGTGAGCCACGGCGGGCAAGAGCGCGGTGGCGCCGCCGAAGAGCACGGCGAAGAGGTCGAGCGAGATGGCACCCAGCACGATGGGGCGCGAGCGCACGAAACGCAGGCCTTCCAACACGTCGGAGAAGTGCGCCGGTTGGCTGGGGCGGGCAATGCGGCGGTTGCGCACGAAGGCTAGGAGCAGGATGGAGAGGGCCAGGCACGAGCTTACGGTGGCGTGTACCACGGCGGGACCGGCCAGATAGAGTACGCCGCCAAGCACCGGACCGGCCACCACCGCGGCGTGGAAGACGGTGCTGTTGAAGGCCACCGCCTGCGGAAAGTCCTCGTCGGGGACGATGTCCTTGAGGATGGCTTGGCCGGCCGGCATGGCAAAGGCGCGCGAGGCGCCCAAGAGCGCGAGCACGGCAAACACGGGGAACACCGAGGGAAGGTCGGAGAGGGTGTAGGCCAGGAATCCGAGCGAACCGAGCAGGTAGGTGGAGTTGCAGCCCATCACGATACGGCGGCGGTCATGGCGGTCGGCCATCTGGCCGGCCCACAGGATGAGCAGCACGAAAGGCAGAAACTGGGCAAGGCCCACGTAGCCGAGGTCGGTCACCGAGCCGGTCTTGGCGTAGATCTGCCAGCCTACCGCCACGCTTTGCATCATCATGGCTGTGGTGGAAAGCAGCCGCGAAGAGGTGTAGAACAGGAAGTTCCGTTGGTGCAGGACGGCGGTGCGGGCTCCTGCCATCACCAAGTCCCGGCGCCCAGGGCGCCGATGGCGGTACGGGAATGGCCGACCGCAAGCAGCGGTTTCACGATGTCGCGCTCCAGGTCGGGAACCCAGGTTTCCAGCACCTCACCGCCCGAAAGTTCCGCCTCGCAGCCCACCGGAAGCAGGCAGGTGGCGCCCTTCTCAAAGCTGCGCCTCTCCCCCTGAGACAGAATTTGTCCGCCTTCACCCAGTTGCACCAGCACCCGAAAGCCTTCTCGAGCCGCGACGCGGGAAGTTCCGCCGAGGTGGCGGAGCATGGCGAAGTGGGGAGAGGCGCAGAGAAACTCACGATTTTTGTCAAGAGCCAAGGGGGATGTCTTGAGCCCCAGGCGGGGGCGCGGGTCGACATCGCGGACGGCCTGCTCAATGTGGAGCTGACGCGGATTCCCGGCGGCGTCGCGCCGGTTCCAATCCCACACCCGCCAGGTGGTGTCGCTCGACTGCTGCACTTCGGCCACTAGAATGCCGGCGGTCAGGGCGTGCAGGGTGCCGCTGGGCACGAAAATGGTATCACCCGCCTTCACGGGAAGGCTCTCCAAAGGCGAAAGATCGCCTTGCGCTATGCGCTCAATCAGCGGGCGGGCGGGAAGTTCTCCGCGCAGGCCGGCGTAGAGATGAGCTCCTTCGGGGGCCGCCAAGATGACCCAGGCCTCGGTCTTGGCGCGGCCTTCTTCGCTGTCCTCTCGCGGATGCAATTGAATCGAGAGGTTCTCGCAAGCATCGATCAACTTGACCAAAAGCGGAAAGGGCTTTCCAGAAAGCCCCAGCGGATCCGCAGCATCTAGACGCAGAGACGACAGATTCTGACCGGGTACGCCTTCAAAGCCGCTGGCATGGCAAGGCAGGTCGGCAAGTTCCCACGATTCGCCGATGCGCTGGCCCGCAAGTTCCTTTCCCCAGGCCGCGAGCCGATCACCTCCCCAGGGTCGTTCGACGAGATGGGGGAGGCTGAATAGGGGCAATGCGTCTTGTGGGAAGGATGACATGGGAAGCGGTCAAATCTAGAATAGAAAGCCCGGCAGGACGAAAAGCCTTGCCGGGCTTCCGGGCGCTACTTCTTGTCCTTGCTAGCCGGGATCTTGATGCCCACGAGCAAGGTCTGGTCCCCCTTCACGAGCTTCAAGGCCACGGTGGCTCCCGCCGAAGCTTTTGAGAGCAGGGCAGCAGCGGCACGAGGATCCTTGACGGTTCGCAGGGTCTTGTCTTCCGGGGTCTTGACCATGGTCAGCACGGCTCCGTCGGGTACGCCTTTCTCGGCGGCCGGGGAATTTGGCAACACGTTGATTAGCACGCCTTCGAGCTCCTTACCCACCTGGGCCTTGGTGCGAGCGGCGGCATCCAAGGGCGAGAGTTTGAGTCCCAGCGTGCGCACCACGAAACCGCCGTCGGCATCCTGCGAGAGCGCTGAATCGCCCGTCGCGGTGCTGTCCCCAGACCGGGTGCCGTCGTCCTTGAGGCTTCCCAGCGTCACCTGAATGGTCTTTTCCTTGCCGTCGCGCAGCAGTCGGAAGTCCGCTTTGTGGCGGGGGCGCAGGGCCGCCACGCGATTGCGGAGGTCGGCCGAGCCGCTCACGACGTGGCCGTCCACCGAGAGGATCACGTCGCCCGCCTGGAGCCCGGCCTTGGCGGCCGGTGCCCCAGGGCTCACCTGCACGATCTTGGCGCCATTCCTTCCCTCGATGCCCAGGGCATCGGCCAGTTCCGGGTCGAGGTCTTCGATGGTCACGCCGAGCCATCCGCGCGAGACGGCGCCGTCGTAGGCGAGGTCTTCGGCGATGCGGCGCGCCTGGTTGATGGGGATGGCAAAGGAGATGCCCTGGTAGCCGCCCGAGCGGGTCCAGATGCTCGAATTGATGCCCACCACTTGCCCGTGCAGATTGACGAGAGGTCCTCCGGAGTTGCCCGGGTTCACGGCGGCGTCGGACTGGATGTAGTCGGCGTAGGCATCGGGCGAGGAGCCCTCGGTGCGTCCGGTGGCGCTCACGATGCCCATGGTGACGGTGTTGCGGAAGAGGTAGGGGTTGCCGATGGCCAGCACGATTTCGCCGATGCGCAGGCTGTCGGAATTGGCGAAGGCGGCGGTGGGATAGGGCTTGCCGTCCTTGCGCGCGGGGATGCGCAAAAGTGCGACATCCGACTTCTCGTCGAGTCCCACTACGGTGGCGTCAAGCCGCGAACGGTCGGAAAGCTCCACCTTGATCTCGTCCATCCCCTTGACCACGTGGGCGTTGGTGAGCACGTAGCCGGTCGGATCCACCAAAAAGCCCGAACCTCCGCCTTCCTGCTTGCGGCTCTCGGGCTTCGCTTCGTCAGGCATGCCGAAATTTGGTCCGAAGAATTGGGAGAAGGGATTGACCGCGGCGACTTCGACGGTGCGCGAGGTGTAGACGCTGACGACCCACGGTGAGGCGTGGGAGACCACCGAGGCAAAGGCGTCGGAAAGGGCCAATGCCGCGGCGCTGGGTTGGGCCAGGGTGTTGCCTTCTCCCATGCGGAGGCTGCCGCGGGCGGGACGCTTGGCGGCAGTGTCGGAGGCGGCCAGGGCCGCGCTCAGGGCGCCGGAAAGGCATAGGACAAAAACGGTCGTTTTCATGGATCCTCCCAAATGAGGTGATCGCGAAAATGTGGATGCAAGGAATTTATCGATCTGCAAATCTTCCGGCCATCCCTGTTCCATGGCTCTGACGAAACTTTTACATGCCCTCGGGGGGGGCTTTCTGGGGCGAGATGCGCCAATGGGAAATGCTAGCTTGAGGCCTGGGTCGGCAGCATGGCCTCCTAGGGCGTTTCGGCGACGGATGCGGAATCCGTGAACCTGCGAAAGACAAAATCCGGCTAAGGAAATTCCGACACCACCTCTGAGAAGCGAGATCGATGAAGCCTGTCCACGAAACCTCCCTCTTTGCCATCTCGTGGCCAGTGATGCTCACCATGGCGGTGGGCATCTCGGGGCCGCTCCTTGATTCGTGGTTTCTGAGTCGCGTCTCGGATTCCGCTGCCGCCGGCGTGGGTGCCACCATTCCCGTCTTCATGGTGGCACAGACGGTGCTCAATTCCTTTGGGCAGGCTGGCGCCGGCATCGCCGGACAGTATTTGGGGGCGCGTCAGGAGCGCATGGCCGAGGCCACCTTCACCTTGCTTGCCGCCGTGGTGGTGGTGGGCGGGATCCTCCTGGGGCTTGCCATGAGCCTCGGGGCGCCGCTCATCGTGCTGGGCCTCGGGCTGCAAGGTGAGATTGCCGAGCATGCCCAGCTTTTCTTGCGCATCATCGGCCTCGGCTTTGGAGTGCGTTCGTTGCAGTCGGTGCTGGTCAACATCCTGGCCACTCGCGGACTCACCTCGTGGAACCTGTGGGGTTCGATCGGTGTCGTGGGCGGCAACGCCCTCCTCAATGCCTGCCTCGTGACCGGCTGGGGCGGTCTTCCGGCCCTAGGGGTAATGGGCGTGGCTCTTTCCACCGTGACCACCTGGACGCTGGTGGGCGTGATCATGTTCGTCCTGATACGTCGGAAGAAAATCTTCCTGCCGACCCGCGTCTTTCTGTTCCTGGGCTGGCGACGGATTCTGTCGCACCTGCTGCGCATCGGCCTTCCCTCCATGGCCGAGCCCATCGCCTACGCTCTTTCCCAGGTGGCGGTGGCCACTCAGGTGGCGCGCTTGGGGACGCTCTCGCTGACAGCCCGCGTCTACGCCGCCAACATCGCCAACTTCCCGATCATCTTCAGCTACGGCCTGGGCTTCGGAGCCCAGATCCTGGTTTCGCACCTAGTGGGAGCGGGGCTCTACGAGGAGGCCGACCGTCGCCTCAAGAGCGCCCTGGCCTGGGGCTGCGGCCTCGCCTTCACGGTGGCCCTCCTCTCGGCCCTGGTAGGGCGCTGGACGGTGGGAACCTTCACGACCGATGCCGCGGTGATTGCTTTGGGTGCGCGACTCTTGTGGGCCGACTTCGTGCTGCAGCCGGGCAAGGCGGCCAACGTCACGCTCACCTTCTCGATGCGGGCGGCTGGCGACTCGCGCTTCCCGGCGGTGGTGGGCACGGCCATGATGTGGACCATTGGTCTCGGCGCAAGCTTCGGACTGGCCTTCGGTGCCGGTTGGGGCGTTGTCGGCATCTGGGCCGGCATGGCCATCGACGAGTGGACGCGGGCGCTGGTCAACTGGCGGCGCTGGCAAAGCGGAGCCTGGAAGACCAAGGGCGTGGTGCGGGCCTAGATCTGATGGGCGCCTGCCCCGTAAGGGGCGGGCATGCCCGACCCCTACGGGGCACCGGGCTGCCTGCCGGGCCCCCGCCCAATCCCGTTTGTAGGGCGAGGCATGTCTCGCCCCTACGTCGGTTTACGGGCGGGTGTCCCGGGCCTAGCGGCCGGCATCCCTGGCGCGTGGGGTGCCACGTTGCTTCCCGTTCATGGTTCGACGGTGCTCACCACGAACGGGGAAAACATCCG
>DAIPHW010000147.1:4424-6585 GCA_036771135.1 Fibrobacterota bacterium | reverse complement strand
GTCTCGATGCCAGTGGTCTCGATCCACACGAGCTCGACATTGCAATCCAAGTGGGCGCCGGCGTGGGTCAGCGATTCCATGATAGAGGCGTAGGAATCTTCCAGCGCCGTGTACTTGCCGCCGATGGCGATCTTGACGGTGGTGCGCGGGTTCTCGCGGTTCTTTTTGACGGCCTCCACCCAGCGTCCCCACTCAGAAAGTTCGGGGGGCGAGTAGATGTTCAGGCGCTTGTGGATGATCTCGGCGAGGCCTTCCTTCTCGTAGATGAGCGGAGTCTCGTAGACCACGGCCACGTCTGGACCGGAAATGACGCGGTTCTTGTCAATATTGCCGAAGAGGGCGATCTTCTCCTTGATGTGGTCCTGCACGTACTCGGGGCAGCGAGCGATGATGACGTCGGGGTAGACGCCCATCTCGTTGAGGAGCTTCACCGACTGCTGGGTGGGCTTGCTCTTCTGCTCGTTGACGCCCGAGGGCACCGGCACGTAGGTCAGGTGCACGAAGAGCATGTTCTCGGTGCCCATCTCGTGGCGCATCTGGCGCACAGCTTCGATGTAGAAGGTGTTCTCAAGGTCGCCGACGGTGCCGCCCACCTCGATTAAGGCGATGTCGGCGTCTTCCTCGCGGGCCACTTCGTAGATGTGGTCCTTGATGACGTCGGTGGCGTGCGGAATGAACTGCACGGTCTTGCCGAGATAGTCACCATTTCTCTCGCGCACCAAGATCTCCTGGAAGACCTTGCCCATGGTCAGGTTCCAGCCGCTCTTTCCCTGGACGCCCAGGAAGCGCTCGTAGTGGCCGAAGTCCATGTCCACTTCACCGCCGTCGTCCAGCACGAAAACTTCGCCGTGCTCGATGGGATTCATGGTGCCTGGATCGGTGTTCAGGTAACCGTCGCACTTCACGGGGACGATTTTGAGCCGCGAGCAGAGCAGGCGCCCAATGGAGGCGGACGCGATTCCTTTGCCCAGCCCCGACAAAACGCCTCCGGTGACGACGATGAATTTCGTCTGTTTGGCCTTCTTGATCTTGCGCATTCGACTTGCCTCACTCCAACGATAAGCCCTGTAAACGCGCAAAGATAGGAACAGCGAAAAGGCCGTCCGGCGGCGAACGTTATCTTTGTCCGCATTATGGGCAATCATTTCGGTCGCATTCTTCGCGTCTCCACCTTCGGCGAGAGCCACGGCGCGGCCGTGGGAGTGGTGGTGGACGGTCTTCCCTACGGACTTCCCGTGGACATCGAGTCCATCCAGCGCGAACTGGACCGTCGCCGCCCGGGCCAGAACAAACTGACCACCCAGCGCAAGGAAGCCGATCAGGTGGAGATCCTCTCTGGGATCTTCGAGGGAAAGGCCACCGGGACTCCGCTTGCCATGCTGGTGCGCAACGCCGACCAGCGCTCGGGCGACTATTCCGAGATGGAGAGGCTCTACCGCCCAAGCCACGCTGACCTCGCCTACGACCTGAAATACGGCTTCCGCGACCACCGCGGCGGCGGGCGCTCCAGCGTGCGCGAGAGCATCGGTCGGGTGGCGGCCGGCGCTTTGGCGCGACAAATTTTGTCAGCTCAAGGCTGCGAGATCCTTTCCTGGGTAGAAGCCGTGGAGACGATCGAGGCCGTGGTCGATCCCGATACGGTCACCTCTGAGATGATCGAGAAGAGCTTGGTGCGCTGCCCTGACCCCGAGGCCTCGTCCCGCATGGAAGCGGCGATCCAGGCGGCCCGGGGCGACGGCGATTCGGTGGGCGGCGTGGTGCGGCTCTACGTGAGAAATCCCCCTGCGGGCCTCGGAGAGCCGGTCTTCGATCGCACCGAAGCGCTTCTGGGACAGGCCATGCTCTCGATTCCCGCCTGCAAGGGCTTCGAGATCGGCTCCGGCTTTGCCGGCACGCGACTGCGCGGCTCGCAGCACAACGACCCTTGGCTTCCCGGGGCTGACGGTCCCCGGCTTGCCAAGAACGATTCCGGCGGCGTCCAGGGTGGCATCACGGTGGGGGCGCCCATCTCGGCGCGCCTTGCCTTCAAGCCCACCGCCACCATCGCAAAGTCGCAGGATACCGTAGACAAGGACGGCCATGCCGCCACCTTGGCCGCTCGCGGACGTCATGACCCCTGCGTGGTCGGGCGCGCCGTGCCCATCGTGGAAGCCATGGCGGC
>DAIPHW010000147.1:0-4324 GCA_036771135.1 Fibrobacterota bacterium | reverse complement strand
TCGATGTAAGGAGTGTTTTCGGCCAGTCGCGGCGCCAGCCATTCCAGCCGCGAGCGCAGACTGTCCTGCAGGTGGCCAGCGCGCGGTGGGAGCCCGGCACCCGGCGGAATGGCGCGGCCATAGTCGCGTCCGGTGGTCGGCAAGACCTGCTGGAACGAAACGGGCAGCATGGAGCAACTGCTCAGCAAAGCCAGAAGCGGGGTCAACATCGAAAGTCTCATGACTTTTTCCGCCCTTTCCACCAGTACCAGACGCCGGCGGCTGCGGCTACCGGAAGGAACCACCAGAGCAGCCCTGATTCCGCCAGCCACCGCAGCCGATCGGGAATCCAGAGCATGAGCACGATCCAGGGAACTACGGCCATTCCTGAATAGAGGGCAAAGCGCGGTAGCGACATCTGCAGCACGCCGGCGATGGCGCACACCGGCACGCGCGTGCCGGGAATGAAGCGCGAGACCAGGAGCGCGACTAGGCTGGAACGCTCGAACTGCCGCTTGGCCTTGTCCACGGAGCCATTGGCGTTGGCCTTGCGCAGCATGGGCAACTGGAACGCCGCAGGCCCGAGGACGCGACCTGCGCCCCAGAAAATGAGGTTGGCCACGAAAGCGCCCGTGAAGAGGCCAATGACCACTGGAGGAAGTTCGGCACGGTTGGCCGCGAGCATGGCGCCCAGCGCTAGGGACGTTACGTCTTCCTGGATGATGGTGGCGACAGCGATCAGGGCGATCTGGACGGGCAAGGGCTGATGGAACACGGCCCCCAGGATTTGGTTCAGGTCGAACGGCATAGAGACGTCAATCTAGCAGCCTGCTGCGCCCTTGCCGAACGGGGTTTCGGACGGATGCAAAAAATCCCTCCGCGGGGGAGCCGCGCGGAGGGATCGTATCACCAAGTTGGCAGCGATCAGGCGCGGGTCTCGATCTCGGCCTTGATCTTGGTGGCGAACTCTGCCACCGTCATTGAGCCCTGGTCGCCTTCCTTGCGCTTGCGCACGGCCACCTTGTCTTCCTGAGCTTCCTTTTCGCCCACCACCAGGAGGTAGGGGAGCTTCTTGGTCTCGCCCAGGCGGATCTTGTAGCCGAGCTTTTCGTTCTGCTCGTCGGTCTGGGCGCGGATGCCGGCCTTGCGCAGACGTTCGGTCACGCTCTTAGCGTAGTCCAGGTACTTCTCCGAGACCGGGATCACCAGCGCCTGCTGCGGAGCAAGCCAAGTGGGGAAGTCGCCGGCGTAGTTCTCGATCAGGATGCCGATGAAGCGCTCCAGCGAGCCAAGAATGGCGCGGTGGAGCATCACTGGCGGATGCTTCTGGCCGTCCTCGCCCACGTACTCGGCGCCCAGTCGCACCGGCATGTTGAAATCCACCTGGATGGTGCCGCACTGCCAGTGGCGCCCGAGGCAGTCCTTGAGAGTGAACTCGAGCTTGGGGCCATAGAAGGCACCTTCGCCGGGATTCAAGGTGTAGTCGAGCTTTGCCTGCTTGCAGGCCTCGGCCAGGGCCGCTTCGGCGCGGTCCCATACCTCGTCCGAGCCCACGCGCTTTTCTGGACGGGTGGAGAACTTGACCAGCACCTCGTTGAAGCCGAAGTCGGCGTACATCTCCTTGAGCAGATGACAGAAATTGGCAACCTCGGAGGGGATCTGCGCCTCGGTGCAGAAAATGTGGGCATCGTCCTGCACGAAGCCGCGCACGCGCATGATGCCGTGGAGCGTCCCCGAGGGCTCGTTGCGAACGCAAGAGCCGAACTCGGCGATGCGCAGCGGCAGATCGCGGTAGGAGCGCAGGCCCTGGTTGAAAATCTGGATGTGGCCCGGGCAGTTCATGGGCTTGATCGAGAAGGTGCGCTTCTCGCTCTCGGTCACGAACATGTTTTCCTGGTACTTGTCCCAGTGGCCAGACTTCTCCCACAGCGTCTTGCTCATGACGCTTGGGGTGTTGACCTCGCGGTAGCCGTTGGCCTCGATCTTGCCGCGCACGTAGTTCTGCAGGGCGCGGTAGATGGTCCAGCCGTTGGGGTGCCAGAACACCATGCCGGGGTTGTCTTCCTGCATGTGGAAGAGCTCCAGCTTGCGCCCGAGCACGCGGTGGTCGCGCTTCTTGGCCTCTTCGAGGTTCTTGAAGTGCTCGTCCAGCGACTTCTTGTCGTGGAAGGCGGTGGCGTAGAGGCGCTGCAGCATCGGCCGCTTTTCGTCGCCGCGCCAGTAGGCGCCGGCCACCGACACGAGCTTCACGTATTTCAGAAAACCCGTGTGCGGCACGTGGGGGCCGCGGCAGAGGTCAAAGAAATTTCCCTGGGTGTAGACGCTTACGGTCTCGTCAGACCACTCCTTCATCATCTCCACCTTGTAGGGCTCGCCTTGGGCGCCCCACTTCTCGATGGCCTCTAGGCGGTTCACGTCGGAGCGCTCGACGGCGATCTTCTGGGAGGCGAGTTCGGCCATCTTCTTCTCGATGGCGGGGAAGTCCTCGGGAGTGAACTTGTGCTCGGAGTCGATGTCGTAGTAGAAGCCGTTCTCGATCACCGGCCCGATGGCGAGCTTCAGTCCGGGATAGAGCTCCGTCAGCGCTTGGGCCATCAAGTGGGCGCTGGAGTGGCGCACGATCTCGAGGGATTCGGGATCGCGAGTGGTGAGGATGCGCAGCGAGCAGTCGCCGGGAAGCGCGCGCTTCAGGTCGAAGGCCTTGCCGTCCACCAGCACAGCGATGGCGGCGTCGGCCAGGCGCGGCGAGATGGAGGTTGCCACGTCGAGACCGGTAGTGCCGGTGGGAAAGCTCTTTTGCGTTCCGTCGGGCAGCGTGATGGTCAATTCGGACATGGCTTTTCTCCTTCTGGGTTGATGCGCCCCGTACGTCAGGGGCGCGGACATGTCAATCTACCTAAGCCTTGGAATGATGAGGAAGGCGTGGATGGCTATTTTGAGGTTCCGGACATTTCTTTGGAGGAACTGATGAGCCAGCAGAAGCCCCTGGTGGGCGTGATCATGGGATCGAAAAGCGATTGGGACGTGATGAAGGGCGCCACCGACATGCTGACAAAGCTCGGCATTCCCTGCGAAGTGAAGGTGATGAGCGCGCACCGCACCCCCGAACTGGTGGCCGCTTACGCCAAGGGCGCCAAGGATGCGGGGCTTAGGGTGATTATCGCCGGTGCCGGTGGAGCTGCCCACCTCGCTGGCGTGGTGGCCGGCCATACGCCGCTTCCGGTGCTCGGCGTGCCGATGCAGACCAAGTCGCTGGGCGGACTCGATTCGCTCCTCTCCATCGTCCAGATGCCCAAGGGCATCCCCGTGGCGACGTTCGCCATCGGTTCCGCCGGAGCCGCCAATGCGGCCATCTTCGCCGCCCAAATCCTTTCTGCCAGCGAGCCGACGGTTGCCCAGGCGCTTCTCGACTTCCGGGCCGCCCAGACGGCCGAAGGCGAGAAGCCGGTGGTGCTGGAAGGCGCTCCGGCCTGAAGGACGACGCCGCGCCGGTCAAGGCCGGAACTAGGCCCCGCCGCCGCCGCGGAATGCGGCGGATCATGGTGCGTTGGTGGCGCCAGAACTCCCAGCGATTGCTGGGACGCCGTTCGGCGCGCCTTTTCACTTGGCTCGGCATGGCGGTTTCCGCTTGCCTGGCGGTTGGCGTGGTGTTCATCTTCTACTACCAGCAGAAGGCCACGCTGCTGGAATCCACCTTGGCCCGCCAGGATCGCCTGCTTGCCGAGATCGAGCAGGCGCTGCACCAGGAGATGGACCGCGAAATTCGCCAGACCTCGTTGATGGCGCACGTGGTGCGGAGCTTCCAGCCGGGCACGGCTGGACGTGACCGCGCCTACGGATTGCTCTCTTCCGATTCGCTGGCGTGGCAACTGGTTATTACCCACCATACCGAGGCTCAGCACGTTCTCTGGTCGCGCCGTCAGGAACAGGATGCGCATCTGGCGCGGGAATTCTTCCATTTCAGCCGCGACCTTGCCATTTCTGACCTCGGCTGGAGTCGCGCCACCGCCTCGGGTGATTCCGAGCCGGTGCTTTCGGTGCGCTTCAAGAGTCTCAACCCCTGGCAGGATTTGGAATTCGTGGCTAGCGAACAGGGCATTCGTCAGGCCTTGCTTCCCTATATGCTCAACCAAGGCTTTTCGCTAGCGGTGGTGAATCAGGATGGACTGTGGTTTCCGCTCTTTGGCCAGGACACTTCGCGGGCCAATCCCACCTATGGCCAACTGCTGTCCGATGAGATCCTCGACCGGCTGCTTGAGCAGCCGCGAGGCCTCAATGCCGCCTGGGCGCCGGGACCGGGAAATCCCTTCAAACGCGGTGCGGTGGTGCATGCCCGGCGCATCCG
>DAIPHW010000146.1:0-6587 GCA_036771135.1 Fibrobacterota bacterium | reverse complement strand
CGAAAACGCAAGGCCGCAGCCAAGCGGTGTCTCATCGCACGGGATTCCTGCGGTCGGGCCATGCCTTCAATCTAACCGTAGTCCTTCAGAATTCGGAAAGATTTGCGTGATACCCAGCGCCTCCTGCGCACGAAGGACGAAAGGACGGACCATGACCTGGAATCACCGTGAAAGTGTCGGGAAGTTCGCGCAGACGCGCATACGAAGTGCGCAGACTCTCTTCGGATCCTCCCCAGAGATCCGTCCGTCCCACTCCTTGGGCAAAGGCGAGGTCGCCACAGAAAAAAATCCCCGCCTCACACGAGAAAATCCCGCAGGATCCGGGACTGTGACCGGGAAGATGCATCACAGATAATTTCTGGTGTCCGACCTCAATCACGCCACCGTCTTCCATCAGGAAATCGGGATCGGGAAGCTGGAAGGAAGGCACTCCGAAGTGGCGACACTGCCCTTCCATGCCCTCCCAAAGCGGTAAGTCCAAAGGGTGAACGTAAAGATCTGCCGAAGTCATCTCCTTGAGCTCCGGAACCGCACCTGCATGGTCAAAATGTGCGTGGGTGAGCACAATGGAGCGGATCGCAACGCTGCGTTCCAAGGCGAGATCGAGAATTTCCTCGGCTTCGCCGCCTGGGTCCAGGAGCAAACCTTCGCGCGTTTGCGTGCACCATAGGAGCGCAGAGTTTACTCCCAACAGGCCAGAAGGAAAGATCAGATACTCGAGGTTCATGCGATCAACTCCAGATAAGCTCCATGCGCATCGATGCGCACACGGGAACAGGTTCGACACCAATCTCCATTGTTCACGTAGACTCGCCCCTGCCGCTCTCGCTGCAGCGGACGGTGAGTGTGGCCATGCACCACACCAGCCAACTCCGCCACTTCCATCCAAACAAAAGCTGTTGCTTCGTATTCGTCGATGTTAGCGGATGGCCCAGGATTGACGGCCCGGGACGCTCGCCCGGTCCCCAAGGCCACAGCCATGGCCCAATCGGGATGCAACAGATTCTGATATGCCCACTGCGCCGGGCGACTGCGCAGGAGCTTACGAATCTGGCGATCCAAGCGATCACTGGGGACCATTCCATCGCCATGGAGGAAAAGCCAAGACCTCCCCCCTATTTCCAAGCAGAGACCATCGTCCAGAATCTGGATTCCCCGCTCGCGGATCGTCTTGCCCAGCGCGAAATCGTGATTGCCGCGAATCATCCATAGCCTGCGACGCACAGCCTGCCGCTCCAGTTCATCTAGCAGGACGCGCCCCAGTCGAGGCTGCACATGCCGCCATTCGAACCAGAATTCAAAGATGTCTCCCCCGAGGATCACATCCTGAACATCTTCAGAAAGTCCCGCCAACAGGCGGCACAGCGAGGCCTCACGATCTGGATCTCCCCAAGCAGCACCGATATGGCTGTCGGACACAAAGACCGCCTCTCGGCTAGCCAACCTGTCCGAGCAGGCCTCCATTACCCATCTCGGGACTTGAACGGATTCCGATCGCATGCACACTACAATAACTATCCCGCAGCTTCAGGAGGGTCCTCAGTGCATTTCTGAACGGCTTAGCCCAATCCTCCAGATCTGGTTAACCATCTTCTGACGTTCCGCTTCGTCGCTAGGATAGACAAGAATCAAGCGCAGCAGGTAGACGCCGTCGACGACGCGCGCTCCGGCATCGGAGCGGTAATCCCAGGACAGGCGCACGCGCGTACGCCCCAAGCGGTCGCGCTCCAAGCCTTCCAAAGCCGCAGAATCTACGGTCAGCGAGGTTCCCGTCACATGGACGCCCATCTGGTCGTAAACGTGCATGGCGATGGAAACGGGCGAGTTGAGGATCAGTTCGGGACCGTTGCAAATAGATGTTGGACACGTGCTCTTGGCATTCTCATACCCCGTCCCAGGTTGCCATGGATACCAGACCGTGGTGTCCCCGCGGGTGGCAAGGACCTGAAGCGGCGCCGACTGGTTGGGAAGATCAGCCTCTTTAGAAATGCGTACTAACGGCAAGGGAGGCACCAGCTTGGAAATGGCGCGATGCTTGCCGCCCGTGATCGGATGCCAGATTGCCGTAGCGAGGGGGATGTTCCCAAATGCGTCCTGCACGGCTCCGTTCCAGACATAGCGAAGACTGTCGCCGGCGCGGATTCCAGCTGGATCGTTGGGAGCGACGAGCACCCGGAGCACTCCCCCAGCGGAATCACGGGAGCTTCCAGAGTAGACGAAGAGGCTGTCTTTGTTCTTCACCTGGAACCAGGCCGAACTCATATCCAAGGAAAGCGCCTCGCTCGGGACCACCACCAAGGTATCGGGGTCGGTGTAATTCTCAGTGAGATGAAGGGCCGCAGAGAGAATCGCAGGCGCCACACTATCGGCCATATCGAAAGGCCAGGAACCGTCCATGGTCCCGAGGCCGGTGCCATCAAAACTTGTCACACCCTTAGCAAAGGGGGCAGACAATGGAACGACCAAGCGGCTGGAATCTCCTGCCAGGCGAACGGCCTTCCCCGTGCGCTTTTCAAGGGCTCCCGCCACTGGAAGGGAAAAATCAAGACTCGGCAAGGAATCTCCCCGCACGGGAAGCGGAAAGAGCACCACAGCAAGTTCAACGGCACCGTCACCGTCGCTGTCTAGATACCATCCCCGTGAGGGCGGGCGCGGCCCGCCTTCCACGACGACGGCCTTCGACATTGCCCCTGGCACGTTTCTGAAGGTGTCTGCCACACCCGCACCAAGCCGTGCGCTGTCACCGGGAAACGGACAGGCCTTTAGGCTCGCGGCGTCATAGAGTGCCAAGAGATGCATGCCATTTCCAGCAAGCGAAAGCGAAGAGGGCGTAGCATTTCCCCAGGCTCCAGACTCAAGAAGGCTCAAGGCATGCACCTTGTCAGAAAGGACGGAAACCTCGGAAAGAGACACATCCAAGGTGTCTGGCGCGCCGCTCCTTCCGTAGGCAAGCACCGCACGCATCGCCACAGGGGCAATCCTGTCGGAGAGGCCAAAGGTCTGCGAAGGTTCTCCGCCCCAGGAATAGGCGCCACGGGCGACCTTCGCCATGGTCGCCTGTAGGAATGCACCGGCAGGGAAATCCACGGTCACCGTAAGCGAGTCGGCGGAAACCGCGACCTTGCCTTTCGAGGAAGACACAAATGCGGAGGTGTCCGGCCACGCAAAAGAAAGCGCAGATCCCGCAGACCACTTCTGATGGAGATGCACCACGAAACGGTCGACGGCACCGTCACCGTCACGGTCATAAGCCTCCGCAGAATCTGGAGGCAGGACGCGGAAGCTCACAGGCGTCCAAGTTGCCTGGGAAGAGGCATCTCCCACAACGCCGGCAAGAAAGCTTGCGCCCGTCAGCGGCGCAATGGAGGTGACAAGCGCCGAGCCACGCCCACCGGAAAGCGCAAAGGACGATCGCTCCTTACCCGTAGTGTCCAAAAAGCGCAGCCCCTTCGCCGGCGAAGAAAGCCGAACAGAATCGCCGCAAATCGCACAGGTGGTCGCCGCGGAGTAGGTCTCGAACCAAATCCGCACCGTGTCTCCAAACAGCCGATCGATGGCCGGAAGAGGCGACAGGGGCTTTCCTGCCGAGTCAATGAACCGGAGCCCCTTGTCCTGGAAAAGGATCTCATCATAGCCGTCGGCGCTGTCCTGGGAGATCTTGCCGATCACCAGTCGGTAGCTTCCGGGCATGTCGCCGCGCACCCAAAAGCGCCGCGCCACGGTATTGCTTCCCGTCATCAGAGTATCGCCATCATGGACAGGTTCCGTCAAAAGCGAATCCCGGAAGAAGGAAAGCCCCGCGACGGGACGGAGCACGAACTGCACCGCGCCGGAATCTGGCCCAGTGGCGTTGTAGGCACCCACCGAAACCGGGAAGGAGGAAGAGACGACGCCCGTATAGGGAGGCGTCGAGACAAATTTGGGACCAGCACTGTACGGCACCGTAAATGTGTACGAACGAACGACAGTCGTATCCTTCAGATAGATGAATTGAACGGTGTAGCGACCGGCTGGAAGTCCAATGATGGCGCCCGTATCGATGCGGACATTGCCTGCCGCGCTGTCCACGACAATGCCGCCATAACGGATTCCAGTGGAAAGCCGTTGCGGCGCCGTCAAAGAGCCCCCCACCAGGCGGATGACGCTTGTGGCTCGCGCAATGTCCGTGGTGGCCTTGCAGCCTTGACCGGAGGTCGTGGAGACATAGACGTCGTAGTTGTGGACCCCAACAGCGATCTGCGAGTCGCGGACGATGAATCCGGCGTCGGTGCGCAAGTTCATGGAGGTCGAGATCATCATGTCGGAACCTTGGGGATTCCGTTCGCAAAAGAAGAAATCGAAATTGTAGGTGCTTCCTTCCACCAGGCGCGCGCTGGTCCAAGCGGTGTCGTACACCTGCTTGTTGTTCACCCAGCGCGAAGTGATGGAGCTCCCTATGGTGTCTAGAAAAACGCTGTCCTTGGCGGTAGGGTGGATGCCTCCAAGATCGACAGCCAAGCGCTTATTGATGAAGAACCAAACGTCGTCATCGCCCGCGAAGCGGAAAACCTGCCCTTTCTTGTATTCAAAATTTCCGTGGGATTCCAAGCAAAATCCGAAGTTGTGGCTCTTGCCGTCTTGCCCGGAGATCTGGTCGTAATAGGGGTTGATGGAACCGTCGGGAAGGTTCTTAAGGTCATCAATGGGAAAATAGAGCGGAGCATCGTAGACGTAGTTCCCTGTCGCCGAGTCCAAGGCCAGAGGAATATCTCGGCATGTCTCGGTGTTTTTGCCTGCGACCGTCTTGAACCAATTGGTGGCGATTCCGGAATCCCCAATCTCCGCCAAAGATGCCGGCTCCGAGGTGTCGTAAGTGCAGCGAAAGGCATAACTCCAGCTGTTGGGATATTCCGCTCCGGTGTCATGGGCGCTGCGTACAGGCTTGCGGTCTGCCCCCAGGATGGTATCGACCATCCCCTTGACGACCGACCATCCTCCTCTCCCACATCCAGAACCACGGCCAAATTCCCGATTGAACACGCTAGAGGTCGCTGGACGGCCCGTGGCGAAATCGCGTACGGTCGCGGCCAGGTAAGAAATCTCACACAATCCGCGATCACTGGTGGCCGAAGACGTGAGCCGAGGAAGGCTGTCGGGGGTGATGGAGATCCATCCCGTATCTCCAAGCGCGGCAAGATTGATATCGGTCGCATCTCCGTAACCCTTGGCTCCGAAGTATTTCCCGGTCTTCTGATTGGTCAAATGGACAAGGGGAGTCCTGTCAAAATAGGCGTAGCTGTACCAGCCGCAGAAATCGGCACTAGCGCTCATCGACCGCAGCGTATCGTTACCAGCAAAGCTTACCAGGGGATGCTGGACGGGAAGCATTCCGTTCCAGGGATTGAAGGTCATCACCTGCCTCGGAACCATGCGCGTGGAGGATTCCTTCACCCCTTTGGCGTTTCCTTCCGGATAGGCGCGAATCCAGATGGTGTCGGAGCTTTTGGCGATCGAATCGATGGAAATCGGCAAGTTCGCAAGACTATTGATGCCAGCTGAATTGAGGTACTCCGTCTTGGCGGAGTTGGCAAAGAGCAAGGTGAGCCCGGAATTGGCAGTATAGCCGACCATGGTCGTCGCACACCACCCGTAGAGGCCGCTATTGCTACCCATGACCGTCATAGAGTCCCAAGTCGTTCCAATCTCAATCTTCGGAACCTGTCCTGTCCACGGGTTCCAAAGCATGACCACCTTGAGTTTGGCGGAATCCAACGGATTTGAAGTGTAAGCGCTAACGCTGCTTCCGGCAGGATAGGGATTGGGAACCAGCCAGACGGTGTCCGAATTCGCAAAGAGCGGAGACAACGTGACAGATCCGACTCCTTCAGAGCTATACGTTCCCTGCTTGTAGACGGTATACGAAGCGTACTGATCCATCGAAGCATATGCAGACGTCATGTCCAAAGAAAGCCAGCCATCGGAACGTGAACGGCTCATCACACCAGTCGTGGTGTCGCTACAGAGACCATAATTCGTAAAAACGCACACCGGAGTCGCACCAAAGGGAGTGCGATACAGGAGAACTTTGGTTTTGGCGGCCGAGACCGGAAGTGCGGCCATCAAAACGAGTAACAGACACGCTATGCGAGCCCGCTTCCAGAAAGGGAAATTTCTACGCACAGCCTCAAGCATTTGGGCCTCCCCCACTGTGAACATGCCACACCATGGATGACGAGTCCACGATGCCATACCTCAATCTACCGCACCGTCCCAATCGGGGCTTCACAAATCCCTCCCCACCGCCAGCTTCTGTTCTCCAGCGAACATTCCCTCCGCGAGTTGGAGGAAATCGCCAAATTCGGTGAAATAGCAAGGATGCCTTCTCGGTATTTTTCAGATTTCCAAAAGGGGTTCGGAGATTCTTACCGGGCCGAGAGCCCGACGGCATCATACATTTAGAGGATGCTCGTGCGGACCACCGCCCTGATCCTTGTCGTTGCCACCTTCCTGCATGCCCAGTACCAGGATGCCGGAAGTGCGGAGTTCGTATTCTTGCGCAACTTCCAAGCAGCACGCCCGTCCGGCATGGTCTGCGCTGGCGTTAGCTT
>DAIPHW010000145.1:0-6601 GCA_036771135.1 Fibrobacterota bacterium | reverse complement strand
GGTGCTGTGCGTTCAGCATGAGTTCGGGATCTACGGCGGCCCGGCCGGAAGCCACCTGCTTGCGCTTCTCAAGGAAGTGCGCATGCCGGTGGTGACCACGCTGCACACGGTACTGCAGGATCCCGATCCGGTGCAGCGCAAAGTGATGGATGAACTCTCGCGACGCAGCGATCGCCTGGTGGTGATGGCACGCAAGGGCGCCGAGATTCTCACCGGCACCTACGATGTCCCGGCGGGCAAGATCGACGTGATCGCCCACGGCATTCCCAATATTCCCTTTGCCGATTCCGAGACGTCCAAGGCGCAGTTCGGAGTGGAAGGGCGCAAGGTGCTGCTCACCTTCGGCCTCTTGGGGCCTGGCAAAGGGATTGAATACGCCATCGAAGCGCTGCCAGAAATTGTCGCACGGCATCCCAACACGGTGTACCTGGTGCTGGGGGCCACCCATCCGCACCTGGTGGCGCGCGAAGGCGAGAGCTACCGCTTGGGACTCGAGCGACTTGCCGAGGAGCGCGGCGTGAAGGATCACGTCATCTTCTACGACCGTTTTGTCTCCTCAAAAGACCTCGCCGAATTTATCGGTGCCACCGACATCTATCTGACCCCCTACCTCAACGAGGCGCAGATCACTTCCGGAACGCTGGCCTACGTCTTCGGAGCTGGCAAGGCCGTCGTCTCCACGCCCTACTGGCACGCGCAGGAGCTGCTGGGAGACAACCGCGGCATCCTGGTGCCCTTCCGAGATGCTCACGCCATTGCCCAAGGCGTATGCGCCTTCTTGGACGATCCCGCCCGCATGGAACGCACCCGTCACGAGGCCTATCGCATGGGGCGCGCCATGATCTGGCCCGCTGTGGCTCGCCGTTACCTGGAATCGTTCCGGCAAGCGCGTTCTGACCACAGTACGGCGCCTCGCACGGCCTTTGCGGGATGGACCTTGGCTAGCCGTCCTTACGACCTGCCGCCGCTGCGATTGGATCACATCACTCGCATGAGCGACGGCACTGGCATTTTCCAGCACGCCATCTTCGATGTGCCCAACTTCCACGAGGGCTACTGCACCGACGACAACGCTCGTGCCTTCTTGCTTTGCAATCTGCTGGAAGATCTCGGCGGCAAGCCTCCTGCCCAGACCATCGAGCGGCTGGCCTCGACCACCTTGGCCTTTTTGGCTGCAGCTTGGAATCCCAGCAAGGGACGCTTCCGCAACTTCATGAGTTTTGCTCGGCAGTGGCTTGAAGAGGCCGGTAGCGAAGACAGTCACGCGCGCGCGCTGTGGGCGCTGGGAACTGGTGCCGGGCGAGCCCGCGACACCGGACATCGCCGCTTGTGCGCCATGCTCTTTGAGCAAGCGCTTCCCGTCTTGGAGGACTTCACCTCGCCACGAGCCTGGGCCTTTACTTTGTTAGGCCTTCACGAGGTGTTGCGTGAATCTCCTGCCAAACCTGCTGCCGCCGACATGCGCAAACTCCTGAGCATGCGGCTCTTGAAGCTGTGGAACGAATACGCCAAGCCCGATTGGCCGTGGTTTGAAAATTCCGTCACCTACGACAACGCGCGCCTGTCGCAGGCGCTGATCCAGAGTGGAAGTGCCATGTCCGATCCCGAAATGTTGGAGGTCGGCCTCAAATCACTGCGCTGGCTTGCCTCGCTCCAGAAGACCCAGGCTGGCCATTTCCGGCCCATCGGGAGTGATGGATTCTATGTCCGAGGCGGTGCCCGTGCTGATTTTGATCAGCAACCGGTCGAGGCTCAGGCCATGGTCTCGGCGTGCCTTTCGGCCTTTCGCGCCACGCGAGATCTGGCCTGGATGTCCGATGCCAAGCGCGCCTTCGAATGGTTCCTGGGACGCAACGACCTGGGGCTACCCCTCTACGATTCTGGATCCGGCGGCTGCGGTGACGGCCTGCATCGCGATCGCGTGAGCGAGAACCAGGGCGCCGAATCAACGCTTGCCTTCCATCTTTCTCGCGCTGAGATGGACGGTGCCGAACACCCTCTCTTGCATCCGCAGGCCCACGCATGAACGGTCTTCATCTGCAGCGCCACGACATCGCGCTGCTCCCCGAGAGTGGCCGTGTCATCATCCGCCCCTTCATTCCTGCTAGCGCCCAGCGCATCGCCACCATCATCGGCCGCGCTTTGGCTCTGAGCGAAGAAGAAGCCGTTACCGAACTGCAGTCGCTGCACCAAGAGTTCGATTCCCGCCACTTCGACATCGAACGCTCGCTGCTCGAACACTACGCTCGCGTGAGCTGCCACGTCTTTACGCAGCGCACGCTTTCCCGCACCCGGCAACTTCTGATTGGCGCCCTCTTCTCGGGGGAGTATTCGCTTGAATCGGCGGCACTTTTCAATCCCTCCATCGTGGCCCATCCCGACCAGCGCGGGACTCCTGCCGGAGCGCTGCGCTTTGTCATGAGCCTTCGAGCCACCGGCGAAGGACACATCTCCTCCATCGAGTTTCGCGTGGGGCTGATCCGCGCCGATGGCGGCATCGAATTCGATCCCGTCTCGCGCTACGTCGCGGTGCCGGAGGTGCTTCCGAATCCGAGCTACCATCGCCAGAGCTTTGTGCTCAAGACCAGCGAGATGGGCTTCGAGAACGACTGCGCCCGCGCCGTCATGGCACCGCTGTCCGAGGAGTTCACCCGCAGCGAGCTAAACCAGAGCATCGGGACGGTGCGGCACGACAGCCAGCCGGGCACCAACGAGTCGCGGCGCACGCTGGAGTGCATCCAGTGGTTAGCCGATTCCAACTACGAGCTGCGCTTCCCGGCTGGACTGGGCATGAGCGAACGCATCATCTTCCCCGTCTCGGCCAACGAGAGCAACGGCATCGAGGATGCCCGCTTCGTGCGCTTTATGGAAGAGGACGGCTCGGCCATGTACTACGCCACCTACACGGCCTACAACGGACGCGCCATCCTGCCGCAGTTCCTGGAGACCCAGGATTTCCTGCACTTCCGCGTCATCACCTTAAACGGCAACGCCGTGCAGAACAAGGGCATGGCGCTCTTTCCGCGGCGCATCGATGGCCGTTACGCCATGCTTTCGCGCCAGGACGACGAGAACCTCTTCATCATGTTCTCCGACAACCTCCATTTTTGGAACGACCCGCAGGTGCTGATGCGCCCGGCCGAGCCGTGGGAATCGGTGAAGGTGGGCAATTGCGGATCGCCCATCGAGACCGAGGCCGGTTGGTTGGTGCTCACCCACGGCGTGGGGCCGATGCGCAAGTACTGCATCGGCGCGGTGCTCTTGGATCTCGAAGACCCGACCCGCATCATTGGCCGCTTGCGCGAGCCGCTCTTAGCTCCCGAAGGCACTGAACGTGAAGGCTACGTGCCCAACGTGGTGTACAGCTGCGGATCGCTCCTGCACGAAGGCACGCTGATTCTTCCGTACGCCATGAGCGACAAGGCGACCTCCATCGCCAGCGTCTCCTTGAACGAACTGCTGGCGGCGCTCTTGGCGTGACAAAGCCAACATGGGCCTGAGGCAGGTATATTGTCGCCATTGCCGGAGCGGAAAGTCCGGTGCAATCAAGGAGACAAAAAATGCCGACTTATGTGTATCGAGATCCTGTTACGGGAGATGAGAAGGAAGTGTTCCATTCCATGAGCGCGTCTCCCGAGATCGTCAACGAGAAGACCGGCAACCGCATGGAGCGCGTGATCTCCGGCGGCTCAGGATTCCTCTTCAAGGGATCGGGCTTCTACATCACCGACAATCGCTCGAACTCCTACAAGGCCCGTGAAAGCGCCGACCACTCCTGTTCCGCCGGCGGGGGCTGCTGCGGCGGATCCTGCTCCGGCCACTGAGCATGGACGCCTCTCTGGCCCGACGCGTCCTGGACGAGGGACAGCGCGCGGGTGCCGACTTTGCCGAGCTCTTCGTCGAGGAGACGCGCTTTGGATCGGTGTCGCTGCGGGATCGCAAGGTGGAATCGGCCTCGGCCGGCACTGAATACGGCGTAGGCGTCCGGCTCCTCTTCGGGACCGAAGTGCGCTACGGCTACACCAGCCGCGATGACGAAGACTCGCTGACGGCCCTGACGCGGGAACTTGCCGCTGGAGCGTCTGCCAAGACATCCGGAGCCATTCCGGCTTTCGCAGCCTCGGTTCCGTCCAGTCAGCATCCGGTGGAAATCGCCCCCTCCAGCCGCAGCCAGTCGGAAAAGCTCGGCCTGCTGCGCCGCGCCGACAGCTTGGCCCGTTCGCTTTCCAGCGAGGTGGCCCAGGTGAGCGCTTCGGCCGTCGACCGCGAGAGCCACGTGGCTCTCTTCAACTCCGAAGGCCTCTCCATGGAGGACCACCGCACCTGGAGCCGTTTCACGGTGGCGGTGGTGGCCGAACGCGCTGGTGAGCGGCATACCGGCAGCGAGGCTCCCGGCGAGCGTCGCGGCTACGAGTTCTTCGAGAGCCTCGATGTGGAATCCATCGCCCGCATCGCCGGCGAGCGCGCCCTGCGCATGCTCGACGCCGGTTACGTGGAGGCCGGCGAGATGCCGGTGGTCATGGGCAACGGCTTCGGCGGAGTCATCTTCCACGAGGCCTGCGGACATCCGCTGGAGACGGAGGCCCTGCGACGCAAGGCCACTCCCTTTGCCGGACACATCGGCGAACTGGTGGCCCACCCGTGCCTCACGGCCATCGACGACGGCACCGTGCCCAATGCCTGGGGATCGATTGCCCTGGACGACGAGGGAATGCCGACCCAGCGCACCGTGCTGATTGAAAACGGCGTTCTCAAGGCCTTCCTCTCGGATCGCGTCGGGGCCCAGGAATGCGGTCTTCCCCGCACCGGCAGTGCTCGGCGCGAGAGCTACAAGTACGCTCCCGTCTCGCGCATGCGCAACACCTTCATCGCCGCCGGCTCCTCAAGCCTCGACGAAATGCTCGCTTCCGCCGGCAACGGCCTCTATGCCGCCCGCATGGGCGGAGGCTCGGTGAACCCGGCTACCGGCGAGTTCAACTTCGCCGTCGAGGAAGGCTACCGCATCCGCGACGGCAAGATTGCCGAACCGCTGCGCGGCGCCACTCTGATTGGGCGCGGCCACGACATCTTGCCGCACATCGTGATGGTGGGAAGCGATCTCAAACTTGCTGCCGGCACTTGCGGTGCCGGTTCCGGACAGGTTCCGGTGTGCGTCGGGCAGCCTTCGCTGCTGGTCGACCGCATCCTGGTGGGAGGACGCTCATGAACGGACAGGATTTGTCTCCCGACCAGGCTCTGGAACTGGCCCTTTCGCGCGCCCGCACTTTAGGGGCGGCGCAGGCCGACGCCCTCTTTGGCGACGACGAGTCACTCTCGCTGGAAGTCTTCGAGGGAGAGGTCAAGAACATCGAGACCAGCCGCGGCTCGGGGCTTGGAATTCGCGTCTTCGTGAATGAACGCCCTGGCTATAGCTTCACCGAGCGGCTCACGCGCGAGGCGGTGGAGCGCTGCGTGCGCGATGCCGTGGACCTGGCCGGTCTTACCGATCCGCTTCCGCTGGATCTTCCTGACGCTTGGTCGCCTTCTGGAGAGCCCGACATCGAGCCGTGGAGTGAAGCGGTCTCCACGCTTGGTGTGGCGGAGCTGCGCGAGATGTGCCTAGCTGCCGAGGCGCGGGCCCTTTCTGCCGATCCGCAGGTCTTCAACGTGCCGCACCTAGGCGCCGGACGTTCGGCTGGTTCGCTAATCCTCGCCAATTCCAAGGGCTTGCGTCTCGCGCGCAAAAGCGCCAGCGCCGCCTTTGGCATCGGCGTGGTGGCCAAGCGCGATTCTGACACCAAGATGGGCACTGACTACCTCTCGACGCTTGACCCGCGCGAAATCGCCCCCGCGACCTTGGCCGCCACCGCCGTGGAACGGGCCATTTCGCTCTTAGGGGCCCACGCCATTCCTCCGGCACGGCTGCCAGTGGTCTTTGACGAACGGGTCTCGGGGAGCATTCTTGGCATCTTCTCCGGTGCCTTCGTGGGCGAGGCCGTCCAGAAAGGGCAGTCGCGCTTGCAGGGCAAGGAAGGCACGCGCATCGCTGCTCCCTTCCTGGAACTTTCCACCATGCCTCGTCTGCCGCGCCAGGCCGGATCGCGCCTCTTCGACGGTGAAGGCATTGCCACCGCGTCGCGCGCCCTGATCCACGAAGGCGTCCTGACCGGATACCTCCACAACCTGGAATCGGCTCGCCGCGCCGGTTGCGCTCCCACGGGAGACGCCCAGCGCGGCTATTCCGGCAAGGCCGGTGCCGGTTTCTCGAATCTCGTGGTCGCCAAGGGAAATGCCGATAAGGCCGCTTTGCTGCGGTCCCATCCGCGTTTGCTGCACGTGGTCAAGCTGGAAGGCGCCTCGGGCTGCAATGGCATCTCCGGAGAAATCTCCATTGGCGTGCAAGGATTCCTCATTGAAAACGGCGTCGCCGTTCAAGCGGTAGATCGCATCACCGTCTCGGGGAATTTCTTTGAACTTCTGATGGGCCTTGAAGCGGTGGGAGATACCTATCGCCCGGGGCTTTCCGGGAGCTTCGTGCCGGCGCTTTTGGTCTCGGAGATGGCTGTCGGCGGCTATAAGGGGAGCATCACTCGCCAGAAGTTTTCAATGCGAGCCAAGTGTT
>DAIPHW010000144.1:0-6605 GCA_036771135.1 Fibrobacterota bacterium | reverse complement strand
CACCGCGGCCCAAAGGAGCGGAAAAGGCAGGCCGTCGACGATCTCGCCCAGGTTCCGCGAGCCGTCGCGCCCTCCTACAGATTCTGTCCCAAAGATGGCGCGGAAGTGAGTGGGAATCTCCAGGCGGTCTGAGAAGTCGCCGAGGGAGATGGCGTTTCGCCCCTCGAACTTGCCACGCACCCGCTCGGTCAAGACCCCGCCGAGCTCGCGAAAGACCGCCGGCACCGTCTCGCTGAGGGCTGTCTGGAAAGCATCGGGGCCGGCACGGCGGGCCTTGGCGATGTCGTGAAGCTTTGCCACCAGCGGGCGGAAGGCCTTGTTGGTGAAGAGCCGCACCTTCAAGGACGGATCCTGTCCGTGCAGGGCGCGATGAATGGTTCCCAGAAGCTCCATGGTGACGTTGTGGCGACGCAGCTCGAAGACGCCGTTGGCCACCGCCAGCGCGAGCATCTTGTCGGAAGCCTCGCCGCGGTGGAAGAGCACCCGCAGAAGCCCCGGATCCTCCATGTGCAGCACTAGCTGGCAGGCATAGTCGAGAAGCGCTCCGGTGAGTTTTTCTTCCTCGCAGGGGGAGCCGTAGGGAGCCGTGGCACCGTTGCGCAGGGCCTCCAGCGCCAGACGGGAGCGCGTCTCCCCCGCCGCAAGCCGTGCCGCGAGATTCGGCACGTGTAGATAGGTGCCCACCGAGCCGGCGTACATCCCAAAGTGATCGTCAGAGCCACCCATCAGGCGCTTGACCAGAGGATTGCGACAGAATCCGTCCACCGGCAGCTTGGCGCGGCGGGACATAGCCTGGAGCGTCTCTTCGTCCATCCCCTCTACCCAGGTGGCCGTGAGCAGATTCTGCCAAACGTCGCGCTGGCCGTTGAAGACCTCGAAGCGCTCGAACAGAAGCCCCAGACGGTCCATCATCTCCTGCGGCGGCGTCCCCTGCGGGGCGTGGAAGTGCAACGGATGAGCAAGCGTAGTGGGGATATCTTCCTGGGCGCAGTACTCGGCGAAGCGGTAGATGTCGCGGCGCAGCACCGTGAGGCGCGCCTCCTGAGCTGGCGTGAAGCCGTAGGCCAGCACGTGGAAGCCGGTCCCGAAGTCGGGCATGTGGCAGCTCCACTCGGCCGCCGGCAGCACCTCAATGCCTCTGTCCAGAAGCTCCCAGCAGGAGCGGGCGTTGTTGTGGTTCGTGATGGTGACGAGATCGACATGGCTCGCATGCAGGGTGGATAGCAGCTCGTCGGTGGTGAGCCAGGTCTCACGCACCCCCAGGATGCGTCCCAGAAGTTCGTCAGGGACGTCCGAGTTGCGGTCGTGGCAGTGGAGATCGACGCGCAGCCGTTCCTCCTTGGGGACCAGGCTCTGACTGCGCAGCAGGAGATTTTCCAGTTCCTGCGCAATGCGGATGCGGAAAGGATGCTTGTTCATGGTGTTCCTCCTTGTTCCTTGAGATCGATGCTTCCCGACATCGAGGGCAACCGGACGCGGCGGCGCCCCCCTGCTTCGGGAAGTGACAGTTCCAATGGACGCTCGTCCTGATGAGACGCGCGGCGGCATTCCCAGCTCACCCGCAGACATCCGGATTCGCGACGACAGCTCACCGAAATGGTGCCGGCTTCCGTGGTGGCCTCGCGGACGCCGCAGCCAGCTTCGAGCCACATCTCAGGCACACCGCCCAGAAGCACCAGGCGATCCTCCTCTTCGCGCACGAAGGCCTCGCGCAAGAGCGATGCAAATTCGGCGGCCGACCAACCATGGTCGCCATCTCCCATGCAGCCACCACCGGTGCGCGGATGGATGGCCTCGGGCCAGCAGCCAGTGGGCGTGGCACGGCGGGCAAGCGCCCGAACGACCTCCAGCCAGCGAGGATCTTCCAACACCAGAAGGGCGCGGGCGAGCTGAGCCGAGAGGTACGGATTGAGCCCGGTGTGAACGATGGACTGAAAGAAGAGGCCGTCGCGGCGATGGCGCTCCCACAACAGATCAACAGTGGGCCGTGCCCAGGGAATGCTGCCGTCGCAAAGGCGCAGCGGCGAAAGGCAAGCGAGATTCCCGACCGAAGCGGCATCGGAGCGGCGATAGGGCGACGGGGGCAGCGTCCCGTCCCCCATGCGTTCGAGGCTTTGGAGGATGGAGGCATGCAAGTCGGCGCGATAGCCGTTTTCCCACGTCTCGAGCTGTTCTTCCTCGCGACATTTGCCCAAAAGGCGCGCCGCCCAAGCAAGCTCGCGCAAGCCTGCCAGCGACCAGAAATTGTCCCAGTAGTAGTGGTCGTTGGGGCCGAAGTGCTCGGCCGAAAAGCCCGCTGGCAAAAGACCAAAGTGGGCCGAAGGACTTTTCGTGGTGGTGGCCCGAAAAGATTCGATCCAACGAGCCCCCTTCCAGAGCGAGTTCCAGGCCTTTTCCAGAAGTTCGGGAGAGCCGCCGCGGCGCACGTGCTGCACCGCCGTCCAAAGCGCCTGGCCATTGCTATCCCACTCGCCGTCCTGGCTCTGGAAGAAGCCGTCGCGCCGCTGCCGGTCCGGGAAATGACGAATTTTGTCTACAACGCGATGCCCGAGCCCTAGGTTCTCGAAGCCCGCCGCCAAAAAGGCTCCGTCGCGGAACCAGAAGCCGTGATAGAGGAAGGTCCCCGGCGTTAGGATCTCGCCGTCATCGAAGGCCGGCAGCCGCAGCCGCACTGCCGCAAGCAGTCTCGAAAGCTCCGGATCGGGAATCTCGAAGCGCGTTCCCTCCTCAGCCTCGGCGCGCCAGCCCTCCAGCGTTTGAGCACGCGCCTCCAGCAAGCGGGAAGCGCGAGGTGGACGGAATTTGACCGGTCGCGAGGCCGTGTGCCGCAGTGGCGCAAAGAGCGCCACCGTACGCTCCTGGGAAGGAGCCAGCGAGATGAACCACTCGCTGGTGCCGCCCGCCACTCCGCTCTTGGAGCGCAGCGAAAGCGGCGCCGTGCCCTGGGCGCTCACGAGCATGGGGTCGCCTTTGTGGCGGTCCGAAACGTGGCTCCGAGAGGGCGGATCTACCAGCAAAAGCCCTGGCCGGCCGTTGACGCGCCAAAGATCGCCTTTCAGCCGCAGGCGATTGATGTGCCCGAGCATCAGCGGATTGTAGGGGCGCAGCGCCATCCCCAGACAGAATTCCAGGCGCCGCTCCGATAGGTTTGCCAAGCGGTGCAGCAGCAGTATTCCTTCCTCGCCGTCGCATTCCAGGGCGGTGGCCTCCAAGCTCCAGTAAAGCCGATCGTCAGCATGGTAGCGCGTGAGTACGGCCGGGAGCACGTCATCCACCAGACTCTGAGAGATCTTCCCAGACTCCTGCGGCGGCAGAAAGAGGCGTCCGTCCAGCCTCAGAAAGGGCAGCAGCGACCAGCCATAGGGGCGTAGGGTCGTCATGCCGACAGGGTCGATCATGGCCTCAAGGTGCGAGCCGTCCACCCCGATGGAGGTCCAGTTGCGACGCGTCACATTGGTGGTAAAGAGATTGAGCCCGGTGGGGACGAATTCCTCGGCATCGGGATCGGTCTGACGCTCCACCCACAGTGGCCAGATCCAGTCGGGATTACTCTGGATGGCCATGGTGTTGGAGATGCCCGAAAGGGCGATAGCAGCCCCTTGCTCCAATAGCTCGCGTGGGAAGAGGACGGTCGCGGGGCGTCCCAAGTGCATCAGGCTTTCAACAAAGGGAACGAGATGTTCCTTGCCAGTCCAGCGCAGTGCACTCCGCAACAGCGAATCGAGCATTCGTTCAAGGTACCGCCCACAAATCCCGACCGGTAGGGGGATGGACACATCCCAACCCTTCCGCAACGGCCTTGAAACCAAACCGCAACGACCTGCCGGCGCAACGGCTCAAACCTCTCGGAAAGCCTATCTTAGTGCCATGAGATTCTTTCCTCTCCTGCTGCTGGCCGCCGGCATTGCCGCTGCCGCCAATGCCCCCATCACCACCGTCGGCATCTACCGCGACGATTCACTGCTGCTGGCGCGCGGTGCGGTGCGAATCGTCCAGGTCGTCGATCACCGCGTACTCGGAAAGTCCGAGCCGCGCCTCCTGGGCTCAGCAAGCGTGGGCGTCTTCCAGGAGCGCATGTGGCTACAGAGCACCGAGCCGGTGGCAAGCTCCGTCCAGCGCCTGCTGGTCCATTGGCTTCCCGACAGTACGAAGGACACGGCCATCCGCCGCGTGCGGGTGGAGATTCTCTCCTTCGAGAGCTGGACCGTTCCCACGACAAATCCTGCCAAAGCCTCGGCACGGGTGCGGCTGCGCTTCATGTCCGACGACTCGACCCATCCCGGCAAGCTTGCCGAGGCGGAGGCCGGCGCCGACCGCGATGGTCCCAACAGCCCTGAGGACCAGGCCGAGTTGCTGCGCCTCTCGCTGCGCAAGGCCGTGCTCGCTTTCCTGGGGCAAGGCTGGAAGAACGCCCAGCCCATCATTGACACCACCTCCGCCCCAGCTCCGGACCCTTGGACCGACGCCCTGAAGCGAAGCGGCCCCGATGCCGGATCGGCACTGCGCACCCTGGCCCACGGGAGCATTGGCATCGGACTGGGCGGCTACGACTTCGGCGTGCGCGGCATCGCCTACCACGAACCGGAAACCGGCTGGAACACTGAATACTGGGCGGCCCTGCGACTGCGCGATCCGTCCATGGGCGTCTTCTGGGACGACTCCCGCTTTTCTGACCCGACCGTCTTCGAACTGGCCGGTGGCCTTGGCTGGCAGCGTCGCCTGGGCGCCGAGGAATCCCCTTGGGTAGCGGCGTGCGAAGCCGGCGGCATCTTTGGGAACGAATGGCACGCCGACCACGAAAACCGCAAGAACGGCCCCTACTTCGGAATCGAAGGCCGCGCCGGCGGGCGCTGGGAACCGGTGGGCACAACTGGTTTCTCGGGCGAAGCGGGCCTCCAGACAGCACTGCGCTTCAGCACCATCCAGATCTTCAACCTGGGCGTCTACCTTGAGGGTGGCTGGAGGTTCTGATGTCCATCCCCGACCTTTCCGTCTGCATGATCGTGAAGAACGAGGAGAGCCATCTCCCCGCCTTGCTGTCCTCCCTCCGCGAGCTTCCCTGCGAGCTGGTGGTGGTGGATACCGGCTCCACCGACCGCACCGTGGAGCTCTGCGAAGCGGCCGGCGCCAAGGTGATCCGTTGGGCCTGGCGCAACGACTTCGCAGCGGCCCGCAACGTGAGCCTGGAGCACGCCACCGGGCGCTGGATCGTGTGGTTTGACGCCGACGACAAGGTCCCCGCCGATTCGATCCCGCGCATTGTCGAGCTTTCCAAGGGACGCCCCGCCAAGGCCTACGGCTTTCTGGTCAAGAACAGCCAAGAAGTGCACTCCCAGGGAAGTTTCTTCTCGCAACTGCGCATGTTCCCCAACCACCCGCGGCTGCGCTTTGTCAGCCCCGTCCACGAGCAGATCTACCCTGCCCTGACGGCCGCCGGCATCCCCATCGAATACACCGACCTCTTGGTTCTGCACACCGGCTACACCTCACCGGAAGTGATGAAGGAAAAGCAGAAGCGAAACCGCGAGATTCTCTATTCGGCGCTTGAAAAGAATGCCGACGATGCCATCAAGTGGTACCAGGTGGGCGCCGCCGAGAACGCCCAAGAAAACCACGACAAGGCCGAGACGGCCTTTCTGAGATGCCTGGAGCTCCTGGGTAAGGGGGACCCCAACCAGCATCTGCGCACCATCGTGCCGGCCTATCTGGCCCTGGTGGTGGCGGCCCAGCGCGGCGAAGCCGAAGGCTTGGAGCAGCTCTATCGCCACGCTTCGGAATCCATGTCGGAGTGGCACCCTTCCCAAATTCTGTTGGCAGCCAAGTACACCACGATGGTCAATGGGGAGGACGAGGCGCTTGCCATCTGGGAGAAGGCCTACGATCCGGTGTTGCGCCCAACCCTTCTTCCCATCGACTCCACCGAGGCCTGCGCAGCGTCACTCAGCTGGCTCGCCAACTACTGGAAGCTGCGTCAGGACCGATTGGCGGTAGCCATCCTGCGCCTCCTGAAAGCCTACCTGGAAGGCGAGAAGCAGCCGCGCCGAGCCCTTGCCGAACTATACCTAAGCTACGGGCTCCCCGACCGCGCCGCCGAACTCTTTGCCTGGTGCATCGAGATGGACGGCAAGCACGTAGAAGACTGGGCCGGACTAGTGCGTGCCCTCAAGGCCGCAGGAGAGCCGGCGGTCGGACAATATCTGTCTGCAGCCAAAGAGCGGTTTCCGCAAGCAGTGGAGCTTGCGGAACTGTAGTTCACACGTTTCGCGGTGCGGCCGATCCCTCTCGTTTCCAGATGTTCGCGTAATGGAGCAGATAGAGTTTCAGCGCTAGGTGTTTGCCGCCATAGCGAATTGCCTCGATCTCGCGGGCATAGCTATCCGCGAGCTCCTGTGCCTTCGGATCTGCATCGTTGCAATCCCAGCGCCCCCCTTGGACAAGCATGCCTCTGGCTCCCCGCAGGATCCAAGACGGATCATTGACGAGAAGCACACGCACTCCCTCCGCCATCAAGCGCTCGGCATGGAGCCCGCGAAAAGTGATCACGGTATTGGGAGCTAATTCCTCAAGCTCCCAAGTGACCAGCTGATCATTGATCTCGCGATAAA
>DAIPHW010000143.1:0-6637 GCA_036771135.1 Fibrobacterota bacterium | reverse complement strand
CGATGCTTTCTGCGTTTATGCCGGGAAGCTGTGGTCCTTCACGGCCTGGTCGTAATCTGTCAGACCTTTGAGCACTTGGCTGCGGAGATCGGCAAAGGCGCGAACAAAGGGCGGGCGACGGGCCGTGAGACCCAGCATATCGTGCAACACCAGCACCTGACCGCTGCAGTGCGGGCCAGCTCCAATGCCGATGGTGGCAATGGACAGAGCCGCCGTGACCTCGGCGGCCAAGGCGCTGGGAACGTGCTCCAACACCAGGGAACAGGCTCCGGCAGCTTCTAAGCCCTTGGCGTCGGACAGAATTTGTTTGGCCTCGGCGGCGTCGCGGCCGGTCTGTTTGAGACTCGTCGCCGTCTGCGGCAAGAGGCCCAGATGGCCCATGACGGGAACTCCTCCACTCACCAAGGCGCGCACGGCCTCGAACTTGCCGCCCTCGAGCTTCACAGCATCGGCTCCGGCACGCTGCAGGGCCAATCCGTTTTCCAGGGCCAGCTCCGGAGTCGCATCGGCACCGAAGGGCATGTCAGCCACCACCACCGCCTCGGAGGAACCGCGGCGCACCGCGGCGGTGTGATGGAGCATTTCGGGCATGCCGATCTCGGCGGTGCGGGAATAGCCCAGGACGACATTGGCCAGGGAATCCCCCACCAGCAAGAGATCGATCTTGGCTTCCTGGCACAGCCCCGAAAAGCCAGCATCGTAGCAAGTGACCATGGATATCGGCGAACCTTGGGCCAGCCGAGCGCGCAATACGTCTTCGATTCTAGACATGAACTCCTCTAATGGCGCTCAGAGGGAAAGTGATCCCTCGATGCCAAAGCTGAAGTAAAGCCCCGTCCCGTTGGAAAACAGGGGGGTTAGCTTAGAATATACGGGAACCTTGTTCCCCGTCTCGTCGATGGCGCCATGCACCGGTTGCCAGCCCCGTTGACGGGCATTGCCAGCACCCAGATAACGCGCCCAATCGCTGTCAAAATCGGCAAAGAGGTTCTGCACCTCGAAGTAGAAACGAAAGGCCTTGAAGGGCGGAATGGAGGAAGTCAGATCAAGCTGAATCCGCATGTCGGTGCGGAACATGTCCTGAAGATCCGGAATGGCCAAAGCCATAGAATCCTGCTCCACCGTGACCTTTTTGGTGGCGGAATCTAGCTGATACTGGTAGTAAGGCTTCCCAATTGAGAAGGTATGCGTGAAGATGATGGAAAGTAGCGTGTCGCTGCGCGGATGGATGCGGAAGAGCGTCTGCACATCCAGATCACGGTTGGCTTCCCAGGGAAGGGTACGTCCGCCTGAAAGCTGGTATTCGCCGTAGACGCGCGAGGCGTTGATCTGCATCTGCAAGGTGTGGAAGGTGCGCCAGTCGAGTTCAGCTGTGCCGCCCCAAACATTGGCGGTGACGTTGTCGTCGGCCTGCTGGAAGTTCCACCACATGTCCGGAAGCGGAAGCACCGGATTGTCGTAGTTGCGCCAGTAGGCGGTGCTAGAAAGAGTGATGCCACCGGGCAGCGGATGGCCAACACCAAATTTTGTCTCAAAGGAACGGGTGCGCTTGTTGCCCAAGACATCACAGATGATGGTGCCTTGATCACTGGTGTTGCACGTGTTGTACTTGATCGCCTCGGTGTGTTCTTCTTGGCGTAGGCTCGTATTGGCATCCACTCCAAAACCGGCAACCGGACCGGACCACGAGAGCGAGGCCTCAGGAGCAGCATCGACATCGGAAACCCACAGACCTCCAGCGGAAGCCCCCAGGGTTCCGCCAACGAGAGGCCAGCGGAGACGCGCAGCGGCACGGGCGCTCTGGTAGCTGAAGTCGTCCTTGGCCAACTGGACGGCAAGCGAAGAACCACCCTTGATGTTGCCACTGGCATCCTTCTCAAAGCCGTGTTGCCGATTGTCGCCCACCAGATGAAAGACCCCAAGGATCTCCGGTTCGGCATCCCACAGCTTCGCCGCCGGGCGCCAGGTCATTCCGAAACGATCATCGGTACGCGTGGCTTTTACGGCGGCCCAATAGGCGCTATCGCTGGCACAACTTGAAACTTGATAGCATGGGCTTCCTGCCGTCTGGTTCGCATGCTGTCCGCGCAAGTAGCCAATAGTGTCGCCATACATACTTTCGCTAGCGGTATAGACGCGACCGGCGTAGGCCTGCAAATAACCGAAGGGCAGATCGCCCTCCGTCTGTCCAAAAGCCACCATGTTCTGGGAATTTCCCTTCACAATGGTTACAGGACTTTCGGGGCCGTGCTGCTTGTCGCCCACGAACTCGTCGAAGCGGTAGTCGTCCGAAGCTCCCATGACGGTGGCGGAGTTCTGCATGACTCCAATGGGCACATTGACCCGCGCAAAGCCGTCAAAGGAAGTCAAGTCAAAATCTGTCGTCTGGGTCTTGCCGGTGTCGCGGCTGGAGGAATTCTTGCCGTCGGCCAGAACTCCCGCGAAGAAGCGGTCGCCCAGGTTCTTGAGCAGCGACGGATCGAGCCAGCGCCCGGAGGCAACCAGGGTGGCATCGCCCGCAAGCGGGGTGGCGATGTCCAGTTCGCGGTTGGTAAGGCCCATGGAAAGGGTGGCATCAAAGCGGTCCGAAGGCGGGATGAGCGGCTGGTATTGAATGGCCGAGGCCAGTCCCTGTTCCAGAGGCCCCTTGGACGGGTCGTGCTCGATGCGAATGGATTGCAATACGCGCGGCGAGAGGACGCTGGTGTTGCCGGGAAAGGAGATGTCTAGATGGCGCAGGTTGGGAATGGCGAAAGGCCCCAGCAGGTGGACCACATCCGAGGAGCGCGAGCCGTAGACCGAGACTTCGCTAGTGTACTCGCGCACGCCGCTGACGCCCGGCAGGGTGCGCAGATGCTCCTGGAGATCAAAGCGCATGCCGGCCATCTCCTCGATGCCGGCGATGGTGCCAGGCACGTTGGAGCGACGACCGTTCGAGGTGCCAGCCACGGTGCGATCTTCCAGACGCGCACCCAACGGGTCGAGCGTGACCGAAATATCCAGCGGATCACCCACCTGGGAAAGTGCCAAAGTGGCACCGCGATACCCAGACTTGCGTAGGGTCAGTTCCATGGGGCGCGGAACCCGGACCTGAAAACGGCCCTGGTCGTCCGTGGCCCCCAGGAACTGGGAATCGGGATCAAAAAAACGCACCTTGGGGATCGGCATGTCGGTCTGGGCGTCGATGACGACGCCGACCGCGTCCACTTGAGCATGGACGAGACCGGCTAGGAAGAGGATCGCGAAAAGTGCGTAGCGTTTCATATTAGAGTTGTGTCGCCCAGCCCAGCTCATCGGGAGCTTCACCGTACTGGATGGCCTGGATCGCCGACAACAGGCGCTTGGCAAGCGGCCCGGCAGTGCCGTCGCCGACCTTGACGGTCTCGCCCTTGTAGCTGAACTCGCCCACCGGCGAGATCACCGCCGCGGTGCCGGTGCCGAAGGCTTCGAGCGTGCCCGCCTTGGCAGCCTCGATGACCTCGTCCATGGTGATGCGACGCTCGGTGACCTTGAGTCCCCAGTGCCGGCAGATCTCCAGCACCGCCTTGCGGGTGGAACCGCCCAGGATGGTGCCCAGAAGGGCCGGTGAGATCACCTCGTCTCCGATCTTGAAGACGATGTTCATGGAGCCGACTTCCTCGACGTACTTGTGCTCGATGGCGTCGAGCCAGAGCACCTGCTCATAACCCTTGTGCTTGGCATCGAGAGCGGCACGCAAGCTTGCGGCGTAGTTGGCGCCGGCCTTGGTGGCACCTAAGCCCCCCGGAGCGGTGCGGACCATTTTTTCTTCCACCCAGATCTTGACCGGCTCAAAGCCGTGGGCGTAATAGGTCCCCACTGGCGAGAGGATGACGAAGAAGAGCGCCTCGTTGGCCGGGCGCAAGCCGAGGAAGTTCTCGGTGCCGATCAGACAGGGGCGGATGTAGAGCGAGCAGCCACGGGTGCTGGGAATCCAGTCGCGATCGGTCTTCACCACCGCCTTCACACCTTCGATGAAGACCTCGTCTGGTGGAGGGGGCAGGCAGAGGCGATCGGCGCCGTTGCGCATGCGCTGGGCGAGATAGGACATGTGGAGGATGCGGTCTTGACTATCAGCGCCGTGGAAGGCCTTCATGCCTTCAAAGAGAGCCTGACCGTAATGGAAGACGCAAGCGCCCAGGTCCAAGGAGATGGGAGCGCGAGGCACCACACGGGCATCGTGCCAGCCCTTGGATTCGCTCCAGTCGCAAAGAAAGGCGTGATCCGTGAAGTACTTGCCAAAGCCCAGGCCGGTGTCGGAAGGCTTGGTGCCGGGGTTCTTGATGTGTTCGGTGCGAATGTCCATTGGTTTTCTCCTGAGAATGCAGAACAGAATACGATAGAAATGACGGAGAGGAAGCTAGGAGTCGACGTCCCAGCCGAACCAGGCGGCCAAAGCAAAGGGATAGAGGCGCCACACGGGATAGGCCACCACGGCAACATAGAGCAGGCCGCGAAGCAGACTATGCCACCAGCGCGGAGATTCTCGCCGCGCCGTGCCGAAGAAGCCGACGACCTCAAAGCCGACGGCAAGCAAGCAGGTCACGGCCGTTGCGATGCCGCAGATCCAGAAGCCGCTAGCTTCGGCAAATTCCGGATTCCAGTGGAAGCAGTAGACAAAGCCCAGCGAAAAAGCCGCCTCCAGGACCAGCAGATAGACGCCGCCGAGGCTCCAGGCCATCAATCAGCCTCCCCGATGGCGCCGCTGTCGACGCCCGAAAAACAGTCCACCACAAGCCCCGTGCGCTCCCGCACTCGCACGGCCAGAGCCTCCAGCCATTCAAGAGATAGCGGATGACAGCCGACCTTGGCGGTGCTGCGGGCCACGGTGTGCAGCTGCACTGAAAGGATCTTCCCCTTTTGACGGATTTTGTCTGAATGGTCCAGCCAAGCGTTAAGCTGCTGGGCGGAGGGGACGATCTCACCGTAGCGGAAGAAGAGCGTCTGGATGCGCAGAGGCACATGGGCAGCCGCCCACGAGAGGTTTTCTTCGATGCGGGAAAGCTTTACTCGCGAGGCGTTCACGATGTCGTGGAACTCCTGGGTGCCGGCATCGAGTTTGCCCCACACCTCGCCATCGTCTCGGCAAAGCTCCAGCACACCGGCCTGCACGGTCGGGTGATCAAGCAACGTGGCGTTGGAGATGAGCACCAGATGGAAGGGCGTCTTCCCCCGCCCCACCCGCTCGCGGCGCAACTGCGCCAGCGCGGCACACACGCCGGGAAAGCCCGGATCCATGGTGGATTCGCCGTCCCCTGAAAGGGCCACGTCGTTGAGCCGCAGGTGAACCGGCTCGACGTCCGGATACAGGCGCTGCAGGCGATCTTCTTCCCAGCGATCTAGCAGCCAGGAGACCTCGCTTTGCACCAAGGCTGGATCAGAAGGGCGACGCTTGCGGGCAATGCGGCGATCTACCTGGCAATAGGGGCAATCGTAATTGCAGACCTTGTCGAGGTTGAGATTCACCCCGATCGAGATCCCGCCAGCCCGGCGCGAAAGCACCGGATAGGCATGAACCAGAGTCCCGAACTGGTGGGCATGATGGCTCTGGGCCCGCACCAAGGCTTCGTCGTCCATATCGGCAAAGATAGGTCTACGGCCCTTGCGCAACCAGTGGAAGGGAATCAGAAGGTCTGGGAGAGCAGCATCTCATGGCGGAAGCCCGGCGTGAGCCCCGAAGCTTCGCTCCAGGGCCGAGTCAAGCGATAGCTCCAACGAGATCCCGAGAAGCTCCAGGCCACCTGGATTCCGGTGGTCCAAACATTCGCCTGGCTGGCTCCGGCCAGCACTTCGGCATCGCCCAGGCCAGCGGTCCAGGCTTTGGGCAAAGTTCCGGAGCGCTCAATGTGGTTCCAGCCAAGCTGCGGGGTAAGCGAGAAGGAACGCCAGAACACCGTCCAGGAGCCGTTCACGCCCAAACGCGTCACCACCGAACGGCCCGCCGCTTGGGTTCCGGCAAAGCCGGGCAGCCAGTTCCCGACAGGAACTGTCAGGGAGGTCTCGTTCAGGCGCAGCCAGGCGTATTCCAGCCACACACGAGGTAAACCCAAAGTTCCCGGCTCCCATGGCTCTACTTGCAGGCGCGTACTCCAGAGCATGTGCTCCAGATGCGAATCCAAACCATCGGTGTCGCGATGGACCGAAGCGCGTTCGCGGCCCTCTTCGCCGCGCAACTCCGCCGTGGTGGCCGTCCCCAGGATCGGCAAGCGAAGCGAGGCCCCCGAAAAAATGGTGCGCTCGAACTGCCGCCAAAGGGTACTGTCGCCGCGCGGATCGATGGTGCGATAGCCTCCCCAGGTTTGCCATTGGGCATCGCCCAGGTTGCCGGCAGCGCGAAAATCCCACGTACAGGCCAAACCACCGTTATTGAGCGTATCCCACAAACCATCTCCGGAATCGAGCCGTCCAGCCACATCTAACCGCCGCCACGCCACACCGCCATCAAAGCGCGCGATGGAGCCCAGGCGCAATCCCGTTCGCAGCACCGTCTCGCCGTCGCTCCAAGCCGGCACCCAACCTTCAAGTCCCCAACTGATCCAGTGATCATGCACGAACGGGTAAAGAAGATCCCAGCCACCGCCAAAACGGATGCCAGCCGGAGAATCCCAGGTCTTCAAGG
>DAIPHW010000142.1:1648-6647 GCA_036771135.1 Fibrobacterota bacterium | reverse complement strand
CCAAGGGTGCTGCCGCGCACCCTTGGAACCCGCTCGCGGGGGTTCCACCCCCTGCTCCCCGGATTAGGCCTCGACTCCGCGCCAAGCTTTCGGCCAAGTGACCTTGTGGGGCTCAGGTAGGTAAGACATTGGGTGCCGTTTGCTTCTAGCGGCACCACGTTGGTGTTGCCCCCTCGCCTGCGTCGAGCAGGAGAGGGGTGCCCGGCTTTGCCGGGCGGGGTGAGGTGGGAACCGGCACATCATACTTTGGGCGGGAGGCGTGCGCAGCGGCTATCCCGCCAAGAACCCCGCGATCGCCTTGAATACTTCGTGGCCGGCCAGGATCTTGCGGTGCCCGAGCCCCTTGGTCACGAGCAACTCGACGTCTGGACGCGCGGCTTTCACGGCCATGGCGTCGGCAAGCGGGATCTCCTCGTCCTCCTCGTCGTGGACCACCAGCACTTTGGCTTCAATGTCCTGCACGGCGCGCGGCAGCTCGTAGTCGCGCCCTTTGAAGTCAAAGGCCCGCTCGGTGGCGCGGCCAAGCCTTTCCTGCAACTCCGGTTCATTCCGGTTGCGGCAGTAGTTCTCTACCACCCGCTCCATGTCGCCGGGAGAACTCATGAGCACGAGGTGGTCGGGACGGATTTTGTACTCGGCGAGCTGGCCGGTGCCGGCGGCGGCAAACGCGGCGGCCAGAGCTCCCATGGAGTGCCCGATCACGTCGGGAGCCCCGCCGATCTTCCCAAAGACATGGCTGATCGCCCGCCCGAACTCGATGAGGCTCGCGTTGTCCTCCCGGTCGCGGCGGCGCGAATCGCCGTGAGCGGGCATGTCGAGAGCCCAGGTGCGAAAGCCCTTACGCTGCAGAATGCGCGCGAGCATCGCCATGTGGCTAGCCCGCGAGCTCCAGCCGTGGGCCAGCAGCACGTCCTTGCCGCTTCCCGCCCGGTAGACCCGCAGAGTGCGGTCCTCGAAGGGGATGTCCAGCGCCTCGGCGCCGGCAAAGGCCTTTTTGTCAAAATCCGTCTCTTCTTGCGGTGGCGGCGTACAGTAGCGGCGCACCAGTTGGCCGTCGCTTAGCACGGAATCTGTTGCAGGTCTGGGAAGCCACATGGTGAGGAGCTCTGAGACGCCTTCCGGTCCTCGGGTCTTTCGCCCTCCGACCTTCTGAAAGCCGAGCGACAGGTAGCAGCGCTGCGCGGGTACGTTGTCGGCAAGGACGACGAGCTCCACGGCCTCGGTGGCTGTGTCTGCGAAGGCTTTCGCGAGGACTCGATCGATGGTAATGTGAGACAGTTTCTGTCCGCGCCGCTCGGGGGCGAGGATCACCTTCCCTAAGGTCAGAATTTCCGGAAGGCGTCCGGGAAGCAACTGGGCGTGGCCGATCACCTCGTCGCCCAGGAGAAGGCTCCAGCACTGCCGTTGCGGTTCCGCGAGCATGGCTCCGAGCTGGAGCGCATCCAGCGGGAAGGAAAGTGCGGGGCCACCCCACCGGAAAAGCTCCTGCGGGGTCGTGATCCAGGAGGCAAGGAGAGGAAAGTCCTCGGCAGTGAAGGGACGAAGGGTCAGTTCAGAAGCGCTCATGGGTGATAGATAGCCGCTGCCGCAGAATCGGGCAAGCGCGGAGGAGGGTAGATTGAAACTTGTCCTTTTGAACCTTACCCTCTGCGATTGCGACCCACTTCTCATGAAGACTTTTCACAATTCATGTCAGATTTTCCTAGGCCTTCTTCTTGCCGGCGCCTCGCTCGCCGCGGCCAGCGGTGCCTCCTACGTCCGCGACATGGGGCGTGGGGTGAATCTTGGCAACCTCCTCGAAGCCCCGTCGGAAGGAGAATGGGGCGTCACCCTCGAAAAGGAGGACCTGCATCGCGCCGCGAGCATGGGATTCCGTCATGTGCGGCTGCCAGTGCGCTGGGACGGCAAGGGCGTTCTCGGTGATCCCGGGTTTGATCGCGTCGCGCGCACCGCACCCTACACCGTGGATCCGCGTTTCTTCGCGCGCGTCGATTCCGCCATTGCTTGGGCGCGGCAGAACCGGCTCATGGTGGTGCTCAACGATCACCATCACGAGAGCCTCTTCGCGAATTGTGCCGCCGAACGCCCGCGATTTCTCGCCATCTGGCAGCAGGTCGCCGAGCATTACCGGAATCTTCCCGACAGCGTAGCCTTCGAGATTCTGAACGAACCGCACGGAACCGTCACAGCCGAGGCCTGGAACGACCTCCTGGATACCGCCCTCAAGATCATCCGCAAAGCCAATCCCACCCGCACGGTGGTGATCGGCGGCCCGGAATGGAACGGCGTCTCTGGGCTCTCGGCGCTGCGGCTTCCCAAAGGCGACACCAATCTCATCCTCACCGTCCACGACTACGACCCCATGACCTTCACCCACCAGGGAGCCGAGTGGATTCAGCCGACACCGCCGATCGGCGTTGCCTGGAAGGGCACCCGCTACGAGAAACTTGCCGCCCGGCAGCTCGCGGAGACCGTCCGCGACTACGCGCAAGCCCGCGGCGTTCCAGTGTGGATCGGAGAGTTTGGCGCCTATGAGCTGGCCGATTCCTCTTCCCGCGCGCGCTGGGCCGGATACCGCGCCCGTCTCTACGAGTCCATGGGCTTCTCGTGGGCGTGGTGGGAACTCAAGTCGGGCTTTGGCATCTGGGACCGGGGAACGCGCAGTTGGAACCGCTATCTCACCGATGCCCTGCTCTCCCAGGACACGTCCTGTCTGCAACTGCCGCCGGAATCTTCTGATGGAGTGGATCTTGTCCGCAACGGCGATTTCGCAAACGGGGGCGGGTGGAACTTCAACGGTGCTTCGCTAGCGGATTTCGCGGTGGCGGATGGCATGGCCAGCATCCACGTGCGGCAAAAAGGTGCCAACGGCTGGGATGTCCAGATGCTGCAGCTTCCGTTCTCGCTGCGGCGTGGGGTGGACTACGTGCTCCTCTTCGACGCCTGGGCAGACCATCCTCGCACCATCGGCGCGACTCTGGGAATGAGCGGGCCGCCTTGGGCGCCCTATACCTCCACGGCGGCGAGCCTGGGGACTCAGAAGCGCAGCTTCGTGGCTGGTTTCCAGTCGGGTTTCGATGACCCGCGGGCGCGCGTCTCCTTTGATCTCGGCGGAGACACCGGAACGGTGCACATTTCCCGCGTGCGGCTACTGGCTTTCGACGCCTCGCTCGGACGGCGCTCGGCCTTCCGACCGGCGGTTCCGTAGTCTGTGCGCCGAACCTTCCTGCTAGGGAAGCTGATGGACGGAGCGTGCCCCTAGCCCGTTGTCATTTTCTGAAGTGGCCGGAGAGGCGGCGCTGCCGTCCTCGTTCTGCAGATGGACGGTGTAATCGACGGTGGTCCCGGCGTCAGACGGGTCAAACGTCACCGAACGTGCTTCGCTCTGGATCTGCTGATCTAGGGTTGCGTCCCCGGTGGTGGAGCTGAGTATGATGCAGTTCGAGACTACGCCCCCGGCGCGGATGAGCAGGCGTAGCACGATGTCGCCGCTGGCCGTTGGCCGTTCGTGGAGCCGCCGCTCGTGGATAAGACGGAAATTGTCGGCATGGCGCTGCAGCGGAAGTAAAATGGCGCCGGCGGGACGATGGCGCGGTCCGTGGAACACCAGGTCGTTGACCGAAGGCTCGTAGCGCGAGCGCAGTCCCGGGCGCACTGGCGGATTGGCGTGCGAAGCGTCATACTCGTGGGCCCGAGGCTCGGGACGAGACTTCCGAAGACGCGAAAGTGGAACCCGCGAGTCCCCTGAAATGAGGTAGGGCTCGCCGCCGCCGCGGGGCACCAGCCACTCTTCATCGGCATGTACGTCGCGGCAGCGATGGTCGCGTAAAATCACCGGGCGCATCAGCACCCAGTCGCGGTCCCACGGGTGACTTTCCCAACGCACGCAGCCCTCACTCCAGTCGTCATGGTAGCGGGAATCGGCTAGGTTCCTCGTGAAGTCAGAAACGAGGTCAAGCGTCGGCGATTCGTGCTCCTGCGCACGTGCTTCGTGTCCACGGTCATGGCCATCGTCGCGATCCCGGTGTCCTCCCGGCGGAGCAGAAAAAGCCACGGCAGCAGCAAGGACGGCAAGGACGGAAGCAGGGCGAGCGATCATGTGAAACCTCCAGTTTCCAAAGGATACCACTTGAGGATGGATCCCGCTTTCCGATCCCAATCAGGAGGCCTTTGGTGTGACGGAAATCACGTGCCTGGACTTTTTTTTGGCAAAAACACCTCTCGCCACTGCCCCGGAGCCAGCCCATCCAAACTGAACTCGCCGATGGCCGCCCGCACCAGTCGCAGCGTGGGGTGTCCAATGGTTGCCGTCATGCGACGTACCTGGCGATTTCTCCCTTCGCGCAGTTGCACCTCCAGCCAGGTGTCAGGAACTGTCTTGCGCACCCGGATGGGCGGTATCCGTTCGGGGAGGGCCGGAGCTTCGGGCAAAGAGCGGATGCGGGCTGGCAAGGTGGACTTGCCATCTAAGACAATTCCTGTCCGAAAGCGCACCAGAGCCGCCTCGTCGGGAATTCCCTCGACTTGGACCCAGTAGCTCTTCCAGAGCTTTCCCGCTGGCGATGCGATGCGCGCCTGGAAGGCCCCGTCGTTGGAAAGCAGCAAAAGCCCTTCGCTGTCGGCGTCCAGACGGCCGCAGGCGTACATATCGGGGACCGGGAAAATGTCCTTCAGGGTCCGTCGTCCGGCTTCGTCCGTAAATTGGCAAAGGACGCCATAGGGCTTGTGGAGGAGGAAATAGCGCAAGGGGCCGCGCGGACGCTCCGAGGACGGTGCGCGCCGGACCGGACGCTGGCTAGGACGCGGCACTCCCGCTCCGGAAGGCCTGAGCCCGTTCCTTGAGGAAGGTGCGCAGGGTGTCGAGCCCTTCGCGTTGGGTGCCGCTCACCTGCAGGGCGTCGGGGTAGAGGTCGGCAAGCCGTTCGCGATCGATGCGGTCCAAAAGATCCACGTGGGTGAACACCAACTGCCGCGGCGCATCGCCGCCGCACAGCTCGTC
>DAIPHW010000142.1:0-1548 GCA_036771135.1 Fibrobacterota bacterium | reverse complement strand
GCCTTGGTCATGGCGTTGAGCAAGGTGGACTTGCCGGCGTTGGTGTAGCCGGCTAGGGCTACCGAGAAGCTGCGGCCGCGGCGACGTTTCTCGCTCTGGGCTTCGCGCTGCACTTCAATTTCTGCCAAGGTCTTCTTGAGCATGGAGAGACGGTCGCGAGCACGGCGACGATCCACCTCCAGCTGCGTCTCGCCAGGTCCGCGGGTGCCGATGCCGCCGCCTTGTTGCCCGAAATGCACCCAGGCGCGGGTGAGCCGCGGCAGCATGTATTGCAACTGCGCGATCTCCACCTGTAGGCGCGATTCGCGGGTGCGGGCGTTCCTCGCGAAGATGTCCAGGATGAGCCCCGAACGGTCCAGCACACGCCGCAACGGCTCACCGGTGGCCTCGTCCAGCCCCAAGCCCTTGGTCACCGCTTTGGCTTGCGAACCGGTGAGGTCGTCGTCGAAGATCACGAGGTCGATGGCTTCGCGCTCGCAGCGCTCGCGGATCTCGGCAAGCTTTCCGGCTCCGATCAAGGTCGTCGGATCGAAGCTCTGGCGCGACTGCACCACCTCGTCGATCACCTCGGCGCCGGCCGTCCACGCCAGGCGCGAAAGCTCGCGCAGGTGCTCGCGGGTGTCGAAAAGCGGCTGGGAGCGGGTTGCCACGCCCACCAGCAGAGTCCGCTCCGCGGTCATTCCCACTCGATGGTTCCGGGGGGCTTGTGCGTCGCGTCGTAGAGCACCGAACCGGCTCCCAGCTCCAGCAGCCGCGCCGTGAGGCGGGGAAGGTTCTCGGCGGGGGCGGGCCAGGCACGGGCGGTCATGGCCTCGCGGCTTTCCACGGGCCGAAGCACCACCACCTCGCGCCCTTCGCAGGCAAGCGGCAGGAGCGCTACCGGCATTTGCCAGATCTTGTCATAAAAGCCCTCGGCCACCAGCCAGTCGGTGACGGCGGCGTCCAGGCGGCGCAGGAAGTCGAGACGCCCGCGGGTCATGTAGCCTTCCACGGGGTGGAACTCGCCCTTGCCGGCGGCGCGCCACACCACGCGGTTGAAGGCGCGCACTTGGTTGGGAATCTCCACCGCCAGGCTCTCCAGCACCTCCCAGTCGAGCGGGCCGTCGAGGCAGAGCGGCTGGGCGTAGGTGCGCCCGTCTCCCTGCACGCCCACCGATTTTACCGGCAGGGCCCAGGCCTGATAGCCCTTGGCGGCGGCCAATTGCTGGGCCTTGGCAATCGATTCCGCCGGCGCTTCGGGTGCCTTAGCCCCCTGGCAAAGCAGTCGCACGCCCAGGCCCGGTCCGGGGAAAGGATGCCGCCAGACCAGTTCCTTGGGAAGCCCCAGCTCCTCTCCCAAGGCGCGCACTTCGTCCTTGTAGAGTTCCGCGAGCGGCTCGATGATGAGCCCCTTCTCGATGAGCTCCAGGATGGCGTCGACCCGGTTGTGGTGGGTCTTGATGACCTCGGAGTTCTTGGTGCCGCCCGACTCGATGGTGTCGGGATAGATGGTTCCCTGGGCCAGCAGCCACTCGTCGGGGTTGAGTCCCAATTGCGCCGTTTCCTGGT
>DAIPHW010000141.1:0-6657 GCA_036771135.1 Fibrobacterota bacterium | reverse complement strand
GAAATCCTCAACGACGACCATGCCCGCGCGGAAGACTTGGGGCGCCTGCTGGCACGCGACCCAGCCCTTTCCGTGAAGGTGCTGCGGCTGGCGAATTCCGCCTTCTACGGCATTCCGCGCACCATCAGCTCCATCAATCAGGCCGTCATCATCCTGGGCTTCGATACTCTGCGCTCCCTGGTGCTGTCGGCAACGGTCTTCCGGCTCTTCGACGGGCGCCAAGCCAACATCGATCACGGACGCTACTGGAAGCATTCGGTGGTAGCGGCCATGGCCACCCGCCGACTCGCCCGCCATGTGGCACGCTTCCATAGCGTCAATCCGGAATCAGCCTTCATGACGGGACTGCTTCACAAGATCGGCATCCTGATCTTCGACATGATCGCCCCCGAAGCGCATGCCTCACTGTTTGCGCAGCTAAAGGAAAGCACCAATACGCTTGCCGAACTTGAAACGAGCCTCCTGGGAATCCACTACGCCCAATTGGGAGGCATGCTCGCCGAACGCTGGGAACTCCCTGAAGAGCTGCAGCGCCCTATCATGAACCACCTGCAACCGTCCGCCGATCCCGAATGGGCCGTCGCTGCGTCACTGGTGCATGTTGGCGCCATCCTAGCCGAGCGCAGCGGAACCGCCCTGGTGGACTCCGTGGCAGCCTTTCCTTTGGACCCCACGGCCCTGGAGATCTTAGCCTTGACGGAAAAGGATCTCGACAACCTTCTGGTAGAACTAACCCCGGAAATCGAAAGCGCTAGCGGCTTTTTCGAACTCGTGCAAGGTTGACTCCGATGAACGACAGCCTTCCTTCAGTGGACTTCCACGCCCAGCACGGCGCCTTTGGTGCCTACGGAAGCTTCACGCTCGGAAAGCACGGCGCCACCGGTGGCTTTACCGTTCACGACGGACGCCGCCCCGGAAATGACGACGTCTACGTGGGTATCCTGCACGAGGACGGTCACCTCAAACTGCTCCCCTTCTTCAAGGCTGCCGGCCGCGACACCCAGGCCTTCGCCATTCGGGAAAATGAACCAGAGCTGCGCGTCGAATCGATTTCCCCCGAAGACATCGTTCGCCGCATGGGATTCGGCACCGATCGCTGGGAAGCCCCAGGGCTCGCCTTTGAACTGGACACTCCCCTGTGGCCGGTGCCAGATCCCGCGCAGGGAGAAGCTGAGCCTTTTGCCACCGCTTGCCTGCCGGCCGTGACCGGGCGCTTGCAGGTAGACAACAGCCTCGGCACCAAGCCCGTGCTGGCGGTATTCGGACTCTGCGGCGAGGAACAAGGCCTCACCATGCTTAACGAGGCGGGGATGTGTGCCATCTTGCGCCAAGAGCGCGAAGGCATGGCCGTCCCGGAACACCCAGGGCTCACCCCCTTCGCTGGATTTGCCCTGGAGAAATGCTTCGGCAAAGGCTTGCTGGTCCGCCCACCGCACCTTCTCGGGGCCTGCACAGGTTTTGCCGTGCGCGTAGAGGCCGGACAGAAACTGGATTTACCGCTGGCTCTAGGGTGGCATGTGGCCGGCCTCGCAAGCGCTGGAATAGCCTCCCGCTATGCCTACCTAAAGCACCACGCCAGCCTTCCTGCGGTGTTGCGCACGGCCTTGGAGCAGGAACCCGAGCGGCATCGGCGCTGCCAAGAGATGGACGTCGAACTGGAACGCCAAGAACCCTCTCCTGAACGGCGCTTTCTGCTTTCCCACGCGGTCCGAGCTTACCTCGCCTGCAGCGAACTGCTGCGCTCCGAACCTACCGGAGAGCTCCTCTACGTCGTGAACGAGGGCGAATACTGCATGATGAACACCCTCGATCTTTCGATCGATCAGGCGTTCTTTGAGCAAGCGTTCTTCCCTTGGACCACCGAACGAATTCTCGCGCAGTTCGCAGACCGCTACGCCTATCGCGACCGCATCAAGCTCCTTGACGGCACCTCGTGCGACGGCGGCACCTCCTTCACCCACGACATGGGGGTGCGCAACGTCTTTTCGCCCGCCGGCACCTCCAGCTACGAAGTCTCCGGCAAGGATCGCTGTTTTTCCTTCATGACCTGCGAAGAGCTCTGCAACTGGCTCTTGCTCTTTTGCCTGCACACCCGCGCCGGCAACGCGCGCCAGGATTGGGCACGCAAGCACTTGGCCTTGCTGAAGGAATGCCAGGAAAGCCTGCTCTTGCGCGAACACCCCGATCCGTCCCTTCGGCGCGGACGCTTCGAGACCGACTCCTCCCGCTGCGGCCTCGGCGCCGAGATCACCACCTACGACAGCCTGGACGCATCCCTCGCCCATGCCCGCGGCAGCGTCTATCTCTCGCTCAAGGCCTGGGCCTGCCATGTGGGCCTTGCTCGGCTTTTGGCCAACTTGGGAGAGATCCCGGCAAGCCATTTGTCAGAAACTGCCGCACTTCGCTTTGCCGATGCCGTGGCGAGTCTCCCCGAGATCTTCGAGGGCTGTCTGCCGGCCAACTTCGAGGCAAGTCAGAGCACCGTGCTGCCCGCGATCGAGCCCCTCATCTACCCGTGGTGGTGGAAAGACCGCGACGCCGTCGCCGAGACGGGGCGCTTCTCCAGTCTTGTGCGACGCCTGCAAAGGCACGCCGTGGCCGCACTTCGCTCCGGAATTTGTCTTTCTCCCGAAGGCGCCTGGCGCCTCTCCTCGAGCAGCTCCATGACCTGGATGAGCAAGACCTTCCTCTGCCAAGCCGTGACGGAACAAGTCTTTGGACTGAGCCGCGACGCTCAGGCCGATGCCCTCCACGCCCGCTGGCAACACGACGGCATGGGCATCTGGGGATTTGTCGACCAGATCATGGACGGCCACGACGTCGGCTCGCGCCTCTACCCCCGCGGCGTCACCGCCTGGTTGTGGCTTACAGAGGAAAAAATCCCCGTTCGCGCAAAAGCCTGACCACCCGCGGGCTGGAAGTCGTTTTATTGAGGGTGTAAAGGTGGATGCCTTCGCAACCCTCGCGCAAAAGCTGTTCTGAGAGATCCGCAGCCAGCTCAATGCCAGCCGTCACCATGGCTTCGGGATCGTCCTGGAGCGGCGTGAGGCGATCGATCACCGCCTGTGGCACGCTGGCGCCGCAACCTTGTGAAAAACGCACGATGCTTTCCAGGTTAGTGATGGGCATGATCCCAGCGATGAGCGGAAGGGTCACCCCAGCCGCGCGCGCCCGGTCGCGAAAGCGCAGCCAAGCATCGGCAGCGAAGAACATCTGCGAGAAGCCGAGCGAAGCTCCGTTCTCCTGCTTCAGCTTCAGGAATTCAAGATCCTTTTCCACCGAAACAGCCTGCGGGTGGACTTCAGGATAGTAGGCGCAAGCAATGCGGAAGCTGCGACGGCGGGCGATGTGAGCCACCAGTTCCGAGGCATGGGCGAAGCCTTCCGGATGGGGACGAAAATCACTTTGCCCCTTCGGTGGATCCCCGCGCAAGGCCAGCACAGTGTTGACTCCGGCATCTTCCAACTGCTCCAAGACCGCGTCGATCTCACCCTTGGAGTGCCCGACGCAGGTGAGGTGGGCCATCGGAACCAATCCAAAATCCTGGCGAATCTCGGAACACAGCTCCACCGTCTTGGCGCGCGTGCTGCCTCCCGCACCATAGGTCACCGAGACGAAATCAGGGCGATCCTTGCGGCTATCGGCAAGCGTTTCGCGCAACGTGCTCCAACCATCCTCGGTCTTGGGGGGGAAAAACTCAAAGGAAAGCGTCGGGCGCTGGCGAGTCGGGACTGGAAAGCTCATACGCATCAATATATCAAGATTCGTTGATATAAAGCAACTCAAACATCGGGAAGATCTCCCTTTTGAAGCTTGCGATAGAGGGTTTTGGGGTCGATCCCTAGGATAGAACAGGCGCGAGTTCGATGACCACCGGTATGTTCGAGCACCTTGGCGATGTAGCGCCGCTCGACATCTTCCAAGGTGGTCCACTCCTCGGCTGGCCCCGAAAGGCTCTGCGAGGCGATCAGGAACGAAAAATCTTCGGCCTCTAGGGTGTCACCATCAGTGAAGGCCACCACGCGCTCCATGGCGTTTCCGAGTTCGCGCACGTTGCCGGGCCACGGGTAATCCAAAAGCAGCTGCTGGGCCTCCTGAGTGAGCCGCTTGACAGGAAAGCCCGCCTTCTGGCAGTGGCTTTCCAGGAAACGCACACACAACGGAAGAATGTCGGCGCGACGGTCGCGCAACGGCGGAAGCTCGATGGGGATGACGCAGAGGCGCCAGTAGAGATCTTCGCGAAAGCGCCCTTGGCGAACCTCTTCGCGCAGGTCGCGGTTGGTGGCCGCCACGATGCGCGCCTTGAGCATGAGCTGCTGGTTCGAGCCGACGCGACGGAAATTGCCATCCTGCAGCACGCGCAGGAGCTTTGCCTGAATGGCGATGGGCATCTCGCCAATCTCGTCCAGGAAGAGCGTCCCCTCGCCGGCCGTCTCAAAGAGGCCCTGGCGGGTCCGGGCGGCACCAGTAAAGGCGCCTTCTTCATGCCCGAAGAGCTCGCTCTCCATGAGCTGCTCAGGGATCGCACTGCAGTTGATGGGCACGAAAGGGTGCTCGCGGCGATGCGAAAGCGTGTGCAAAGCCTGGGCTACCCGCTCCTTGCCGGCGCCCGACTCTCCCGTCACCAAGACCGTCCCCGAGAGCTGCGCCAAGCGCGGGATCTGCTGGTAGATCTTCTGCATCTTGGGATCGTGGCTCTGGAGATCGGCCCCCGAGGCCTGTGAGGCACGCAGGCGCGTGAGCTCCTCGCGCAGCCGCACATCTTCCAGGGCGCGGCGCACCCACAGGAGTAGGTCCACAGCGTTGATGGGCTTCGTGAGGTAATGGAATGCCCCTTCGCGCACCGCCTCCTCGGCCCCTTGCACCGAACCGAAGGCCGTGAGCAAAAGCACCGGCACGCCCACCTTTTCGTCGCGCAGCGTCCGCACCAAGTCAAGCCCGGTGAGCTTGGGCATGTTGAGATCAGAAAGCAGCACGCGGCAGCCGCGCGCCCGCGCCCGCTCCAGGGCTTCGACAGGATCTGTCAGAGCCTCGGCGACGATGCCTTCGGAGCAGAGCAGCTCCGCCAGGGCGCTGCCCATCTCGGGCTCGTCGTCCACCACCAGGAGGTCAATCATGCTGGATTGCCGTCGTTCCATCCCACCTCCTCAGTTCTACGTCAAAGCGCGCTCCGCCAAGGTCGGTCGAGGCGTCCACCCGCAGATCGCCACCCATGCGTCGCACCAAATCCAGGACCACAGTGAGCCCCAAGCCGGATCCTTCCCCCTGCTTCTTGGTGGTGAAAAAGGGGTCGAAGATGGCGTTGCGTCGCTCCTCGGGAATCCCGGGGCCATTGTCCTCGATTCGCACCCGCACGAATTTTCCTTCAGCGCGGGCCGAAAGGCGCACCAAGCCGCCTTCGTGGTCAATCGCCTGCAGGGCGTTGATCACGAGATTCAGGAAGACCTGCTGCAGGCCGTTGCCGTTGCCAGAGGCCGCCGGAAGCTCCTCTGGCGCGTCGATCTGAAGGCGCGAGCTCTTGCGCTGCGCCATCGGGGAAAGCAGACTTTCCACTGTAGACAGAATCTGTCGCACATCCACGGCGCTCTCGGGCATGGGCTTGGCGCGAGCAAAGTCCAATAACTGGCGGATGAGTCCCGTCACGCGCTCCAGCTGCGAAAGCAGGATATCGACGGTTTTTGTCTCCTCGGAGCCATCCTCGAAACGCCGCCGCAAAAGTTGCAGACGCATGGAGAGCACCCCGAGAGGGGTTCCGATCTCGTGGGCTAAGCCTGACATGAGCACGCCCGCAGTAGCAAGCTTCTCGGCGCGCACCAACTGTTCGTCCTTGCGCCGCATCTCGCGCAGGTGATCAAGGTCGCGCGTCAGGCGCTCCAGTGAGGCTTCGCGCCGCAGCAGGAGCCAGGAGAGGAGTCCCCATAAAAGGCCCACGAAAAGCAAAATCCACAGCGAGCGCCACAGCTGCCCCAGCAGGACGCGATCCATCTCGGTGCGCGGCCCGTAGAGCACCAGCGTCCAGTGCAAGTCGCCCCAGGCGCGAATGCGCCGGGCATGCACCACCGCACCGCGCTTGAAGGGATTTCCCGGCCCAGGCGCCCAAGCGGCATTGAGTCCTCGCGGCTGCTCAAGCAGCCGGTCGAGGATCTCGTCAGGCAGCAGCTGGCCGTAGGTGGGATTGGCCCGCGAGGTATCCTGGCCGAAGAGCGGAAACCACAATCCGTCCTGGTTCACCACCGCCAGCGAAAAGCCCTGGTTGAGCATGTAAGGAAGCAGTGCCTGGCGAATGCCCTGCTCGCTTGCCACAAATTCCAGATCTTGTCTGACGTTGAGGCTCTTGAAGCGCACCGAGAGCACCGGTTCGGAATCACCAGAAGCCGTTGCTCGGCTCCAGCCCAAATCGGAAATGGAAAGGTCGCGGCTGAATTGGAAGAATTCCCGCGCCAGATGCGCATCCCGCTCCTGGCGACGCGTCCAGAGGATGTGCTGAGCTTCGGTGCGATGAGTGATGACCAACTGCCACGCCAGCGAATCGGAGGAGAGCAGCCCGTAGGCGCGGTCGCGTCCGGCCGTGCCCGGCTGGAAGCTCCGCACCACGTGCGCCATCAACGAGGTCTGTCGGATCTCGCGATCCATCTCCTGATGAAGCGCTTGCTCGAT
>DAIPHW010000140.1:1264-6739 GCA_036771135.1 Fibrobacterota bacterium | reverse complement strand
ACTCTATTCTTTGAAGCTAAATTCGGCACGAAGCAAAAATCGGAATGCAGCTAACATTCTTATTAGGGGCATGTTGGATATGCGGCGTTTGGGGGTGTGGGGGAGGGGAGGACTTGGGTTGGGGGCGGAGAGCTTGTTGATCATGCGTAAGGGGGCCTGAAAACCGCAATTGTCGGATGGCGGGCGTTGGGTGGTGTTGGCGCATGGGGTCCTCTGGGTGGCTCTCTCGAATTTAGATCGCAAGCGGGGGGATTGGCCTTGAGAAATTCTTGGGTCTTGCATACCTTCTTCGGCGATGATTCCCTTCGCTGATGCTCCTGGCTGTGCCGGGGACGACCAGTTTGATGTGCGCTGGAATGAGTACCGGGCCCGATTGCGGAGCCACGGTGTGGCTGAGCGTGCGCTGGGCTATTTCGTGGGATGGGTCAAGCAGTGGCAGCGCTTGGCTTTGGAAAATCTTCCTGGTAAGAGCCCGGCGCGGGTCTATGCGTCCTTTTTGGAACAGCAGGGCTATGAGACGTGGCGCTGCCGACAAGCGTATCAGGCTGTTCAGGCGTGGCTGGCCATGGAGGAGCAGCAGGCGGAGCTGGCGCCGGTGGCCAAGTTTCAAAACTGGGATCAGGCCCTCACTGAAATGGAGAACCGGCTAAAGGCCCAACAGTACAGCCCGCGCACTCTGGAAACGTATCTGGAATGGGGGCGGCGGCTGGTGCGGAGCTGTCCAGAACTTCCCACGGATGATGAAGCCGCTTCTGAGGTGGCGCAGCGATTTCTGCGGACGCTCACTTTGGAGAAGAACCTCTCCGAAGCGAGCATCTCCCAGGCTCGCAATGCTTTGGCTTGGCTGATCCGCAGGGTGCTGGGATACAATCTGGTGCTGGAAGAAAAGGGCGATGCCCACCGTGGTCGGCGTCTTCCTAAGATCATTGCTCCCGATACCGTGCGGCGTCTTTTGGAGGGGTGTGTCTACCCGTGGGATGTCTTTTTTTCGCTGCAGTATGGGTGCGGCCTTCGGTTGATGGAGATTCTCGATCTGCGGGTCCAGGAGATTGATCTGACGCGCCGTCTCGTCACGGTGCGTCACGGCAAGGGCGATAAGGATCGTCTTGTGCCGCTGCCGCAGTCGCTGCGCAGCCGCCTGGAAGCGCATCTGGTGCGGCGGCATAAGGTTTGGGTGGACGACTGCGAGAAGGGCTGGGCACAGGTTGACCTGCCGCATGCCTTGGGGAAGAAGTTCCAGAATGCCGAGACTAGCTGGGAATGGCAGCATGTCTTTGGGGCCAATCGCCCGCAGCATCACCCTGAGACCAAGGAGCTGCGCCGTTGGCACCCCATGGAGACCACGGTGCGCGAGGCCTTGCGCAATGCCGCCCGGCAAGCGGGGGTAGAAGGCCGGGTGCATCCGCATCTGCTGCGCCACTGCTATGCCACCCACCTTCTGGAAAACGGCATTCCGCTGAAGCAGATTCAGGAGCTCATGGGGCACGCGCGGCTCGAGACCACCATGATCTACATGCATGTGCGCGCACCGGTCGACACCATGCAATCCCCCTTGGATTTGCTCTAGCGGCCTTGGGGTAGGTTGCAGCGGGGGCGAAAGAACGGGATGCGATGGCGGTTTTGGGCCACTAGATCGTAGATGCGGTCGCGCAGAGGGAGTGGGATGAGGCGCAGTGCGTGCGCTAGGCTCCAGGGCCAGGGCAGGGCGGAGAGGAGGGCAATCACGGCTTCGCTGCGCATGAGCAGGTGGGGGCCGCGGAGGAAGAGGAGCGACTCGCGGTAGTTGCTGGGAAGGCCGTGTCTCTGCAGCAGGGCTTGGGCTTGGGGGGATTGCAGGGGCAGCAGTCGGAATTGCCGCTTGTAATCGCGGGCGGTGAGAAAGCGAGCTCCTCCGGAGCAGACGAGGCAGTCTCCGTCGAAAAGGACGGTCCCCAGCGGGACTGATGCCAGCGTCTGTTGCATTGGGGACAAGCTACCATCTCCAAGCGGGCAATGTGCTGGTGGGGAGGATGAGGTATTTTGGCGTGTCTTGTTTGGGCGAAGGGATGGACTGGGTCTGGATGGGGATATTCCGGCAAGCCTTGAACGCTTGAGCAGGAGGCCCTAACTTTGCCCCTCCCTGATCCGTTCAGGAGCATCCATGGAGGACACTTGAGCATTACACCGGACGCACAGACGATGGCCAAGCGGCAGCGGGAGATCTCCGTTGCCGACTTTTTCGCCAAGAATCGTCACATGCTGGGATTTGACAACCCCCGCAAGGCTTTGCTCACGGCCGTCAAGGAAGCCGTGGACAATTCCCTGGACGCCTGCGAGGAGGCGCGCATCCTGCCCGACATCCGGGTGGAGATCCGCAAGATCGAGGGTTCCGACGACCACTACAGCATGCTGGTGGCTGATAACGGCCCAGGTATCGTGAAGGCGCAGATCCCCCGCGTGTTCGGAAAGCTCCTCTACGGCAGCAAGTTCCACCGCTTGCGCATGAGCCGCGGTCAGCAGGGCATCGGCATCTCGGCGGCGGGCATGTACGGCCTGATCACCACGGGAAAGCCCGTGCAGATCAAGAGCCGCCCCTTCAAGTCGAAGCCCGCTTGCTTTTACGAGCTGCGCATCGACACGGCCAAGAACGAGCCGGTCATCCTCAAGGAGGAGGAAGTCCCCTGGGACGGCCCGGGGGGCGCCCAGAGCACTGGCACTCAGGTCGAGATCACCATGAAGGCGGTCTTCTTCCGCGGCCGCCAGTCGGTGGACGAATACCTGGAGCAGACCGCTATCGCCAATCCGCATGCCCGCTTCGTGTTTGTGGCCCCCGACGGCACCGAGCGCGTCTTCCCGCGTGCCGCTTTGGAGCTGCCTCCTGAGCCGGTGGAGATCCAGCCCCATCCGCATGGCATTGAGCTCGGCATCTTCCTGCGCATGTTGCGCGAGTCTCCGTCTCGCAGCATGGGCGTCTTCCTGACCAGTTCTTTTTCGCGCATGAACAGTGCTGCCGCCACCAAGATCTGCAAGGTGGCGGGATTGGCTCTTTCGGTGGTTCCGGCGGATCTCAGCCCCGAGGAGGGCGAGACGCTCTTCCAGGCGCTGCAAAAGGCCGAGCTGCCGCCTCCCCGCACCGATTGCTTGGCGCCGATTGGGGTCGAGCACTTGCTCAAGGGCATGCACAAGGAGTTGGGGGCAGAGTTCTACGCCGCCACCACGAGAAAGCCTGCCATCTATCGCGGCAATCCCTTTCAGATTGAAGTGGGCATCGCCTGGGGCGGAAAGCTCGAGTCGGACGGCATTGCGCGGGTGATCCGCTTTGCCAACCGCGTGCCGCTGCAGTACCAGCTTTCGGCTTGCGCTTCGACAAAATCTGTCATGGACGTGGCTTGGAAGTCCTACGGGCTGTCGCAGTCCAAGGGCTCGCTTCCGGTGGGGCCTATCGTCATCATGACGCACATGGCTTCGGTGTGGGTGCCGTTTACCAATCAGGCCAAGGAAGCCATTGCCGATTACGATGAGATCCGCAAGGAGTTCAAGCTGGCGCTTCAGGAGGCGGGGCGGAAGCTCGGCAGCTACCTGAAGAAGAAGCAGGCGGCCCAGAGCCAAGCCAAGCGACGCAATATCTTCAACGCCTACATCGAGGAGGTGGTACGCGCCTACGTGGCCATCACCAAGAAGGAGGGCGACCCGGTGCGGCAGGCGCTTTTGGCGACCTCCAGGAAGAAGACCGAGCTTGCCGAGCAGTTGGAGGCCATGAAGGCCAAGATCGCCCCCGAGGAGATGGAGGGAACCTTGGTGATTGGTGAGGATGGCAATCCCATCGCGCCGTCTGAGGTGGTCGAGGGCGGCACCCATGCGCCGTCCGAGGAGAGCTTGACGGATGCCAGCCAGAGCGAGGCCAGTGGTGAAGACTCTGAGGTGGAGTTAGACACCGAGGGCGGCGATGACTTGGCGGCATTGCTACCCAAGCCTGCCAAGGTGCACAAGCCCCGCGGCGAGAAGACCGACTTTCCGGCCCTGGAGGAGGAGACGCCTCCCACCACGTTGAACCTCTTTGGGGAGGATGACGCATGAGCGCGCACAAGAAGCTGAGCACCGATGAGAAGATCATCGGCATGGCCGATGAGGTCGCCCGCCAGGCCCTAGCTGGGAACGAGCCGTTCTTCCAGGTTCCTTCGCGCACGCTTGCCAACGTGAATTTCAACGAGGTGAAGCGCATCGTGGAGCTGGGCGAGGGAAAGACAGCCCGCGAGTTCTTCAACCTCGGGCAGTCGAAGAAATACATGCAGACCTTGATCGTGGCCGAGGCGTGTAAGAGGTTGGTTGCTGCCGGCAAGACCAACTCCATTCGTGACCTCTACTACATGACCAAGCACACCATCGCCGGTACGCGCGACAACACCTTCGAGGACCAGTCCGAGTCGGACCCCATCATCGAAGACTTGGAGGTGACGCTTGATTCGCTACGCGAGGAGCTGCACCTGTTTGCCTCCAACAAGGGCGCCTTGGTAGGAGAGATCACGCTGGTTGACGGCGGCGACACCATCGATGCTCGCCGCATGGGCACTGGTGGCTGGTCGGTGCCGTCCATCGTGGAGCCCGACGTGGTGCAGTTCCGCGAGCACGAGGCCAAGTTCATTCTTCTGGTGGAAAAGGACGCCATGTGGCGCCGCCTGAACGAGGACAAGTTTTGGCGGACTCACCACTGCATCCTGATCCACGGCGGAGGCCAGCCTCCGCGCGGGGTGCGCCGCCTGATGTACCGCATGGTCAACGAACTGAAGCTGCCGCTCTACGTGTTCGTCGATAACGACCCGTGGGGCTACTACATCTACTCGGTGGTGAAGCAGGGCTCCATTTCGCTTGCCTACGAGAGTCGCCGCATGGCCATTCCTAGCGCCAAGTTCATCGGCCTTTCCAGCGCTGACGTGGAGAAGTTCCAGATCCCCTCTGAGGTGACGATCCGCCTAGAGGATAACGACATCGCCCGCGCCAAGGAGATCATGGCCTACCCCTGGTTCGTGAAGAATAAGGTGTGGCAGAAGGAGATCCAGCGCATGCTTTCCAGCAAGGTGAAGTTGGAGCTCGAAGCTCTTTCGGCCAAGGGCATCACCTTTGCAAGCGACGAATATCTGCCTCGGAAGATCAAGGACAAGGACTTTTTGGACTGATCGGGAGCCAACTTTTCGCAAAGCCCCCTTTGGGGGCGGCGCGAACACATATCTTGAGAAGCGTGATGGTGCGCCCACTTCTTCTTGTCGCAGCTCTTACGCTGTCTGCCCGGGCCGAACAGACGGCTTACGCCAATTCCAGCATGGACTTGCCTGTCGGTGCGCGGCTTCCCGGCATGGGAAACGTGTCGCTGGGCATGCCGGGCGATGCCTCGTTTCTCTTGGCCAACCCGGCCTCTTTGGCGGAGCTGACGCGCCCCGAGGGGTTCTTCCACCACGCCAATCTCTACCAAGACCTGGATATCGGGCAGGATGAGATCTT
>DAIPHW010000140.1:0-1164 GCA_036771135.1 Fibrobacterota bacterium | reverse complement strand
CGCCTGGAGCGGGCCATTGCCACCGCCACGGTTTGGGAAAGTGGACGACGGGAGTGGTCACCCATGGATCTTTCCCTGGGGCTAGGTTACGAGGGGGATGTGGCTTACCTCTATGGGCGCGGTTCAGTGGGCATCGAGACGCCGGGGCTTTTCCAGAACCAGGCGTCGAACACCTTTACTACCGAGCCTTCGCGCTTTTGGGAGGATCCGGGACTTTTCCTGCGCACCTGCCGCTTGGGGGGCGAATTTCGCTTCAATTGGGGCGGAGTGATCCGCGCCGGAGCTGAGATTCAGGCGCTGACGCGCTGGCGCGACTTCTTCGAGGGCAAGGACGAGCAGGGACTTTACGGCGAATCCAAGGGGCAGGCGGGCTTTGGCGTGGGGTACGTGTGGAACCAGCGCTTGCGCCTGGACTATGCGCTGCAGAGCACTCCCGACTTGGGGCTTTCGCATCGCGTTTCGGTGGCCTGGATGTTCGGAACGCCTCCGCCACCCAAGAAGCGCGCTGATAACGACCCCATTCCCCCGGAGGAGTTCGGGCGCCAGGACGACGTGCAGGACACGGAAGATGCGGCTCCCGAGATGGCCACGCCGGCTCAGGAAGCACCTCCTGAAGTGCTGGATTCGTCTTCCAAGTCGCTCTCGAAGCCCGTGGCTCCGCTGCCAGCTCCGCTACCTGATACTACTCATGCTGCGGCCTCTGCTGCGGAGGAGCCCCCAGAAACTGTCGCTGCTCCCGCTGCTGCGGCGCCGATTCGGGACGCCTCGGTTGCGGCTCCAGTCCAACCGGCACCCGTTGCCGCGCCTGCGGTTCCGCCGGTTTCGGAGTCAACGTCTGCGCCGCTTCCGGCTGCGGTACCGGCTGCAAAAACTTCCGTACCGGTCGCGACGCCTCCGGTTGTGCCGGCGGTTTCGGAGGAATCTGATGATCCTCCAGAGCGCATCGCCCCATAATTTTGTGACAATGTGATTGAACGCACAGCCGAGACGCATATCGTTAAGGCATTTTCCTTGTAGAAGGAGGTTCCCATGAACCATAAGGCATGTTTGATTCCCCTGTGTCTTGCCGCCGCTGGTGCGAGCTGGGCCCAGGATCCCACCGTTCCAGAGGCATCGTCTGCTGGCGCTACGTCTGCTGCGGTGGCGAGTCCCGAAGCGGCTTCG
>DAIPHW010000139.1:0-6777 GCA_036771135.1 Fibrobacterota bacterium | reverse complement strand
GCCAACGACACCGGAGCCAATCTCGGTTACGAAGGCATTGTCAAAGACTCCACGGTTACGTGGAACATTGCCATAAGCAAACTGGCTTTCCCTAAGTGGCTTTCGGAAACGCCGCAAATTTCCAACGAAGACATCCTAGCGCAAGCGACAGCCATTCAAATTTCCACCAGTTGCGACAGCAGCGCCTGCTCCCAGGATAGCGGCTGGATCAAGATCGACAGCATCGCGCTAGACGGCGTGGATGGCGCTCCACCGGCACCGGCAACCGGCAACTGCACCGAAGCCAACGGCACCTTGCTTTCAGATTTTTCAACAGCTCCCTACAAGAAGAATTCCTTGGGTGGCTGGTGGTACAGTTACACCGATTCGAGCTCGCAGGACACCTCGGCCCACGGCAGTTCGCTGGTGCTCGATTCTACCGGCAACTGGAGTTCCGGAGGCTGGCTTCCAGATTCTAAAGCGCACAACGCACCGATACGCTTCTGGCTGCGTCGGACTCATACCTATTCGGGGTATGCCGCCCTGGAAACCCAGCTTTCGGCACAGGATTCCGCCCGCAGCATTCCAAACCTCCACTCCATCTCCTTTTCGCTTTCAATGGATCAGGGCATTCCCGACACCGCATCCAGCGTGATCTTTCACGCCAAGAAGTCAGGACTCGCCTATCAGGACGGCAAGGATCACCAAGTGCGCATTCCTTATCGCACCGGAACAACGCGCTGGTGCATCGCCTTGGACAGCCTGCAACAGCCCGATTGGGTGGGGCTCTGGAAGGACCCCTTCACTCCCGACAGCTTGCTTGCCTTCACCTGGGAAGTGCGCCTGGCAAGCACCCTGACCTCTGGCCATGTCGGGTTTACCCTCGACAGCGTAGTGCTACACTCTGGCACCAGCTCGGGCATTTCTCTGAAGCCATCCGCAGCCACATCGCTGCGCCTGATCCGCACCGGAGCTTCGCTTGCCTTGGAACGCACCTCTTTGGAAGCAGCCCAGGTAGAGCTGCTTTCGACGGACGGACGGCGGCTGCAGCGCTTGGACTGGCCTGCCGGATCCAGCCAGCTATCGCTTCCGCCAATGCACAGCGTCTGCATCGTCCGCATTCTCTCAGCCAAGGCGTCCTCAAGCCTGATGCTGCCGGCGTTTTAGCTTCAAGAAGCGACGCCTGACACACATCTTCGCTTCGTCCTGCGACAGCCGACATCCCCCTTGCACCTTGATTTTCTCGCATCGTCTCCTGCGATCATTTGGCATGCCCATCGCTCTATAGAAGGGCAAGAAGCCAAGACCGCTACTGGTCTAGAACCAAAAACCAAGGAGAACATGATGAACACTTTGACTCTTGCCCGCAACGCCGCCGCCCGCAACCTTTTCGACGAGTTCTTCGGCGACATGAACGCCACCGCAGCCCCCTCGAGTTTCAGCCCCTCGGTCGACGTCGCAGAGGCGGAATCCGCCTACCTGCTGCGCATGGACCTTCCGGGAGTCTCCCGCGAAAATGTGAAGCTCGAGATGAAGGACGACACCCTGACAATTTCCGGCAATCGCAAAGCTCCCGAAGAAGCCAAGGGCTACCGCTACTGCGAGACCGGCTACGGCAGCTTCAGTCGTTCCTTCAGCCTGCCACAGACCATCGACCGTGAGCACATCGAGGCCAAGATGGCGGACGGCGTGCTGGAAGTGAAGCTCTCGCTCAAGCCCGAGGTCGGCCCTCGCAAGATCGAGATTGCATAAAATCCTCGTGACAAGAAACGCCCCAAGCCCCGGCCATCCAATGCGGATCCGGGGCTTTTTTTGTCGCTTCTGGCTCAAGGAAAGGCTCACGAGGAAAAGGGGATAGACAGCCGCCCCGCCAATCGCGTATTTTCACATATGAAAGATCCGTTTCCGCATTGGCGGCCATCCTTGCGGAAACCGGCGGATCTCGGCCACAGACCACCATAAACCATTCGAGGACGCATAATGACTGCTCGCAAGAACGCCGTCGCAGCGATCGCCACGCAGAAGGTTGTCGCCACGGAGAACTATCTCGAAAACGCCGGCGAAGACATCTATGGAGAGTACGTGTTTGGCGAGGAGGCCCAGCGCCAGTTCCTTTCCAAGCCCGTCTTCAAGAAGCTGCGTCGCACCATCGAAGGCCTCGAGCCCTTCGATCCGACCATCGCCGACGCAGTTGCCCAGGGCGTGAAGGAATGGGCCATGGCCCACGGTGCCACCCACTACACCCATTGGTTCGTGCCGCTGACCGGCTCTACCGCTGAGAAGCACGACTCCTTCCTGAACCCGGCTGGCGACGCCGCCACGATCTCCGAGTTCTCGGGCAAGCTCCTGATCCAGGGCGAGCCGGACGCCTCGTCCTTCCCCTCGGGCGGCATCCGCGCCACCTTCGAGGCCCGCGGCTACACCGCTTGGGACGTCACCTCCCCCATCTTCCTGCAGGTCGAGCCTAACGGCGTCACCCTGACCATCCCCACGGCCTTCGTGTCCTACACCGGCGAAGCCCTGGACCAGAAGATTCCTCTGCTGCGCTCGCAGGAAGCCCTGGGCAAGCAGGCCGTGCGCATCCTCAAGTGGTTCGGCAACGACACCACCACCAAGGTGTTCACCACCATCGGACCAGAACAGGAATACTTCCTGGTCGATCGCCGCCTGGCCGAGCTCCGCCCGGACCTGGTCCTGACTGGTCGCACCCTTTTCGGCGCCCCGTCCCCCAAGGGACAGGAGCTGGAAGACCAGTACTTCGGCGCCATCCGCGAGCGCATCCTGGCCTTCATGATGGACCTCGACCGCGAGCTGTGGCGCATCGGCATTCCTGCCAAGACCCGCCACAACGAAGTCGCCCCAGCCCAGTTCGAGCTGGCTCCGGTCTTCGAGACCACCACGGTGGGCTCCGACCACAACATGCTGGTAATGAGCATCATCAAGAAGCTGGCCGCCCAGCACGGCCTGGCTGCGCTGCTTCACGAGAAGCCCTTCAAGGGCGTCAACGGCTCGGGCAAGCACAACAACTGGTCCATGGCCACGAGCGATGAGAACCTGCTGGAGCCGGGCAAGAACCCGCATGCCAATGCGCAGTTCCTGGCCTTCCTGACCGCCGTCATCCGCGCTGTCGACACGCACGCCGACCTGCTGCGCGCCACTGTGGCCGATGCCGGCAACGATCACCGCCTGGGCGCCAACGAAGCCCCTCCGGCCATCGTCTCCATCTTCCTGGGCGCTCAGCTCGAGGACGTGGTCAAGCAGCTCGAGACCGGTGCAGCCTCTTCCTCCAAGAAGGGCGGCGAACTGGAACTGGGCGTGACCTCGCTTCCGGTGCTGCCCAAGGACGCCACCGACCGCAACCGCACTTCGCCGTTCGCCTTCACTGGCAACAAGTTCGAGTTCCGCGCCGTCGGCTCCTCGGCTCCCATCTACTGGCCGCAGACGGTGCTCAACACCATCGTGGCCGAGTCCCTGGAGTCCCTGGCCGATAGCCTCGAGAAGCTCAAGGCTGGCGACTTCGCCGGACTTACCAAGATTCTCTCGGGCATCATCAAGGAACACAAGAAGGTTCTCTTCTCCGGCAACGGCTATTCGGAAGAATGGCACGTCGAAGCCGAGAAGCGCGGTCTGCCCAACAACAAGAGCACCGTCGAGGCTCTGGCCGCTCTGGAGACCCCCAAGGCCAAGGCGCTCTTCGCCAAGGCTGGCGTGCTGACCGAGCGCGAGCTCGAAGCCCGCGCCGAGATCAACTGGGAACGCTACGTCAAGGTGCAGAACATCGAGGCCAATGCCGCTTTGGACATCGCCAAGACCTTGATCCTGCCGGCCGTGGCCAAGGCCATTGCCGAACTGGGTGGCGCTTCCGCCTCCAAGGGCATTGCCAAGGTCACGACCAAGATCGCCACCCTGGCCGACTCCCTGGTGGAAAAGACCGAGGCTCTGGAGAAGGCTCAGATTGCCGCCGTCGGCAAGGATGCGCTGATCGACCAGGCCAAGGCGTTCAAGTCTGCCGTGATTCCCGCTCAGGAAGCCCTGCGCGAAGTCGTGGACGAGCTCGAGACGTTGGTTTCCGATGATCTCTGGCCGCTGCCCAAGTACCGCGAACTCCTGTTCCAGTACTAAGGCCTGCGAGCGGCCCTAAGCCGCTCTTGCAGAAATCTTTGCCCTGTCGATCGATGATCGGCGGGGCTTTTTATTTCCCGCCTAAAGACAGACCGCAAATTTTATGACGGCAGCGTTACGATTTCCAATGCGGCAAGTTCTCTGAGATTTGCATCACTCAAGGCCTGTTCGATCTCAGCAAAAGAATGTGCTCTTTCAACAACATCATCAAAGAGTTGCCAGCGAAAACTGGAAAGCAAGGATTCTTCCACCCAATACAAGAATTTCGTCCTAGGGTTGAGGATTTCCTTCTTCTTCATTTTCAGATACATCTCAAGACCATCGGCAGCATCATGCCACACATCGACAAAAGCGTAATCAAAGCCATTTCCGGGCATTTGCTGTTCCGCATATTCTAAAGCATCAGCGGAAACGATTTTTACCTTCTCAGGGCATTCAAACTGTGGAAGGATATACCGCTCGAATAGCGCGATGACATTTGGGTCGCGTTCAATGACGGTTAGGCTAGATACGGAAGTCTTGAGGCTGGCCATATAGGCAAAGTATCCAAGTCCAAGCCCAAACGTGACGACCTTGCCGGCAACCGCATCAACGGCGGGCTGGATGGTTTCTAGTTCGCTTGGCTTGATCGACATCCACTCATGCCCATCTTCCATGACCGATGGATATTGAAATTCCTGATCAAAAAAGCCAATGGCAGGATACTCTTTGTGGTTCGGCTCCGAGATCAAGTCTTTATAGATAAAAGCTTCATAAGGACTATACGTTTGATGCCGCAATTCCCAGTTTTCAAACTTCACGTCGGGGATATGAATGTTTTGATAAAATGGATTTCTGAGGTACACTTCAGAATCTAGCTTTTTTACGGCATAATGAAAATAACCCGTAGCCATCTTTCGATCCTGTTCATTGCCTTCCGGATCCAATCCGCAAAAGCAACTGAGCAAAATGGCAAAGGCCGTTTCATTTGACAAAACGCCATTTCCATTGATGTCATCCATCAATTCTTGGGTGATCGCTTTGGGAGTATTATTCAGGTAATCGCAGACCAGCCAGCAAAAGTCATTATTCTTTTGCCTAATTTCCACAAGCGCGGCAACTTTATCTTTATCACCAGGCCGTAGATTAGGATACATAATGAGCCTTCTCGATTGACATCAAAACAAGCGCCATCATAAGGACCTGAAAACTAACCGCTGAAGTCTCCCGAGAGTAAGAGCATCCAAGCGCCTTTTCCCAAAGTTGCTAGCAGCTTAGGGGGATCTGGCATCCGGATCTTTTAGCCGGGAAGGCCATGAGGACAATTTTCCGCCTTCCAGGCCGGTAAAGATCGGCTTTTCCTTCCTAGCTTTCAGGATACCATGGACCTTACAAAGCTCTGGAGCCGCGGCATTGCGGAGATGGCTCCCTACGTTCCCGGCGAACAGCCTCAAGGCGACGGCTGGATCAAGATCAACACCAATGAGAACCCTTACGGACCGTCCCCTCGGGCCATGGAAGCCATGGAAGCGGCTGTGCGGGATCGCCTCCAGCTATACCCGGACCCGCGCAGTCTGATCCTGCGTGAGGCCCTTTCGCGGCGTTTCAACCTTCCCGTTGAGGCGACCTTTGTCGGCAACGGTTCTGACGAAGTGTTGGCTCTAGCGTTTCGCGCCTTCTTCCAGCGCGAAGGCACACTGCTCTTTCCCGACATCACCTATTCCTTCTATCCCGTCTTTGCGCGCTTCTGGAACATTCCCTTCCATGCCATTCCGCTGCGCCCCGACTATTCCATTGACCCACACGACTACCTCGGAAGTGCCAGCGGCGTCATCTTCCCCAACCCCAACGCCCCTACCGCATCGCCACTCTCGCTTGCGGCCATTGAGGAGATCGCTATCGCCCACCCTGACTGCGTGGTGTTGGTGGATGAAGCCTATGTGGACTTCGGCGCGACCTCGGCCGTCGCGCTCTTGGAGAGATATCCCAACCTGCTGGTGTGCCAGACCCTTTCCAAGTCGTGGGCTCTGGCCGGCCTGCGGGTGGGCTTCCTGCTCGGGAATCCGCGCCTAATCGAGGCGCTGGAGCGGGCGCGCGACTTCTTCAATTCCTACACCGTCGATCGCGTAGCCCAGGCGGGCGCCGCTGCCGCCTTGGACGACGATACATGGTTCCGCGCCACCACCGCCAAAATCATCGCCACCCGCGAGCGCTTTGTGGAAGGGCTGGAGAAGCTTGGCTTCGACACCCTTCCCTCGGCCGCCAACTTCGTCTTTTCAGCGCACCCCAAGTTCTCGTCCCAGGAGCTTCTGGAAAAACTGCGCGAAAAACGCATCCTGGTGCGCGCCTTCAAAGGCGAACGCCTCGCTCGCCATGCCCGCATCTCCATCGGCACCGATTCTCAGATGGACGCGGTCTTGGAGGCTCTCGACAAGCTCTAGCTCGCGTTGCTTAAGCCAGGGATGTGTGGTATGCTAAAGGTTGCCGTGAAGGACTTCCTTAGCCAACCTGCATCCCTGAAGCGGCACGATCATCTCGTGGCGGGCGCTTCGCTGGGACTCGTCGTCTTGACGGCGGCAAGTTTTGCCTTGCCTCATCCGTGGGATCTTGCCGGAGGCCTCCCGCCTCTTTTGTTCTTGGCACTCCTGCAGTACCATCATATGCGAGCTGTAGCTCGTCGTTGTGCCGAAAAGCAAA
>DAIPHW010000138.1:0-6814 GCA_036771135.1 Fibrobacterota bacterium | reverse complement strand
CCTCCCACGAGAGCCCAATGCGGTGGCGCAGCACCGGCCGGGCCACCGACTTCACGTCGTCGGGGGTGGCGTAGGCGCGCCCGTCCAGGAAGGCCTGAGCCTTGGCGCAGAGCGAGAGGGCGATGGAGGCGCGCGGCGAAGCGCCGTAGCGCAGAAGCCCCGAAAGCTCAGGAAGACCGCCGTCGGCCTCGCCACGAGTGGCGCGCACCAGGTCCACGATGTAGCCCTGCACGCGCGGGTCGACGAAGATCTCTTTGGTCAGTTTCTGTCCGGCCACGATTTCGGCGGTGCTCACCACCGGGCGCGGCTCGGGAAGCCCCGGCCCGCTCACGAGCTTCAAGACGTCGAGCTCGGCCTCGCGGCCGGGATAGCCGACATCGAGCTTCAGGAGAAAACGGTCCACCTGCGCCTCGGGCAGCGGGTAGGTCCCTTCCTGCTCGATGGGATTCTGGGTGGCCAGCACGAAGAAGGGACGCGGCAACTGGTAGGTCTGTCCGGCCAGCGTCACCTGCGACTCCTGCATGGCTTCCAGGAGCGCCGCCTGCACCTTGGCGGGGGCGCGGTTGATCTCGTCGGCCAGCACCATGGAGGCGAACACCGGCCCCTTGCGGGTCTCAAATTCGCCGGTGTTGGGGCGGTAGATCTGGGTGCCCAGAATGTCCGCAGGAAGCAGATCAGGGGTGAACTGGATGCGCGAGAAGTCAGCCTGCACGCAGGCGGCCAGGACGCGGATGGCGGTGGTCTTGGCAAGGCCCGGAGCGCCTTCCAGGAGCACATGGCCGTTGGCCAAGAGTGCCACGCAGAGGCCGTGCATGAGCGATTCCTGCCCCAGCACGGCCCGCGAAAGCTCGGTGCGCAGCGCCGGCACAAAGGCGGCGGCGTCGTGGATCCTCGGTGTCAATTCCTCGATCAAAGCAGAACTCATCGGTGAAACTCCCTCAGTCGTGACAAAGGCTCCCTGACACATGGAACGGGCCCCAATATACTCGGGATCCCCCCCGTGCGTCCAGAGTTGCGGGCCAGACAACGAAAAACCCCTCCCGCCGGGACGCGGCGGAAGGGGTTAAAAAACAGAAACTGTCCGAAAAGGCTTAGGCCTTGAGGGCGTCCTTCATGAGGGCGCCGATGCCGGCGATGGTCTCGGCCACGCTGACGCCAACATCCTTGAGCGCCTGCTTCTTGGCCGCGGCCGTGCCGCTCTTGCCTTCCACGATGGCACCGGCATGGCCCATGCGCTTGCCCTTGGGGGCAGCGGCACCGGCGATGAAGGCCACCACGGGCTTCTTTACGAATTCCTTGATGTAGGCGGCGGCGTTCTGCTCGTCAGGTCCGCCGATCTCGCCGATCAGGATGATGCCTTCGGTTTCGGGATCCGCGTTGTACAGCTTGAGCACGTCAACCATGTTCAGGCCGTGGACCGGGTCGCCGCCGATACCGATGGAGTTCGTCTGACCAAGGCCCAGCTGGGTGGTCTGGTAGACGGCTTCGTAGGTCAGCGTGCCGGAGCGGGACACGATGCCCACCTTGCCGCGCTTGTGGATGAAGCCCGGAGCGATGCCGACCTTGGCCTCACCCGGAGTCACGATGCCCGGGCAGTTGGGGCCGAGCAGCAGAGCGCCGCGGCGCTCCACCTCGCGGCGAGCCCACACCATGTCCATCACGGGGATGCCCTCGGTGATGGCCACGATCAGGCGCACGCCGGCGTCGGCGGCTTCCACGATGGCATCAGCGGCCGCTGGAGGCGGCACGAAGATCAGCGACACGTCGGCGCCGGCCTTCTCCACGGACTCGTGGACGCTGCCGAAGACGGGGAACCCTTCATGGGTGGTTCCGGCCTTCTTGGCGTTCACGCCGCCCACGATCTTGGTGCCGTAGGCTGCGCACTGCAGGGCGTGGAAGGTGCCGGCCTTGCCGGTCAGACCCTGGACGACGACCTTGCTGTTCTTGTCGATCAGAATGCTCATCGTGCGCCCTCCTTGGCGGCCTTGGCCAGCTTGTTCGCCGCGTCAACGAGGTCGTCGGCGGAGATGAGAGTGAGCCCAGATTCCTTAAGGAGCTTCTGGCCCAGTTCCACGTTGGTCCCCTGCAAGCGCACCACGATGGGCACCTTGGGAGCAAGCTTCTTGGTGGCCGCGATCACGCCCAGGGCGATGATGTCGCACTTCATGATGCCGCCGAAGATGTTGACCAGGATCACCTTGACCTTGGGGTCGCTGAGGATGATCTCGAAGGCGTGCGTCACGGCCTCTTCGTTAGCGCTGCCGCCGACGTCGAGGAAGTTGGCCGGCTGCAGACCCGCCTGGACGATCAGGTCCAAAGTGGCCATGGCCAGGCCCGCGCCGTTCACCATGCAACCGACGCTGCCGTCGAGCGGGATGTAGGAGAGGCCCCACTTGGCCGCCTCGACCTCGGAGGGGGTCTTGTCGGCATCGGGGTTGCCCAGGGCAGCGCGACGGAACACCGCGTTGTCGTCGACGATCATCTTGCAATCGAGGATGATGACGTGTCCGTCCTTGTCGACCACCAGCGGATTGATCTCGAGCATCGAGCAATCTTCCTGCTGGTAAACCTTCCAGAGGCCATTGATGACCGCAATCAGCTCCTTGCCAGTCTCGCCCGAAAGGCCCAAGAAGGCAAGCGTCCGATTGACCTGGAAAGCCCACAGATCATGGCCGATGGGCAGATGCTGACGCAGGAGCTTCTCGGGATGATTCTCGGCCAGGTCCTCGATCTCCATGCCGCCCTCGGCGGAGAGGATCAACACCGGGTTGTTGGCCTCGCGGTCGAGCAGGATGGCGACGTAGAGTTCGCGAGCGATAGAGCTCTTGGGCTCCAGATAGAGCTTTTCGACCTTCTCGCCGGCAGGGCCCGTCTGGTGGGTCACCAGCGTGATGCCGAGCAGCTTCTGGGCGATTTCCTTGCCTTCGGCAGCGCCTTCGAACAGCTTAACGCCGCCGGCCTTGCCGCGACCACCCGTGAACACCTGCGCCTTCAGGACACCCCCAGAAAGACCGAGATCGCGCAGGGCGGGCTCGACATCTTGGGGAGCATTGATGAGGGCGCCGGCGGGCACCGTCAGTCCGTGGGACTTCAGGACCGCCTTCGCTTCGCATTCCAGCAGTTTCACCTTGAGCTCCTTTTCTCGTTTGGACCTACACAGGATCGGGAGACTTTCCCGACTGATTCAAGCCCCTGCGACCACCCCCCACGCTCCCCTTCGGGAACCGCGGTAGCAGACGTCGCCAACGGCGTTCAGGGCATCCTCATAATTCTTGAATATATGATCCACAATTGGGGTTGCGGATGCATTTATGGCAGATCCGAGTCGCCTCGGAAGCCACCATCACACTCGGAATAGACGCGCGCTCCCCTTTCTCGAAGTCTTTGGGAATACCGAAAGAAAGAGGAGCGCTCATGCGTGGAATTTAAACAAAAGATCGGCGTCGCGACTCAGCCGAGCAGGGTGCGTCCCGAGGACTTCAGGTCGCGGGCGGCCTGGGAGACGCGAGCGGCCATGCCGATCTCGGCGGCCTTCAGATAGCTACGCGGGTCGTAGACCTTCTTGTTGCCCACTTCCCCTTCGATCTTGAGCACGCCGTCGTAGTTCTTGAACATGTGCTCGACGATAGGACGGGTGAAGGCGTACTGGGTGTCGGTGTCGACGTTCATCTTCACCACGCCGTAACCCAAGGTCTCGTGGATCTCGGAAAGCGCCGATCCCGAGCCGCCGTGGAAGACCAGGTCGATGGGGTTGGGGCCGGTGCCGTGGGCCTTCTGGACGGCGATCTGGCCGTCGCGCAGAATGGTGGGCTTTAGCTTCACGTTGCCCGGCTTGTAGACGCCGTGGACGTTTCCAAAGGTGGCCGCCAAGAGGAAAGGCCCGATCTTGGAGAGCCGCTCGTAGGTCTCCACCATGTCTTCGGGAGTGGTGTAGAGCTTTTCCTTGGGAGTGCCGGAGGTGTCGTGACCGTCTTCTTCGCCGCCCACCACGCCGATCTCCACTTCCAGGATGATCTCGTTGTCGGCGCATTCCTTCAGGAGCTCTTCGGCGATTTCCAGGTTCTTGCCCAGGCCCAGTTCGGAGCCGTCGAACATATGGCTCTGGAAGAGGTTGGGAAGACCGGCGGCGCGGCGCTTCTTGGTCTCGGCAATGAGCGGACGCACCAATTTGTCGAGCTTGCCCGGCTGACAATGATCAGTGTGCAAGGCCACCAAAACGCCGTAGCGCTCGGCCAAAAGATGGACGTGCTGGGCAATGGACGCAGCGCCCAGGGCCATGTCCTTGACGGAAGTGCCCGAGGCGAATTCACCGCCTCCGGTGCTGACCTGGATGATGCCATCCGACTTCTCGTCAGCCAATCCCTTGAGGACGGCATTGGCCGTCTCGGTGCCGGTGACGTTGAAGGCCGGATAGGCGTATCCGCCCTTTTTGGCGGCCGCGATCATCTGGCGGTATTGTGCGGGTGTAGCAACTGGCATGAAAGCCTCCCTGGTGTACGTGTACAATTGAGAATAAAAATCTTTCTCACCTTCGCCCATTCATGGGTCCATCAGACATCCAAACGAAACGTCGCCATCTCCTTGCCCAAGCGCACCGAGAGGGAGCTCAAGCCTTTGGCCTGGCCGTCCACCTGACTGGCGATGGCAAGCAACTCTTGGCCTTTTTCCTGGATGCGGGCGGCATCCTGGTGGATCATTTCTACCTGGCGGTTGGCCTGAGAGAGATTGTCGTTCACGTCCTTGGAGCCCTGCAGCGCCTGGACGATGCTGCGGGTGATCTCCTGGGTGACGACGGACTGTTCCTCCACGGCGCTGGCGATGGCATCGAAGCTGGTATCCAGTTCCTGAACGCTAGCGTTCACGGTGGCGATGCCTTCCGAGGCCTGCTGGCTGGAATGGCGGATGGAGTCCACCCGCTGGCGAATGCTATCGGTAGCGTCGGCGGCCGCTTTGGCCAGTTCCTTCACTTCGCCGGCCACCACCGCAAAGCCCTTGCCCGCTTCGCCAGCACGGGCCGCCTCGATGGTGGCGTTGAGCGCCAGGAGCTTCGTCTGCTCCGAGATCTCCACGATGGCCTCGATCACGCCGCCGATCTCCTGCGAGGACTGGGCCAGCTCCTGCATGTTGCGGGCCGCCGCGTTGGCGCCGTCGGCCGCCGCCTTGGACATGCGCCGCGTCTGTCCGGCGCTGCGCGAGATCTCGCCGATGGAGGACGACATCTCTTCCAGCGCTGCCGAGACGGTGTTGATGTTCTGGACCGTCTGCCCGGCCCCTTCGGCGATGCGGCGCAGCGTGAGACTTGCGTCCAAGGAGCTTCCGACAACCGCCTGGGCGGCCGTCTCGTTCTGGTTCGAGATGTCCGAGAGGCGCAGCGAGGCCTCGGCCTGGGCGCGGGCGTCGGCGCTCATGGTGTCGGAATCCCCGCGGATCCCTCCTAGGATGCCGCGCAGCCTCTTCACCACTTCGTACAACTGGCTCTGCATCTGCCCGATCTCGTCGCGGCCGATTTGAGCCTGGGGCCGCAAGCGGAGATCCCCCTCTCCCAGCCGACGGACGATTTCTGTCATCTCGCGCAGAGGCCGCAGGATGCTGCGGGCAAGCAGGACACCTCCCGAAACACCCGCCGCCACCACCAGAAGGACGATCAGCAGGAAGCCTTGCGTGGCACGCGCCGCCTCGACATTTGCCTCGTTGTCAAGTTCTACGCCTTTGGCATCCACCAGCCGCAGCAGCTGGGCCGAAGCCGCATCCACCTGCTTGCGCGCCAGGTGCGCCCGTCCGTTCTTGAGGCTTGCCTTGCCAAAGTTCACGTCTCCTGCGCGCGCCTTGCCGAGGATCTCGTCCACCGAAGCGGCGTATTCGCTCCAGGAAGAACGCAGCCCCGCCAAGGCCTGGGCCGCGGAGTCGTCCATCGAGGCGGAGTCTTTTGCCAGAATCTGGAAAAGCGAATCGATGCGGGCGCGGCTTTCGGCCAGGTCGCCGCTGATCTTCTCGGCGTCCTCGGGCATCACCAGCAGCTTGTAGACATCGCCGCGCAGCTTGAAGAGCTGCTTGTGGACGAGCAGCGTGCGCTCGATGGGCTGCAGCGCCTTCTTGTGCAGGTCGTCTTCCAGTCCCACCAGCCGTTGCATGCCGATGCCCGCCACCAGCGAGACGGCCACGATTCCAAGCGTCATCCCCGCCACTAGTGCAAACAATTTGGTGCGCAGTCCTAGTCCCTTGTGAAGTTCAGGCATGATTCCTCCCCCCAATTGGTTCCGACGGATGCTACCACCCAAGGAGGAGGAAAGGCAAGGAAGACCGATAGCAAAGAAAACGGTCGCGGAAATGCCAGAGGGGACCGTGAGCGTATAGATTTTTACGCATGCCAGCCACAACCAAGACCGTCCTCGTTCTGATGGGCGGCTATTCCACCGAGCACGATGTTTCCCTCAAGAGCGGCACCGGAGTCGTCCGGCAGCTTGATCCCGAGCTTTACCGCCCTTGGCCGGTGGTGCTGACCAAGGACCGCCGCTGGCGCTTTCCTTCGACGCCGCTGTCGCGTCAGGACCAGGCGAAGTTCAACGGCGCCGACCACGACCTGGAAGGGGGCGACGTCTCGGACGGCTGGGAGTGGACCGACTACCCGGCGCTGGAGCGCTTGCGCACCGCCCATGGCGCCTTCTTGGCGCTGCACGGCGAGTTCGGCGAGGACGGACGCGTGCAGTCCCTGCTGGAATTCTACGGCATTCCCTACACTGGTTCCGGCGTGCTCGGATCGGCTTCGGGCATGGACAAGGCGCGCACCAAGGAGATTCTCTCCACTCGCGAATTG
>DAIPHW010000137.1:0-6943 GCA_036771135.1 Fibrobacterota bacterium | reverse complement strand
TGCCTCCAGCGTGAAGGGGTGGAATATGTCTTCGGTTACCCAGGAGGCAATGCCATCCCGCTTTTCGATGCGCTATATGACGCAAAGATCAAGCTGGTCCTGGTTCGACATGAGCAAGGCGCCACCCATATGGCCGATGGCTACGCCCGCGCTACCGGAAAACCCGGCGTGGTGGTGGTCACTTCGGGCCCCGGAGCTACCAACACCGTCACCGGCATCTTCACCGCCCAGATGGATTCGGTTCCGCTGGTGGTGCTGTGTGGCCAAACCATCTCGCCCATGCTCGGCAAAGACGCCTTCCAGGAAGCCGACGTCACCGGCATCACCTATCAGGTGGTCAAGCACAGCTATCTAGTGAAGAGCCCCGACGACGTGCCGCGGGTGATGCGCGAAGCCTTCCACATCGCCACCACAGGCCGTCCCGGCCCGGTGTTGGTCGATCTGCCCAAGGACGTGACTTCGGCCCCCTGCAAGGCCAAGTACACCAGCGAAGTGGACCTGCCCGGCTATCATCTGCCCAAGGACCCCGAACCTGAAGACCTGAAGCTTTTGGCGCAGTTGCTTTCGCGCGCCAAGAAGCCCGTTCTCTACGTGGGCAACGGCGCCGTGATCTCAAATGCCGGCAAGGCCATCACCCTGCTTGCCGAAAAGCTGAACGCTCCGGTAGTGAATTCGCTGCTTGGCAAGGGCGCCGTCCCGGAAGACCACCCGCTGCACCTGGGAATGCTTGGCATGCACGGCACCGCCTACGCCAACAAGGCGGTGATGAACTGCGATCTGATCATTTCCATCGGAGCACGCTGGGATGATCGCATTGTGGGCAAGCTTTCGGAGTTCTGCGCCGACGCGGTGAAGATCCACATCGACGTCGACCCCGCTGAAAACGGCAAGATTCTCCAGCCCGACCTCTTCGTGTGCGGCGACGCCCGCGCCGTGGTGGAGGAGCTTTTGCCCTTCGTCCACAAGCTCGACACCGCTGACTGGATCAAGCAGTGCCAGGCTTGGCGCAAGCAGTATCCGCTGCGCTACCCCAAGCAAGGAGGCTTGCGCGCCCAGCACGTGCTGGAGGAACTCGACCGCCTTACGCGCGGCAAGGCCATCCTCACCACCGATGTGGGCCAGCATCAGATGTGGGCGGCTCAGTTCTGCCGATCCACCTTCAACCGTTCGTGGCTCTCTTCAGGCGGGGCCGGCACCATGGGCTACGGTTTCCCGGCCGCCATCGGCGCCGCCATCGGCAACCCCGGCAAACCCGTGTGGGCCATCGTGGGTGACGGCGGCTTCCAGATGACCCTCTGCGAAATGGCCACCGCCGTACTCCAGAAGGTGCCCGTCAAAATCCTCATCATCAACAACCGCTACCTCGGCATGGTGCGGCAATGGCAGGAGCTCTTCTTCGACAACCGCTACTCTGGCGTGGACATGGAAGGAAGCCCAGACTTCGTGAAGCTGGCCGAAGCTTATGACATGAAGGCCTTTCGCATTCGCCGCTCCGGCGACGTGCGCCGCGTCCTCAAGGCGGCCAACGACTACATGGACGGGCCCTGCCTGATCGACGCCGAAGTGGTCAAGGAGGACAACGTGTTCCCGATGATCCCGGCCGGCGCCGCCTACGGCGCCATGATCATAGACAAGCCCAAGCAAAAGCTGGAAAAGCCGGTGGGAGGAACCTGATGTCTGCGAACACTCATACCATCTCGCTTCTGGTGGCCAACAAGCCCGGCGTGCTGGTGCGCGTCTCGCTCGTCTTCGCCCGCCGCAGCTACAACATCGAGAGCCTGGTGGTAAGTCCGGTGACGGGCTCCGACTTCTCGCGCATGACCATCACTTGTTCCGGCGACCCTTCGACCCTTGATCAGATCGTGGGTCAGCTTGGCAAGCTCGTGGACGTGGTGCAGGCCATCGACCACACTGGCGGCACCGTGATCGAGAAGGAGATGGCCCTGATCAAGGTCCGTTGCTCCGTTCCCGAGCGCACCCAGGTGTTGCAGATCTGCGAGCACTTCAAAGGGCAGACGGTGGACTTCGGCGGCGAGTCGCTGGTACTGCAGTTTGCTGGCGGCACCGACAAACTCGACGCCATTATCGGCCTGCTGCGCCCGCTGGGCATCGTGGAACTAGTCCGTTCGGGCAAGATCCTGATGGCTCGCGGCATTGACGTGACCTAAAAGGAGCCTTCAGCGCAGCAACATCAGGCGCGGGCCGCTGACCTTAGGATCGCCAGATCCTGGCGGCGGCACGCACGTAGTTGGAAGAAACGCACATCCAAATCGAACCCCAGGCTCCAGCCTTCCGGGGCCACCACAACATCCTTGGTTAGCTAAAGAGTATCTGCTGCACCGACCAGCGCATTCGGAACAGGCGCCACCGGAGCCACAGGCGCTATCGGTGCAACCAAAGGATCCAAGGGCGCAACGATAGCACGCTCCGTCGTTGCGGAAGGATTTGGCATCGGAGTACCAGAGATTCGCGCCGCGATCTCCTGGGCGGCCGCAGGAATCACTTCCGAGACCGCCTGATCAATCTCCCCGCGCCACAAGCGCCGCACGCTTCCCACCACCTCGCCCGTCTCCACGTCCACGATCCGGACCGAAAGGCTGTAGGTGCTGCCGATCCTCCCAAGCGTCCCTACCACCATCTTCCCGATAGAAAGCAGCTTTCCCACCTGGACCGCGCACTCGGCGCCATCGCAAGCTCCCGAGCGTTGAAAGCCCTGTTCCTTCAGAATCGCTTCCATCTGCGAGCGCTCCATCACCCGCACTTTGCCGGTTCGCAGCAGCTCGTCGGAAAGGGCATCGGTCGCCACCTGGGTCGACGCTTCATCGACACCTTGGCCCACAAGCGGCATCACTGCGACCGTCGAGGTTTGAGCGGCTTCAGCACCCGGTCCCCAGCCGGCAATCGCCAGCAGAAGGATAAGCAAGGGCAGCAGGCGAAGCCTTGCCATCACATGCCTATCTGTCCCAAGAACAGATCCAGCGGATTGAAGCCAAGCGATGGCGGCGTCCACTGCAACTGCACGCCGAACTTCACGCCATCGCTCTTGAGCGTCGCGGTACCATTATCGAAGCACAAAATGCCAAAGCAGACATTTTTTGTCACATCGGCGCTGAAGGACGAATAGCCGGCACCGCCGCGCAGCGTCAGGCTGGGCAAGAGCGCCAACTCTAGGCCACCCGAGATTCCGAACTGCAAGGCCTGCACATCGTTGGCCGTATCGCCCGTAGAGATGTTGCGGTAGGAAATCTCCGGCTCAATGAAGGCATTCAGGCGGCGGTAGAGTGGAATCGATTGGCGCAGCGCAAAACGCCCGCCCATGATGGTGATGTCCGTAGACGCCAGCGTTCCCATTAGAAGTTCAAAATCCACCCCGGCCGAAAGCCCGTACCAAAGGTGCGGCGTATAGAAGGCGCCGACCTGAAAACCGTTGAGCATCCCCGAAGTGTCGTCCAGCTTCATCGCCTCGCCGAGATAGCCCGCCTCGATAGACCAGGACGAAAGGGCGATTTCCTTCAGGGCCAGTCCAGCGTAAGGAGATCCCGACAGGATGTGCGCCGAAGTCGGACGCTTAGCGAGGCTGTCCTCGCGCCCCGAGATGCGAATCCAGCCGACGTTCTGCGCAAGCGAAGAGCCGTCTTTCCCTTCCACGTTTTCCACCAGATAGTACTGATCGTTGGGCTCGGCTCCTTCGCGTACGCCGATGTCGATGCCCACGCTTTGGATTCCCGATTCCACCACCTGCCCCGAAAGACTGAAGTCAGGAATTTCCTTGGTCTCCTTCAAGAGCTGGCGCACACAGGTCTGGGCCGCCGAATGGAAGCAAAAAGCCTCGGCATTGCTGAAGGCTCCCTGCGAACGATGCGCCGTCATGACCCCGGAGGCGTTTAGCACCTTGGCAAGCTCCACATGCGGCTCGCCTTGGGCATCCATGCGAATGTGATACCACAAAAGCGACATCGACACCGTAGCCATGACATCCTGGCGCTGCGGCAGAATCGTGACTTCGTTCACCACCGGCACGTAGAGCCAAGCAGAATTCATGATGGACAGAACCTGTTCACCAGTGATGTCCATGGTCTTGGTTTTGTCAGAAATGAGCGAGTTCATCTGCTGGCTGGTCCGAAGGCCGGAAGCCCGCGCAATACTTTGGAGCTTCACCACCTCGACGATCTTGGGCACCAGCGTCGCCTCAATGATGCGTCCCAGCTCCTCGTCGCTGAGATTTTCCTGTCCATTGGCGGCGGCATTGAATTCGCGCAGGAAGTTCGCAGGAAGGGGATTGTCGTCAAAACGCGGCAGGCGAAACTCCTGCTGCATCTCGCCCAAGATGTAGCCCACAGCCCCAGAGGAGAGTGATCGCGCTTTGCCGCGCAGCCACAAAGAGCCCAGATGACTGACCGAACGCCGAGTGTACTGGCCCTGCTCGGCATTGGCATAGGATGGCGCAAGAGCAGGCATCGCCGCCTGCAAGGAGGCCGCTGCAGCCGCCGGTGATACGGTGTCGGTGATGGATGCCGTGCCTTGTCCGAAAGCAGAAAGACTCAAGCCACCGAAGAGGACAGCAAACAAAAAGGCTGGGAACTTCATGCGCTCAAAAGTAGACGTTCCGGCGCCAGCGAACTTCGCGTGACGGCAGATTTTCAAACGCACAAAAAACCTCTCCCCGCGCAATGGCGAAGAGAGGTCAAATTCAAACGCAGCGAATCAGGCCTTGGTCTTGGCCTTGACGTCGCGCTCCTTGATACGAGCGGCCTTGCCCTGCAGCTCGCGCATGTAGAAGATGCGGGAGCGGCGAACGAGGCCATGGCGCAGCACTTCAATGCTGGCGATGCGGGGCGAGTGCATCGGGAAGACGCGCTCGACGGCCACGCCGTTGGAAATCTTGCGGACCGTGAAGGCCTTGGCGATGCCTTCGCCGCGCACTTGCAGGACGACGCCCTGGAACGGCTGGATGCGCTCCTTGTCGCCTTCCTTGATGGTGTAGTTCACCTTGACGGTATCGCCAGCGCGGAATTCCGGAATGTCAGCCTTGAGGCCCTGGAATTGGATCGTCTTCAGAATGTTCGTCATGATTGCCTCGCGTACTCGCGTGATTCCTGGTTGAGTCGGGCAAAAATACATCTTCCCGCGGATTCAGCAAGAGGTGATCTTCCTGCGTAAGTTCAAGTCGCTCCCAGAGATCGGGCCGGCGCTCCTGGGTCCACAGCAATTGTTGGAGCCGACGCCACTTGCGGATGCGCTCATGATCGCCCGAAACCAGGGCTGGCGGCACCTTGATGCCATGCCAAATCTCAGGTCGGGTATAGACCGGCCACCCCAAGAGAGGCGCCTCAAAAGAATCGGTACGGGCACTGTCGTCATCGCCCAGCACGCCCGGCTGGAGCCGCGCCAAGGCGTCAATGAAAGCCATGGCAGGGAGCTCGCCGCCCGAGAGTACGAAATCCCCTAGCGAAAACTCGTGGGTGACGTAGGTGTAGCGGATGCGCTCGTCGATTCCTTTGTAGTGGCCGCAGAGAATGGCCAGCTCAGGGAGCTCAGCCCATTCGCGCACTCGCGCTTGGGTCAGCGGTTCGCCATGTGGACAAGGAAAAAAGAGAGGAACGTCGGTACGACCTTCCAGCGCCTCTTCCAGGGTAGCCTCGATAGGTTCAGGCCGCAGCACCATGCCGGCCTCGCCACCAAAGGGGTAATCGTCCACCGCCCCGTAGCGGTTCACCGCATGCTTGCGCAGGCCGTGTACATGCAGGTCCAGAGCGCCGCATTTTTGCGCCTTGGCGGGAATGGTGTGGTTCATCGCCGCGAACATCTCCGGAAAGACCGTCAGGACATCGATGCGCACCTAAGGCCCCCTCTTTGACGATGAAAAAAGCGCCCGGGACAGAAAGTCCCAGGCGCCATCGGAGTGACATGATTCGAACATGCGACCTCTACGACCCGAACGTAGCGCTCTACCAGCTGAGCTACACTCCGTGTGTTTCGAGTTTGTCAAAATTAATCACACATCGCCGGTCGTCCACGGAGTTTCTTCGAGAGCCAAAGGGACTTCGCAGAGGTTTGCTGAAGAAACGCCTTTCAGCCCACCAAGTCTTCGGGAGAAAGCCCCGTGATGCGCGTCACAACCTCCCACGCGAAGCCTTCAGCCAGCATACGACGAGCCGTTTCTTGCAAACCCTCACGGAGACCTTCTTGCAGACCTTCCTTACGTCCCTCTTCCAGAGCCGCTTGTTCGATCTTCACCTGGATTTTCGGCTTGGGCATCGTTGCGAGATAGCTCATGATCGTCTCCTCTTCTTCTGAATCCAATTTACCTAGTTCCACGAACAAAGGAAACAGCAGCCTCACTTCTTCATCGCTACCACTTGCTTGGAAGGCATCGGCAGCTGTGAGAAGCGTCTGAATGCCGTTCCAGGCTTCATTCATGGCAAGCAGCATCGTAGTGGCCACCAAATTCGTCGTCGCCGCCCAGCGCCGCGCATCCTGGCAAGCCAGCTGCACCACTCGGGTACGGAAGCGCAGGAATTCCTCACCGCCTCCTTGACCGGCAATTTGATCAAGAACCGTGTGCTCTTTTCGCTCGGTGACAAGCGCCACGGGGACAATTTCATCCTCCGGAAAGCGCTCCATGAGATCGAGGTAATAGTGAGCCGTGCGTACGAGATCCACGCGACGTGCTTCGGACCAATGCTCCACGAGAATCAGGAGGACAGACGCCCCATTGGGGAACTCATAGCGAATGTTGAGATCCATGAGGTAACCCTTCCCACGCAGATCCTTCTTGCGGACCTGGGTCGTAAGGAATTCCCAGCGCACAGGATCTCCCCGTTTAGCGTGAAAGTCAGGCAGCAGAAACGCAAAGGCGTCGACAGGACGCAATTGCAACAATTCTTTGATGCCTTGATCAATGGACAGGCGAGGCTTGCGCGGCATGGTTTATAGAAGATAC
>DAIPHW010000136.1:0-6956 GCA_036771135.1 Fibrobacterota bacterium | reverse complement strand
AAGCGTCTACTTTACCCGTTCTGCGCGGCTGCGCGGGAAGGAAGGTCGGAGATGACAGGAAACGGAAAGGTCAGGATCGACGCTGAGCTCTTGCGCAAGTACGACGTGCCGGGACCGCGCTACACCTCCTATCCGCCAGCGCCCCACTTCCACAAGGACTTTGCGCAGGCCGACATCCCCGCCGCCTTGGAACGGTCCAACAGCGAGGGGATGCGCGAGCTCTCCTTTTACGTGCACGTGCCTTTCTGTCCACACCGCTGCCTTTTCTGCGGCTGCACCACCGAGATTGGCCGCCCCGGGAGCTACGTGGTGCGCTACTTCGAGGCGCTGGGCCGCGAGATGGAGCGGACCCTTCCGCTCCTGGACGCCAGTCGTCCGGTCACTCAGGTTCACTTCGGCGGCGGCACCCCCAACGGCGTGCCGGCCAAGTTCCTGCGACAGATTCTGGATCGCCTGCGCGCGCGCTTTGCCTTTGCGTCAGAGGCTGAGATCGCCATCGAGTGCGACCCGAACCTGCTCACCCTGGAGAAGCTCGCCGAGCTTGCCGACATGGGCTTCAACCGCGTTTCCTACGGCCTGCAGGATTTTGACAAAAATGTGCTTGCGGCCGTCGGGCGGGGGTTCCCGCGGATATCTCCGACGGAACTTGTCAAAAAGGCCCACGAGCTCGGCATGCGCGGCGTCAACCTCGACCTTATCTACGGGCTCCCGCTCCAGACTCCGGAGCAGTTTCGCCGCACCCTGGAAGCCACCGTGGCGGCCTCCCCCGACCGCGTGGCGACCTTCTCCTACGCCCACGTCCCCTGGATGATGCCGCAGCAGAAGGCGCTTGAGGCCTATCGCTTCCCGAGCCCGGAAGAGAAGGTGGAGATGGCCATCTCGGTGCTCGACATCCTGCAGGAGGCCGGCTACGTGGCCATCGGCATGGACCACTACGCCCGCCCCGACGACGAGCTGGCGCAGGCGCTTTCTTCCCATCGGCTCCACCGCAACTTCCAGGGCTACTGCAGCCGGCGCACCACCGGGCAGGTGGTGGCCTTCGGGGCTTCGGGCATCTCGCAGCTGGAGTCGGCCTACGTCCAGAACCTCAAGGAAAGTTCGGCCTGGATCGAGGCCGTGGAACGGGGCGAATGGGCCGTGGAACGCGCCTATTTCCTGACCCCGCAGGAGCGGCTGCGGCGCGCTCTCATCAACCGCATCATGTGCGAAGGACGCCTGGATCTCGCCGACCTGCCCGTGCTTCCGGGACAGAAATTGTCAGATATCGAGGCGGTGGCGGCCCAAGGCTGGGAAAGCCTCGACGACCTGGAGGCCGACGGCCTATGCCGGCGCGAAGGGCGGCGTCTGCAGCTTACCCCGCTCGGGCATCTGTTGGTGCGGGTGGTGGCCATGCGCTTTGATCCGATGCTCAAGGACGGGCCGGGGCGTTATTCCCGCACGGTCTGAGGCAAGCTCTTCTCCTTACTTGTTCTCGACGGCGGGGGGCTTCGGACGTTCCCACTCCCACGAGAAGGCCAGCGAACCGCGCCACCAGTGAGCTGGCAAGCCGCCGGTGGCAGAGACGCTGCCGAGTCCCACTTGAACTGCGCCGCGTTGGAAAAGGCGGATCTGTGCTCCCAGGTCGATGGTGACATAGTTGATGTTGCGGGAGGCGTCGGCATTGTCGCTGGCCACGTTGTCGGGGGCGATCTTGGGGTTGAACTGCCACGCGATGGCGGCGAAAGGGCGGACCTTACTTTGGTCGCGCAAGGTAGCCGTTAGTCCAAGGCGCTCGGTGGTTCTGAAACCGTTGAAGGAGTAGGGAACGTCCTCAGTGGAGGTTGTGACGCCGAGGAAGGTGTTCTTCTTCTTGACGACGAGATCCATGCTTACGCTGTGGTAGCCAAGGCCGCCGTAGAGGAGTACGGTGGCAAGCTCGGAGCGGTGAATCCAGCCGGCTTCTAGGTCGACGCCGCTCAGATCGCCTTCCAAGGCCGCGTAATAGTCGTGCAGAAAGGTGGTGCCGGCGCCGCCGCCGGCGGTAAGGGAAGCAATTTGGGCCTTCAATGGCTCGCCGCTGGCGCCATCCAAGGGCGCCGTGTCCTCGAAGGATCCTTGGGTGGCAAAGGCTGCCTTGCCCCAAGCCGCGACGCAATCGGGGGCGCGAGGAGGCACCAGTGGTTGTGCGGGCGGCGGCAACTTCACGTGCGCCTGGATAAGAGCGCGGCTCGTCGAAGAGCATCCCTCAAGCATGGCCAGGGCTGCGATCAAGAGAATTGCGCCAGATCTTGTCATCGTCCGCAATCTTAGCACTTGCCGTCGCGCGACGGAAGCGGTGTTAGGCTTCGTCGTGGCCGGGGTGGTATATGCCCAGGCGTTTCATCACGTCGCGCAGCACCTTGCGGTCCACGCCCAGGATAGATCCCGCCTGCGTGAGATTGCCGCCGCTGCGACTCAGAGCCTTCTCGATGGCGGTGCGTTCGGCGGCCTCGCGAGCCTCCTGAAGGGTGCCGGTCTCGGTGGGGCGATCTTCTGCGAAGCCGAAGTGCTCGGCTTCTAGGCGGATGCTGCCGGCTTCCAGCAGCGCCCGCTGCATGCGGTTTTCCAGTTCCCGGACATTCCCCTGCCATTGGTGGCGAAGCAGCGCCTTCTCGGCAGAGCGGGCCATGCCCTGGTAGGCGATGCCAAATTCCACCGCGGCCCGTTGGGCAAAGAGGCGCGCCAGTGGCAGGATGTCTTCGTAGCGTTCCCGCAGCGGGGGAATGCGCACGCAGGCCACGTTGAGGCGAAAGAGCAGGTCGCGGCGGAAGGATCCCTTCTCCACCATGTCTTCCAGGTCGCGGTGGGTGGCGGCCAGGACGCGCGCGTCCACCGGACGTTCTTGGCTTGCGCCGACGCGACGGATGGTCTTTTCCTGCAGCACGCGAAGCAGCGCCGCCTGCAGCTGTGGTTCCAGTTCGCCGATCTCGTCCAGAAAAAGGGTCCCGCCGGTGGCAGATTCAAAGAGGCCTTGGCGTTCGGTGGCGGCACCGGTAAAGGCACCTTTCTCGTGGCCAAAGAGTTCGGCTTCCATCAGCGAAGCGGGAATGGCGGCGCAGTTGACGGCCAAAAAGGGGCCGTCCTTGCGAAGCGAGGAGCGATGGACAAGCCGGGCGAGCAGTTCCTTGCCGGTGCCCGTTTCGCCCAGGATCAGCACGGGCACATTGGCGTGGGCAAAGCGTCGTGCTTGGGCCACCACCGTCTGCATCTGCGGCGAGACGGCCAAGAGACCAGTGGAGTCGGAGGCCTGGAGGGACTCCAAGGCCATGCGGTCCTCGCGATGGCGGCGGGCAGCTGAGAAGACGCGCCCTAGGCTCGTGGCAAAGCGGTCGAAGGCTTGGCGCTCGAACTCGCCGAAAGGCTCCCCTTGGCCGGTGCGGTGCAGGTAGAGGCAGGCCACCACGTTGCCGTCGGGGTCGCGCATGGGCGCCACCAAGATGGAGCGGATGCCGCCGCGAATGATGGACGGCCCGGAAAGGGGGGCGTCGGAAGGCCCGGCGTCGGCCCACAGCACCGCCTTGCCAGCCTGGAGGCTTGCCTTGACGGCACTCTTGGAAAATTCTGGCGGTTGCTCCTGCGGCCAGGTGGCCAGCACTTCGTCATGCTCGGAGGTCAGGAGGACGCCACCCGAAGCGTGCAAGTAGCGGGCAGCGAACTGCAAGAGGCTTGGCAGGATGGCTCCCGGGTCAGGAGCGTCCACCAGTGCCTCAACAGCCTGGAGGACCGGCTCGACCTCAAAGATGGGGCCGCTGGTCTTGGTGCGATTGAGGGTCCAGACGTGTCCTGAGATCTCCAGTTGCGCGCCTTCATCCAGCGAGGCGCGCTCCCCCGGCAACAACGGCTCGCCGTTGGCCTTGGGGCCAGGGCGCAAGGCCTCCACTGAGACTTTGTTGGCAAGCACCAGGAGCTGCACCGCCTGGGCCGGCAGTCCGGAGACGCGCAGGTCACAGTCGGAGGCGCTTCCCAGCACCAGAACCTTCTTTTTCAACGGCAGCTCGGGTTTGCCAGCCAGACACCAATCCATCAACTCGCCCATTTGTCCCAATGTAGAGAATGCTGGCACAAGATGCGTGGATTGATCGCGGACGCTCAGGCCGCAAGGATCAGACTTGAATTGCACGCCAGGAATGGCGAAGATTTAACTTATAGTCAACAGACTAGACTTAGCACAAATCTGTACATTCTCCTCATCGGAAAGCCGTGCGCATGGAATGCCGTAACATATTCCTCTTAGGTTTGGCAGGAGCCCTCGCAGGATTGGGTGCTTGTGACGATAGCAACTCGTCCCAACCTACGGCCGTTGCTTCGGCAAGCGGGAATGGGAACACAACGTCGCTGGTGCGCCCGACCATCAAGACGTGCTCGCACGATTCCACGTATGAGTACGCAGATTCCTTGGTCGTGGTGAAGGTCTCCATCCAGGCTAGCGACACTTTGAGCAGTCTGTTTTTTGTCAATGGCATGTTGATGACGAAGTCGTCCAATCAGGCGACCGCATCTCTGAACCTAGCCTTGGGACAGAATCTGGTCACCATGAGAGTCCAGCGCGTTGGGGACTCGACGAAGTACTGCGACACCACGATCACCTTGACGCGTCGTTTGCCGTTGCCGGTCTTTTCCGTTCGCGACACGATCGTCTACGATTCCGTGAATGTTGCTCTGAGCCTTCCCTTAGGACTCTCGGGCACGATCCGCTACACCACCAGCGGGGCCGATCCGATCTCCAGCGACACTGCGTACGCGGCGCCTCTGAGGCTCAAGGGAACCACGACCCTCAAGGCACGGACATTTTCTGGCACCGAGCAGAGCGGTGTCGCAAGCCTTACGTATCACGTCTATCATCAGGTGCAGGCTCCAGTCCTGTCGTTACGTTCCGACACCTTCAATGCGCCTGTGAATATGGCGATTCGCCGTGCCTCGTCTCTGGATACTGTCTATTACACCACGGATGGCGGGGAGCCTTCGCGGACTTCGACGCTATACTCGGACAGCATCGGCATCACCCAAAGTGAGACGATCAAAGCTCGATCCTTTTGCGGGATGAACAAGGCGAGTTCTGTGGAGTCGACGGTGGTTGTTTTGGCGGCCCTCAAGCCGACCTTTTCGGTGCCCGGGGGCATCTACCGCATGGGGCAGAGCATTGCCTTGAGCAGTGCCTCACCCGTGACCGTCTATTACACGACCGATTCGACTGTGCCGCAGTCCAAATGGACGCGCTACGCAGCCCCTTTGACGGTGGATTCTGCAACGCGAATTTGGGCTTACGCGACCAATCCCGGTTGGACTCCGAGTTCGGTCGTGACTGCCTCCTATAGTTTCACGACGGCGGTTCCCTCGTTCTCGCTGGCGGCGGGCGTCTACGACACGAACAAGTCGCTGGTGCTGAATGACACCGCATCCGGGGCCACGGTCCACTACACGTTGGACGGTAGCACGCCGACATGCGCGAGTCCGACCTACGCGGCACCTATCGCGCTCTCCGGGACGATTCTTGTCAAGGCGATCGGTTGCCATGACGGCTGGCTTCCCAGCGCAGTGGACTCCGCGTATTACGAGTTCAAGGTGGCTTCCGCGATTTTCTCGGCCGATTCCGGCATCTACCGCGATGTTCAGACGGTTTCCATCAAGTCTCGTTCGCCTGGCGTGACATGGTTCTATACCACCGACAGCACCCTTCCGACCTGGAATTCGGCGAATTTCCAGCCCACCGGAACGACCAAGGCCTTGGTTTCGGGAAGCAGTTTCAAGGTCGGGAACAGCCAGTGGATTCGTGCTATTGGCGCGCGTTCCGGCTGGACGTCTTCCGACACGGCCTTGCGGCGCTACGTCATCCAGGGCGATACGATCCTCGTCATGGACTTCGAGCAGTCGAGCCTCTCGGCTCCGGTTGGCGACGAGAACCTGCACTTCTTTACCTGCAAGTATTGCAGCCAAGATGCCTTGGCGAGCCAGATCGCCAAGGCGTTGGATAGTACGGCTGTTGGCTATGACAAGGCGCTTGGCTTCCTGGCCGCTGGCATGCACTTCAACCTGCAGAATACCGGCAACATCCAGACTTCCAGCGAGGCGGCGCCTGCCTACGCCGGTTTCTCCATCAATGTTCCGCCCGCGAAGATGGACAGCACCTATCGGGTCTCCTTCTGGGCCAAATTCGTTCCCGATCAAGGTTATGTGCTTCCGTCCGCCCCCATGGTGGTGGAATTTGCTCTGACCGACCTGGACAACCAGAACGGTGGCTATTCCGACGGATTTTTCCGCGACGTGGTTCCCGTGACGGCGACCTGGCAGCATTTCGTGATGGACTATCGCGACTTCTTCTATGCCGGGAATGCCTACCACGGGCTCCAGCCTGATTCTACCAACGACAATCCTAAGCAAGTGGCGCGTTTCAGCTATGTCGACAGTGCCGCAATGAATGCCCTCGGGCTCACCAAGTATCAGGGGCGTGTGCTGCACAACAACTTCACACCGAACTGGGTGTGGTCGTTGAACCGCGACAATGGCTATAGCAAGGGACACATCAGCGCATTCCGCTGGTCGATTCTCCAGCCGTTGCAGACGGCAGCCGCTGCCGCAGCCTCGCCGGATATCCAGCCGTCCGCATCTCCCAACGAGCCGGGGCTTACGGCCGCGCAGCAGGCCGCTTTGGTGCCGCTGGCCGGAACGCTGTGGGTTGATCGGGTGCAACTGGTCCGGAAGCCTCAGTAGGTCAGCTCCAGAAACGCAGATGTCAAGGGCTTTGCTACCTTACGCTTTATGATTCTGCCTAGAGAAGCAAGGCTCCTGCCGTCGCAGGTGAAGGAGCTGGAAGAGATCGCTGCCGAGTACGGGTGCCGTATCACTCCCATCGAGGGAAGCACCCGCACCATTTATGCCATTTCTGGCGATGAAGGTGACGAAGACTTCATCACGCGCCTGGAAGGCCTCGACTTTGTCGA
>DAIPHW010000135.1:0-6964 GCA_036771135.1 Fibrobacterota bacterium | reverse complement strand
GAGTGGGACTCCCTCAACCACATCCACATGGTTGTCCGCATGGAAAAGACCTTTGGCATCCGTTTTGAAGCTGCCCAGCTGCAGCGCGTAAAGAAAGTTCAGGAGCTTTTGGACATCATTGCCGCCTTGAAGGGGATCTGAACCGCCCTTGCAGTTTCTTTCCTTCCCTTTCCTAGCCTTCCTCGCTACCGTATTCCTGCTCTATTGGCTGTTTCCGCGGCGACGTTTCCAGAACGCTCTGCTCTTGGTGGCATCCCTTGCTTTCGTTGCCAGCTGGAGCCTTCAAGCTTTGGCGTTGCTGCTACTCTCAGCGCTTTTCGAGTGGCTGGTAGCAAAACGCATGGAGCAGCTCACCACCTCACGCGCCCGCCTTGGGCTGCTTTGGGTGAGCATTGGCGTGAATCTCGTGCAGTTGGGATTCTTCAAGTACGCCCACTTCTTCCTGCCGCAGCTTAAGACCGCGGCATCCCTGCTGGGATGGAACGCATCCAGTCTTTCCATCTTGGTGCCGGTGGGTATTTCTTTCTGGACTCTCCAGAAAATGACCCTGACGCTTGACGTGTATTTCGGGCGCTGCCCAGCTGAGCGCAACTTCGGTCGTTTTCTGCTCTTTGTGGCCTTTTTCCCAAATCTTGTCTCTGGCCCGATAGAGCGCGCACGGCGCTTTCTGCCGCAGCTCGACAACGCCCGCAGCTGGGAATCCCGGCGTTTTTCGGAAGGCGTCTGGCTATTTGCCATCGGAGCGCTCCAAAAGATCGTGATCGCCGATAACGTCGCCGATTGCGCTACCGCATTACTTCAGCCTAACGCTTCAGGAATTGCCGTGCTCTTGGGAACCTGGGCTTATGCCATCCAAATTTACAGCGATTTCGCCGGCTATTCCGACATGGCTCGCGGTCTGGCGCGCATCTTCGGCATCGACATCTACCAGAACTTCCAGGCTCCCTATCTGGCAACCAACCTAGCCGACTTCTGGCGCCGCTGGCACGCATCCCTCACCGACTGGCTCAACGATTACATCTTTACCCCAACGTCCTTCGTCTTGCGCGATTGGGGCACGGCAAGCATCATTGTCGCCACCTGGGCCACGTTCTTGACCAGTGGACTCTGGCACGGAACGGGATGGATCTTCCTCTTCTGGGGAGGCATCCACGCCCTGGGACTGACGATCTACACGCTCACGGCCAAACGCCGCAAAAAGTTCAACAAGAAGTGGGGCAAGACGTGGTGGGCAAAGGGAATTGCAGGCCTCATCACCTTCCATTGGGTGTGTCTTGGCTACGTCTTCTTCCGAGCAGCGTCCTTTGGAGAGGCGCTTGAACATTTGCAGGCCTTGTTCTTGGGGCCGTGGGGAGGACTTCCCAAATGGAATCCGGCAACGCTTATTGCCAGTGCCATTGGCATTTTCGTGCTGCAATTCCGGATTCGCCGCACCGGAAACGTCTTCTGGGTCTTTGACCTCGGCGTCTGGACAAGGGTCATTTTGTACGCAGTGCTTGGCTTTCTTCTACTACGCTTCTATGCGCCAGCAGAAAAGTTCATTTACTTTCAATTCTAAATATGCGAGTCTTTCGTTCTATCCTGCGCGACTACCCGGCTTTCACCCGGATGATTGCGATTCTATTGAGTCTCAACCTGGTGACGCTCTTGGCTGTGCGCCTTTTCTTGCGCGACGGTCGCCCCGACCTCTACTTGCTGGGCGATTCCTGCATCGGGAACTATCGCATGGATCCCGGCACTCGCCTGCAGGACTTCCTACAGCGCATGGAACCGAACCTTTGCGTACACAACTGGGCCGAGCCGGGCTCCAGTCCATTGGACTTCTTGCTGCTGGTCTGCAAAGGGAAACTCATTTCCGACCAGCCTTACAAGGTGATCATCACCATGGCTCCCGACAAATTGATGGGTGGCCCTGAGAATCGCCTAGATGAGGACGGAGCCAATCTGCGTTGGATTTCCTTCGATCGCATTGGCTTGCAGATCTGGCAAGCGTTGACTCCTCGCGAACGGAACGTGGCTGTGGTTCAAAAAACCAGCCTCTTTCTCTACGGCTTTACCGACTTAGGGCGCGCCCTGTGGATCAGCTATTGGCAATGGCCCCATGAACGCCACGCCATGCGCCATGCTTCGCACCACCGCCGCGAGAAAATCAAGCGGAAAGTGGAAGAGATCGGGAAGACCCTGGAAACCACCCCAATCGGAAGCGATGCGGACTTCGCAAGCCAAATTCGCGCCCACGACGCAAAGCTCCTCCTTGATGTGCTGCGAGATGACGGAATCGAGCCCTTGGTCATCGTGCATCCCTACGGGAATCCCTTCCTGCTGGCCCACTTCTTCTCGCCGCGTGCGCTTGCCAAACGCGACTCCATCGACCTGCGCCTTTGCGATTGGTTAAGCAACCAGCACGTATCCTACCTCAATCTCGATTCCCCCAAGGAACTGCGCAACTTCCCGGACTCCGTATGGGACGACAACGCCCACATGAAGGCGGCTCAAGTTTTCTACTACCTGTCGCAACGGATTGCCGGTTGGCTTTCAGCCAACTATCAGAACCTTCCCCATCGCAAACCCGCGGCAAGCCACGCCATGATCCAAACTCCAGGTAATGGCATTAAACATGACTGATTTCATCAACCCTGCGCAGCTCTTCCAGGATGCCGCCCACCGCTTCCCGAACAAGACGGCACTGGTCTGGAAAGGGGGCGAACTTAGTTACACAGCCCTCAGCGAGCAGATTGAGGCCTTGCGCAGTGGCTTAGACCTCTCCGATTCGCCATTTGTAGGCATTCTTGCCCACAAGAGCCCCACCGCCTATGCCGCCGTGCAGGCGATCCTCGCCCAAGGTGGCACCTACGTCCCGCTCAACCCGGGCTTTCCCGCCACCCGCAACGCTTACATCTTGCGCAAAGCAGGCATCTCTTCCCTGATCGTGGGCAAAGAGTGCACCGAGGCGCTGGAGGCCTTGCTTCCACTGCTGGAGCGCCCCCTGCGCATCCTGGTGCAAGAAGATGCGCCTGAGCTGCGCGACTTGGTTTTGGCAAATCCCGGAAAATTGATCTTGGTAAGCCTCGCTTCGGCTCGCAGCGAATCGCCGCGCCCCGTGCAGCCGCCCGCCAAGGTCGCTTACGTGCTCTTCACCTCCGGAAGCACCGGCGAACCCAAGGGCGTGCAAGTGCGTCCCGACAACATCCTCTCGTACGTGCGTTCGCTGCTCTCGCTCTACCCGATCACCTCCGAAGACCGGCTGTCGCAGACCTTTGACCTCACCTTCGACCTCTCGGTGCACGACCAGTTCGTCACCTGGGCCGCCGGCGCCACGCTCGTATCCTTTCCCGACGAGGCGCTTCTTTCGCCGCTTGACTGGACGCGCTCCACCGGAGTCACGGTGTGGTTCTCGGTTCCTTCGCTGGCGGCTTTTCTGGACAGTTCCCGTCAAGTGGTCCCGAACGCCCTTCCCGACCTCCGCCTGAGCCTCTTCTGCGGCGAAAAGCTCACCTGGAAGACCTGCCAGATCTGGAAGACGGTCGCACCGGCTAGTCGCCAAGCCAATCTCTACGGCCCCACTGAGGCCACCATTGCCATCACCCACTTTGAAATCCCCGAGAACTTTCCGGAAGCCAAAGCGTTCCAGGGCGGCATTCCCATCGGCTACGCCTACCCCGGCCAGAAAACCGAAATCCGTCGCGAGGACGGCAGCCTCTGCGCCCCCGGCGAAACCGGTGGCCTGTGGCTGAGCGGAGACCAGGTGACTTCGGGCTACATCGGCGAACCCGAGAAGACCGCAGCCCGTTTCGTGGCGCGCGACGGTATCCTGTGGTACCGCACCGGAGACCTCGTTTTTGAAGATCCCGAGGTCGGCATTCAATACGTGGGACGCGAGGACTTCCAAGTCAAGGTGATGGGTTATCGCATTGAGCTCGGCGAGATCGAACACGCCCTGCTGCAAGTCTCAGGCGCGACCTTTACCCTTGCCGACGTCGCCCCTCGGGATGGAACCGAGGAAATCTTCGCAGTCTTGCCCGCCGCTTGCGCCGCCCGCAAGAAAGAAATCAAAGCAGAGCTCAAAGAGCGCCTGCCCGCCTACATGGTCCCGCGGCGTTTTCTGTTCACTGACGACATCCCTTTAAATGCCAACGGCAAGATGGATCGTGGCGCGCTCAAGGCGCGTATGTCCAGCTAATCGGGCTTTGAAATAGTCCATCCGTTTCGGATCGATTACATTTGCCTGCCATGCTGGACAACGTGATCATCGTAGGCAACGTCTCGGAGAATCCCTTTGCCATCGATGTCGGCCATAGTTTTGGCCAGAAGTCGGATCTTTCAGACCAGATCTCCCTGAAAAGCTTTGCCAACGGAGAGCTCTGCCCGCGCTTCATCTCCGACAAGGACGACCTGGAGAGCATTGGCGACAAGCTCGAAGGCAAGATCGTAGTGATCACAAGTACCGCGTCTTACGGTCATACCCGCCAGTCGCTGGCGATGCGCAATATGCTCATCGCACGCGCCGCCAAGGACAACGGCGCCACCAAAGTGGTGCTGGTGGAGCCGGACCTCTTCTACAGCGCCCAGGATCGCGGTCCGCGCGTGGAGCACGGCCGCACCGCCTTTCCGCGCGACAAGAAAGATCTCAAGAAATTCGACGGCCAGCCCTTCTCATCGCAGCTCTACGCGGACCTTCTGAAGGCCGCCGGCGTAGACATGGTGGTCACGGTCCACAACCACTCCAAGTCGGTGCAGCATCTCTTCAGCGAGCGTTTTGCGGGGCAGTTCTTCAATCTGCCGCCCACCGAGATCTACGCCGACTACCTGCTCAACTCCGACATCGTCCAGACCGACGACAAGGGCGCCAACCTTGTCCTGTGCGCCCCTGACAAGGGCGCGGCAGAATTTGTTGGACAGATGCACCAAGTGCTGGGACTCCCCAAAGCAGGTCTTTGCATCATGAGCAAAGAGCGCCTGGGCGAGCGCAGCGTCGAGATCATGGTCTCGCCAAGCTCTCCCACTCCCATTGAGGACATCGAAGGCAAGGACGTCATCGTCTTCGACGACATGGTCCGCACCGGATCGACCATCGTCAAGTGCTGCCAGAGCCTGCGCAAGGGCAATCCCCGCCGCGTGCTCTTCTGCGTGAGCCACTTCTACTCAAGCGAAGAAGGTCGCGAGAACATGGCCCACCAAGCCATCGACGAGATCCTGACGCTCAACACCATCCCCACCATCCTGAATCGCGACACCCAAGGCCGCCTGCGCGGAAAGCTCGTGGTGCTCAAGATCGAGAAGTGGATCGCCCGCTTCCTGCAAGGGCAGTTCGGCATGGACGTCACCATCAAAGCGCCCTTCTACCGGGTGGACATGTCTTCCAAGAATCCGCGCTGGCGTCCGCGCCCACTTTAAGCCAAAAGCACAAGAACGAAAAAGCGGCCTCCCCGGAGGTCGCTTTTGTTTTGACAGAAATCGTCGTCGCGCCTATTCCGCTTCGGAAGCGGCTTCAGGCGGAGTTTTAAGCTCGGGAAGCTGGCTCAAAAGCTCCTGGATGTGCAGCGAATTGTCGAGGTTCTTGTCCAGCACGAAGCGCAGCGCAGGCACTTGGCGCATGCGCAAGATGTGCGAAAGCTCGCGACGCAGCCAGCCCGCGGCCTGATGCAAGCCAATGCCACTGTCGACGGCGTTCTTCTCGTTGCCCAAGACAGAGTAGCGAACCGTCGCAAAGGACATATCCCCCGAGACGTCCACGCGCGAAACGGTGACGAAGCCGATGCGCGGATCCTTGGTCTGGGTCTGCAGCAGCAGCGAGATCTCCTTGCGCATCTGCTCCCCGACGAGCTTGGTGCGATTTCCAGCGGGACGCATCAGGCCTCGTGCTGCTTAGAAAGCGGCTCCGAGAGATGGCGCGCGACCTCGAACTGACGGAAGAAGGCGATGGTGTCCCCTTCCTTGAATTCGTTGAAGGCAGCCAGCCCAATACCGCACTCGAAACCAGAGCGCACTTCCGAAACGTCGTCCTTGAAGCGCTTAAGAGTGGCGATCTTAGATTCGCCCACCTCAATACCTTCGCGGTAGACGCGCGCCTTGAGATGGCGATCAACCGTTCCCTGAACGATCAAGCAACCAGCCACCTGGCCAAGCTTGGGCACCGAGAAGACGGCGCGAACCTCGGCTTCGGAAGCAATTTCCTCGCGGATCTCGGGCTTCAGAAGGCCTTCCATGGCGTTGCGAATGTCGTCAATGACTTCGTAAATGACGCGGTAGGAGCGGATCTCGACGCCCTCGCGGGAGGCAATCTCGCGGGTGTTGGTGTCGGGGCGCACATGGAAGCCCACGATGATGGCGTTCGATGCCGCGGCCAGCATGACGTCGGCCTCGCGAATGCCGCCCACGGCGCGAGAAACGATCTCGACGCGCACTTCCTTGCAGGTGAGCTGTTCCAGCTGGGTGGCGATGGCTTCCACCGAGCCGTCGGCATCGCCCTTGACGATGACGCGCAGGAGCTGCTCTTCTTCGCCCGAGGCGCGGCGGCTGGAAAGATCTTCCAGACTGAAGCGCTGGGCGCGGCGCAACTCGCGCTCCTTGGAGGCGCGCTGGCGGCGTTGGGCGATCTCGCGAGCCTCGTGCTCATCTTCGAAAACGATGAGGGTGTCGCCAGCCTGCGGCACGCCGTCTAATCCCATCACCTGAACCGGAACCGAAGGACCAGCCTCTTCGCGGGGCTTAGTGCGCTCGTTCAGGAGCTGCTTGACGCGACCGGCAAAGTTGCCGCACAGGACAGCATCGCCCACGCGCAGGGTGCCGTCTTGCACCAGCACGGTGGCCACCACGCCCTTGCCCTTGTCGAGGCGAGCCTCCACCACGGTTCCCTTGGCGCGCTTCTCAGGAGTCGCCTTGAGATCAAGGACTTCAGCTTCCAAGAGAATGGCATCCAGGAGCTTGTCCATGTTCAGGCCCTTCTTGGCCGAAATCTCGACGC
>DAIPHW010000134.1:0-6992 GCA_036771135.1 Fibrobacterota bacterium | reverse complement strand
TCGCGAGGGATTGCGCGGCACCTGGGGTCTCTCCAACCTTGCCCTGGCAGCAACCGGCGGCGCCACCTCGGCGGAAGTCGGCGACAGTCAATACGGAATCCTGTGGGACGGATCGGCCCAGGCCGGATGGACGTCCCCCCTGGGCGGAGCCGAATTTTCAGCCAGCCGCACCCATCGCATTCCCATGCTGACAGAAACTGTCCTAGGCGACCCGGCCACCCGCTGGTTTCCGAGCCAGAACCTAGTGCCCGAGCACACCACCCTATATCAGGCCACGCTTCACGCCACACCTTGGCATTTCTTACAGTTAGACGGCTCAGCCACCCGCATCGTCATCGAAGATCGGCTGGCGCCCAGCGCTCTGGATAAGGGCAGCTTGAGCGAGGACACGGCCACACTGCAACTCGGCAACATGAGCGGGCAATCGGATGGCTACAGCCTGCGCGGGGGCCTCCGGATCGCCCTAGGAGGCTGGCAACTGCGCGGCGAAATCGCCCGTTCCTGGATGCGCGATCCCGAAGGCGATCTCGACCTCTCACTCCCCCGCCTCTGGTACCGAGCCATCCTGGACTGGCAAGGACGCGTACTGCACGGCAACATGCTGCTGGGAGCGCGCCTCTCCCTCAAGAGCACGTCCGACTACCAGGTCTGGGTTCCCGTCTCTCTCAAAGGCGGTGCCAACGACGTCAGCACCACCGAGAGAATCCTGCTTCCCGCTGCCACGCTCATCGATTTAGAGACGCGCTTCGAGATCGGTCGCTTCGGCCTTTACTGGAATGTCCTGAATCTGGGCGATAAGCGCATCGTCCCCACTGCTGGGTGGAAAGCCCTGGGGATCCAATCCGGATTTGGGATTCATTGGGCACTTTCAGGCTGATGCCGTCCCCCAAGTCCATTTTTTCCAAAACCAGCTATATTCTTGCCTCCTGCTCGAAATTGTGCTCTGATGTCGAGTGCAAGTTCGCAAAGGAGGAGAATGGAACATTTGTCCGATAGCTTCGGAATCGCTCCTTTGGAGCGGCTATTTCTGTTCTTCGCGGCCTACGCCTTTGTCGGCTGGCTGATCGAGGTTCCCTATCGTTCGGTGGCCCAGCGGCGCTTCGTCAATGCTGGCTTCCTGAAGGGGCCGTTCTTGCCCATCTACGGCTTCGGCGCCGTGTTTGTGCTAGCGCTTGACCCGCTCACGCAGGGGCAGCACCCACTGGTACAGATTTTGGCTTATGGCCTAGTCCTCACCGCCGTAGAATACTCCATCGGCTACATCAGCGAGCGGGTTTTCGGCCTCTTGCTGTGGGACTATTCGCACGATCGCTTCAATTTTCACGGTCGCGTCTGTCTCCCCTTCTCGGCCTTGTGGGCGGTCCTTGCCTTCACGTTCCGGCGCTTCATTCATCCATCTATTGCAGATGCCATAGGCACATTAGACGACCGCATCCGACACCTCTTGGTCGCATTTCTTGCCGTTGCCATTGCCATCGACTTCTTCGTCTCCACCGCCCTGTTGCGCGCCTTGGTGGCTCGCCTCTCGAGCTTCCACCTGCGCCGCATCCGCATCGGTACCGCAGAGCTGACTCGTTTCCGAGAGACATTCCGCCGGCTTTTGATGGCCTTCCCAAATCTGAAAGGATACTTGGAGGCCTCTTTCCAGCACGGCATCCGCGACCGCATCGACGAACGGGTTTCGGCGCTGCATCTGCGTTTCTTCCGCTTCGTCGAGGCGCGTCAGCCCCGTGACGAAGAGTTTCGCGCCCTGGTTCGGGACATCATGTGCAACAAGGAATTCCAGCGTTTGCGGGACTTTCCTCACCACGACCGCTCCATCCTCCACCATGCCCTGCGCGTGGCACTGATCTCCTACAAGATCGGCAAGTACTTCAAGATGGACTATCGCGCCATCGCTCGCGGAGGATTGCTGCACGACTTCTTCCTCTACGACTGGCGGCACCACGATCTTCCCGATCTCGCCAAAGAGAAATTCCACGGCCTGGAGCACCCCAAGATCGCCCTGCGCAATGCCGAGCGCAATTTTGAGCTTTCGGGATTGGAGCGCGACATCATCGTCAAGCACATGTGGCCCCTGACCTTGCGTCCGCCCAGCTTCCGGGAATCCATGATCGTCTCCTGCGTAGATAAACAGGTGGCCACCCGCGAATTTTGGGCAGGCTTTCGCAACCGCCGACGCTCCGACAAGGCTGTCCGCCGCTAAAACCTCTCCGATCAGCCGGTTGCGACTTTATATTCCTTGCCATGTTCGCTAACATCGTCCTGGGCTTGGTCGAGGGCATCACCGAGTTCCTTCCCATCTCCTCCACCGGACACCTCCTGATCGCCGAGCACCTGCTAGGCGTCCAGAAGTCCGACGCCTTCAACGTGCTCATCCAAGTGGGGCCCATCTTGGCTGCTACGCTGGTGTTCTGGGGCCGCATCGTGGAGCTAGCCACCGGCCTTGGGCAGCGCGAAACGCGAGACGAAGCCCTGAAACTTGTGACAAGTTTTGTCCTCACCGGCATCGGAGGGCTTCTCCTCAAGCACTTCGGACTCAAACTCCCTGAGACAATCCTTCCCATCGCCATCGCCACCTTTCTTGGAGGCCTGGTCATCTGGTGGATCGAGGCGAGAGCCCACAAGTCCGAGGCGACCGAAGCCATCTCCTGGAGCGTAGTCGCCGCCGTGGCCGCAGCCCAACTGCTGGCCGCCGCCTTTCCCGGCACCTCGCGCTCGGGCGCCGCCATCATGGCCGCCTTGGTGCTTGGCCTCTCACGTCCCGCTGCGGTGCGCTTTGCCTTCATGGTCGGCATTCCCACCATGTTTGCTGCCGGCGGCAAGGAGATTCTCGAATCCATCAAGGCCGGACAAAGTGCAGAGCTAGTGGCTCCCGGCACCTTGGTAGCCTTCGTGGTAGCAACCTTTTCGGCCTTCCTAGCGGTGAAGTGGCTCCTCAAGTTCGTGCAGACGCGCAACTTTCTGCCCTTCGCCTGGTATCGTCTAGCCATGGGGACAATTCTTGTCCTTGCGGTCCTCGCAGGCTGGAAGGCATGAGCGATACGGTCCACCTAGAGCGGCGCCTGAGTCCCGAGGAATGCGGCAAACTCTGTAGCGATGCCTTGGAGGCCTTAGAGCGGAACGACCTGGCCCTGGCTCGCCAACTTTTTGAGAGCGCCCGAAAGTACGACCCATTCTCCTGGCGACCGATCCAAGGCCTGGCTCGCGTGGCCCTAAGCGAAGGGCGTCAGGAGGATGCGTGGGCCCTGATCTTGGCTGCCTTCGAAGCTGGCTCGGACGATCCCGAAAATGCCGAACTGCTCCAGAAGATCGCCCCCCTGGTGGACCGCGAACTCCAGGCGCACCAACTCCTCTCGCAGGCGGCCCGCAGCCACCTGGCCACTCCCCATTTGGATCCATTTCGTCCGAGCCCCAGCCAAGGCACCCAAAAAGCCGAGGACCTCTGCCGCAAGGGCGAGGACCTGCTCGAGTCGGAGCTCTGGCGCGAGGCCATGTTCCCCTTCTTGGAGGCGCTGGACTACGACGCAGCGAGCGTGCGCGCCTGGAGCGGCCTAGGCATTTCCTACTGGCGTCAGAGCTTCCGCCAAGCGAGCCTGGAGGCCTTCCGCAAGGCCGTCCGGCAAAGCCCCGGCAACGAGGACGCCGTCCTAAATCTGTCGGAAACGCTCACCCGCACCGGTATGGGGGGGGACGTGATCAGCGAGCTGCTCAGCATGGGCGTGCCGCGAGAATTGTGCGCCAAGGCCTTGGACGAGCAGGCCAGCTGGAAGTCCTAGCCGCAGAATTCCTCGACCATCTTACGCCCTGCCAGCCAGCGGAAAGCCACCACGGAATAAGCCTCGACGAAGTCAGCGCCGGCCTCCAGAAGCTCCCTGACTTGCGTCCCCGTCTCTACCCCACCTGAGGCCAGGTGCGAGAGCCCAGGCGCCAAGCGGTTCGCCAGGCGAATACGTTCCAGGGTGTGGCCGTAGAGCGGACGCCCCGAGAGGCCGCCGCGCAGCCCAGGACGTCCCACCTCGGAAAGCCGTGGCAGTTGCGTGCCGTCGGGCCAGAAGCCGTGGGCAGCCGGCCAGGTGTTGGCAAGAACAGTTCCTGTCAAACCGCTGCGGGCCACCGACTCTATGGCTGAGCCGAGCCCCTCGTCGGTGAGGTCGGGCGAGAGCTTGATCCAGATGGGCAGGCGACGCGACTCCCGCTCGCGAAACTCTGAGATCTTGCCAAGCAGACGTTCCACTCGCTCCCAGGCCTGGTCGAGCCGTTCGTGCCCGGTGTTGGGACAGGAGAGATTGACTTCCAGATAGTCGGCCACAGCATAGGCGCGGACAAGGCAGCCAAGCAGGTTGGCGTCAGGATCTTCGCCGGCAATTAGGCACGGGTCTTCTGCGACAGAAAATCCCACTAGCACCCCAGCCGCTTCGCAAGCAGGACGCGAAGCCTCGACGCGACGCGCCAACGTCTCAATGCCGGGGTTGTTGAGTCCCATGGCGTTCTGGATGGCCCCGAGCGATTCCACTGTGTTAGCGCGCGGTCGCAGTGGATTTCCCTGGCGTGGCCGGAGCGTGGCCGTCCCCACTGTCACGGCACCGAAGCCCACGCTTGCGAAGGCATCCAGACAGCGCGCCGCCTTGTTGGCGCCGGCCGCTAAGATCAGTGGGGTGCGAAGCGAAAGCGAGGTGCCATCGGAAAAGCTGCGAGAACGCCGCGCCTTGTCGGGCGCCTCCCAAGGGCATGTCCAGGATAGCACGCGCGTCTGGGGCATTAACGAGTTGTGCCGCAATTCCGCAAAGGGAATGGCCTGGCGCAAGAAGGCCAGGAAGCGATCGCCGAAGGTGGCTGTCCAAGGTGCATTCATGTTCATTTGCCAATACAAAAATGAGAGAAGATCGTTTCCAGAAGTTCCTCGTCCGTCGTCTCCCCGACCAGCTCAGCAAGCGCAGCCTGGGCATGTCTCACATGATGAGCGGCTAGCTCCACGCGTCCCGCACGCGCCTCTGCAATAGCGTCGGAAAGAGCGCAGCGAGCCTCCTGGGCACTGTCGCGCTGTCGCGCCGTCCCCAAGGCCACCGCAGTCGGATCAAAGCCTTCATCGCCCTTCAGAAGCGCTTGCAACCGCTGTCGCAGCTCCGGCAAGCCTTTCCCGGTATGCACCGAAAGGGCATCGCAACCATCAGGATGCAAATCCCCCTTGGTGCGCAAGAGCTGCGTCGGACGCCCTCCCAGCGATAGCAAGGCTTCCTCGTCAGGCGCCAGTTTCCGTCCTGCCTCGACAAGCACCAGCACCAATTGCACCCGTTCCAGTTCCCGGCGGCTGCGTTCTTGGGCCACGGCATCGATTTCGTCCTGGGCCGTACCCAGCCCGGCCGTATCTACCAGCGTCACCACACCTTCGGGAAAGACCAGCGGAACCTCGACCCAATCGCGAGTGGTCCCCCGCTGCGGCGAGACAAGGAGACGATCTTCCCCCAAAAGGGCGTTGGCCAGGCTCGACTTGCCGGCGTTGGGACGCCCCGCCAGCGCCACCCGTGGCGACAGATTCTGTCGCAGCAAACGCTCCTGCCCGGCAAGCAAGTGATCTAGCGAAGCTAGGGAACTTTCCAGCGAAGGCAACACCCGCGAGGCGTCGGGAACGGCCTCCTCCTCGGCAAAATCTGTCTCAAGTTCCAAGAGGGCCGAGGCCTCCAGGAGACGACCGCGCAGCGTGCGGGCCACCTCATCGAGGCCACCGGAAAGCTGGTGTCGCGCCGCCGCCAGTCCCGAGCGAGTCTCGGCATCAACGACAGCAGCCACCGCCTCGGCCTGGGATAGCGACAACTTCCCGTGTTCCAAGGCGCGACGAGTAAACTCGCCGGGAGCCGCCAGACGCACCCCGTCAAGCGCAAGATCGGCGAGTACGGTGCGCACGAGCAGCGGATTGCCGTGCAACGAAAGCTCCAGCACATCCTCGCCGGTGTAGCTCTTAGGCCCTTTCCAGAAGACCGCCACGGCGTCATCCAGGTCGTGCCCCTCGCGATCGCGCCAGTGCACCCGCGTAGCTCGCCGAGGCTCCAGCGCACGCCCGACTCGGGAGGCGATGAGCGCCTCCACCAAAGGACCAGAAAGCCGCACCATGGCGATCGCGGCCCGGCCCGGAGCGGTCGCAGGAGCGGCGATGGTCGACATCGCCGCCGTCACTTAGCGCTTGCCTTTGCCCTTCTTGAGGGCCGGAGTCGACTGGGCAAGCGAGGCAGGAACCTCACCAACATTGATGGCCATGGTCTGCACCATCGAATAGACGTTGGAGACGGTCCAGTAAAGCACCAATCCGGAGGGCATGCTGCCCGAGAAGACGAGCATCATCAGCGGCATGATGTAGACCATGGCCTGCTGCTGTGGATCCTTGATGGTCTGCTTGTTCAGGAAGAACATGGAGGCGGCCATCAAAATCGGCAGGATGGTGATACCCATCGGGAAGATGAAGGGGATCTTGACGGCCGCAAAAACCACGTCGGAATGGGCGAGGTCCGTCATCCAGCCGAAGAAGGGCTGCCCGCGCAGCTCAATGGCGCGTCCCAGTACGGTGTAGAGGGCGATGAAAATGGGCATCTGCAGGAGTAGCGGCAGGCATCCAGCCAAGGTCGCCAGCGGATTGATGCCCGCCTCGGCGTAGACCTTCATGGTCTCTTCCTGCTGCTTGCGAGCATCGTCCTTGTAGCGCTTCTTGATTTCTTCCAGGCGCGGCTTGATCACCGGCATGACGGCCGCCATGCGCTTGGCTTGGCGAGACTGGCGCAGTGTGAGCGGCAGGAGAATTGAACGCGCCACCAGGGTGAGCAGGATGATGGCCACGCCGTAGTTGGGCAAGATGCCGTGGAACCAGGTCAAGAGCCACAGCACGAATTCGCAGAGTTTGGGGAACCACACGTCGGCGCGCAGGAAGAAGGCCCAGCCACCGAAAAGCACCTTGTCGAAGTCGCTGTTCAAAGCCTTCAGCTTCTTGAGCTCCAGCGGAG
>DAIPHW010000133.1:0-7015 GCA_036771135.1 Fibrobacterota bacterium | reverse complement strand
CACTCGTCTACATGGAGTGCTTCGTGTTGGTAGCCGAAGCCCTCACGCAGGAACTCGACTCGACGCGCAACGCCCGCGGCATCGGTCCGTACGAGGTCGGTGGGCGTGTGGAACATCGGCTCGAAGGCAAGCGTCCCAGACGATCCGTAGAGGAGAGCGCGACAGGGCGTGGCTTCGCGAAAACTCGTGAGCAGATGGGCCAGGGAGCCGTTTTTCCAGGCCAGAGAGAGCGAAAGTCGCTCGTCCACCCCAGTGCTTCCAAGCGTCGCCGTCATTTCCAGGGAATCGGGATTTCCCAGAAAATGACGCGCCAAGAAAAGCGGGTAGATGCCGATGTCCCACAGCGTCCCGCCCCCCAGAGCCGGATCGAAAAGTCGCGAGGTTGGATTGAAGCGGACGGCAAGGCCGAAATCAGCGCACAGAAGATGCGGCGTTCCAAGAGCACCGTCGCGGACTAGGCGATCAGCTTCCACAAAATCGGGCAAAAAGCGCGTCCACAAGGCTTCCATCAGGAAGAGCCGCTTTGAGGCGGCCTTGGCGATCACGGCATCCGCATCGTCCAGCGAAAGCGCGAAGGGCTTTTCGCACAGCACCGGCTTGCCGAACTCCAGGCAGTCGAGGGTGTCTGGGACATGACAGCTGTGGGGCGTCCCGATGTAGACCACGTCGATGTCCGGAGAGGCAAGAAACGCCTCACGGTCAGCATAGGCGCGACCTCCATGACGGGCAGCAAATGCCTCGGCGTGATTGAGGTCGCGTCCATAGCTTGCCACCAGCTTGGCATCCGGGACCAGTGCCAGGTCGCTAGCGAACTTTCCGGCGATGTGGCCACAGCCCAGGATTCCCCAGCGGATGGTCTTGTGCATGCCAGCAATCTAGCAGGCAGTTGTTAAGGTAATTTGTGGCCTATGCCCACTCTTTCCAAGATCTATACGCGCGGCGGCGACAGCGGTGAGACCTCTTTGGGAGGAGGCCAACGCGTCGCCAAGGACGACGTGCGGGTCGAGGCCTACGGGACCGTCGACGAGCTCAACGCCGTGTTGGGAGCCGTCCTTTCTCTGGGCACCTCCGATGCCGACTTGGCCAAACGCCTCATCGAAATTCAGAACGTGCTCTTCAACTTGGGAAGCGACCTCTGCTTTCGCGAAGAGGACAAGGCAAAGTTCACGGACGGGCTCCCCAAGGTGGAAGAACGCCACGTCACGACCTTGGAGACGTCCATTGACGCCATGAACGGCGAACTCGGCGCCCTGAAGAATTTTATCCTGCCGGGCGGATCTCCAGCCGCAGCCCAGCTGCATCTGGCCCGTGCCGTGTGCCGGCGCGCCGAGCGGCGGCTGGCAACGCTCACGCACAACGAAGCCGTCTCGCCATGGACCATCCGCTACCTGAACCGCCTTTCGGACTGGCTCTTCGTGGCTGCCCGCTTCGAGAACTTGCGCGCTGGCGTCTCCGAATCGCTGTGGAACAGTCGCGCCTGAGATGAGCTCCCGCGGCACCTTCGCCCTGCTCCTGGGGGGCTTTGTCCTCGTTCTGGCCGCCGGCCTCCTGTGGGGAAGCTCCTCGCTTTCGGCGGCGCAGGCCTTGGCCGCCTTGCAAAGCGGCCCATGGGGCGATGACCTGGCCTGCCACGTGGTGTGGAACATCCGCCTGCCGCGTCTCCTGGTCGTGGCCCTGACCGGAGCCGCCCTTTCAGCGAGCGGTGCCGCCTTGCAGGGGCTTTTCCGCAATCCCCTAGCCGACCCTTCGCTCTTGGGAATTTCCTCCGGCGCCTCGCTTGCCGCCGTGGCTTGGCTACTCCTTCGCCCTCAGCAGGCGGCCTATCTCCCGGTAGCGGCCTTTTTCGGCGCGCTCATCGAAGTCTCGGCGGTGTGGTTGCTTTCGCATCTGGGCGGGCGCCCCAACCTCGCCGTCACTCTGCTCACCGGCGTAGCGATCTCCAACCTGTGCGCCGCCTTGGTGGGCGTGGCGCTGCTGCTTGCCCGCACCGGCGATTTGACACGTCTTGTCTTCTGGCTTTCGGGCGGCGCCGAGGCGCGCACCTGGAGCCATCTGCTGCAAGAAATCGGGCCGGCTCTGTGCGGCATTGGCATCCTATGGCTGCTTTCCCGCTGGCTCGATGCTCTGTCGCTAGGCGAAGAGCACGCCCTTTCGGTGGGCGTACCCGTAAACCGCGCCCGCTGGCTAGCCTTGGGGGCGGCGGCACTTTCTACCGGAGCGGCCGTGAGCGTGTGCGGGCCGGTAGGGTTCGTGGGGCTCATCGTCCCCCATGCCCTGCGTGGTTGGATGCGCCGTGCCGGAGCTCGTCGGCTGGTGCCATTTTCGGCCCTGGGCGGCGGCGTCTTCCTGATGCTCTGCGACACCCTCTCGCGCATCTTTCTGCCGGCCGAGATCCAGATGGGCGTGATCACCTCCTTCTTGGGCGTGCCCTTCTTCCTATGGCTGCTCTCGCGCACCCGCCGAGGCCTGATGTGACGGTGCGTCTGGAAGCCAGCCAGGTGCGAGTGGATGTCCCTGGGCGATCCATCCTCCAGGACATTTCCTGTCGTTTTGAGGAAGGCGAACGCGTAGCCCTGCTCGGCCCCAACGGCGCCGGCAAGAGCACCCTGCTGCGCATCCTTTCGGGAAGCCTTGTTCCTAGTGCCGGCGAGGTGCGTCTCGAAGGCCAGCGGCTGCGCAAATTGCCGCGTTCTCGGGTAGCCCGCACGCTTGCCTACCTGCCACAGCTGCGACCGCCGCTGCTCCCGCTGACGGTCTTGGAGATCGTCTCCATGGGGCGGCTTTGCCACACTGGGCTGTTCCGACCCATGTCGCAGGAAGATCAAGCGCAAGTGGAGGCCGCCCTGGAGCGTTTGGACGTGGTCCGTCTGATTCGCCGCGAAGCCACTACCCTTTCCGGCGGCGAGCTGCAGCGCGTCTTTTTGGCCCGAGCCCTGGCACAGGAAGCCACCCTGCTGCTCTTGGACGAGCCGCTTGCCGGACTCGACCTGCGGCACCAGTTGGAACTGCTCGCCCTCTTCGAGGAGCTCGCCTCCGAAGGGCGCACCATCCTTTGGTCGGTACACGACCTCTATCTGTGCGCCCGTTCTGGCGGGCAAGCCATTCTGCTGGACCAAGGGCGGGTGGCAGCGCAAGGTCCTGCCCAAACGGTGCTGGAAAGTCCTGCCGCAAGCCAAGCCTTCGGCCTGAACATCCACCGCAATGAAGACCACTGGGATTTCTGTCTTCCCGCTTCTTGAACTCTTGAACACGAGCCGCCTCGCGCGGGTTATCTTATTTCCAATGCAGCTTCCCGAAGAAGTCGTCCGGCAGCTCCTGATGCACTTTTCCCGCCTTACGGGAAAGCGCTTGGCGTCGGTGAAAGATCTGGCCCAGCTGCCCGCCGAAACGATTCTGCGCTTAGCTCAGACGCTTCCTGACAATTTCCTGCCAGCCCTGGTGGGGATGCTCAAGGGTGCCGACCGCGGCGTCTTTCTGAAGCTTCTGGGCGAGCACGAGGAAGAACTGCGCAGCCTCTCCGAGGAATTCTTCGCCCGCTACGCGCGTCTGGTGCTGGAGTCCGAGGAAGACCGCAACTTCAACCCCTTGTTCCTCTACCTTCCGCGCGAGGCACTGGACGACTTCGTGCTGGTAGAAAGCCGCCAGGCCTTCTTCCTGCGCCAGGAGATCGCCACCATCAACGAATGGATGGCCGAACTCTTTGAACTGGGTCCCTTCCAGGCCGGCGCCCAGCAAGAAGCTTGGGACGCGCTGTGGAACCATCTCCTGGGTGGACGTTCATGACGGAACAACCGGAATCTGAATTCGGCGTCCAGACCTTGGAGGCCACGGAACTGGCACCGCAGTGGAAAGTGGTGCTGCTGGACGACGACGACCACACCTACGACTACGTGGTCGAGATGCTCATGCACTGCTGCGGTCTTTCCAAAGAATCCGCCTTCCGCTGCGCTGTGGAAGTGGATTTATCTGGCGAAACCACGGTTTTTTACGGCACACGAACCGAATGCCAGCGACGCCAATCCAAGATCCATGCCTTCGGTGCCGACCCGCGACTTTTGCGTTCTCGCGGCTCCATGAGCGCCGAAATTCGCAGTCGCTGAAACACACGGCTGCCTAAGGCGTCGCCTACGTGATATCTTTCTTGTCATGGCATACCGTTGGCAGAAAACCGCAGACCAACAGCTGGTGGAGGTCATCCGCCAAGCACCCATCACCTTCGACTCGTGGTTCTTGATCACCGAGGATCCCACAGATTCTCCAGAGGACGGAACTCCCCGCGACGCCCTATGGTTCTCGAGTCTTGATGAGCTCACTCTGTTCATTGAAGAGCGCTTTCTTTCCCTTTGGCTGCCCCAAGACGCTCCCAGGGAATCCATCGTCTCGGCCACGCGCAAGCTGGCGACGACGCGGCGCATCCAGAAGCGGCTGATCGACCAATTCCGCAGCAAGCTCAACGAAGCGCTGTCCGGCAGAGTCCATGTGCTGTGGATCGGCACCTTCAGCGACCTTCTGGGAAACGACGAGCCCGAAGTGGCTCAGATTTCCAGCGATCTCGAGTTCTGGTTCCACGACCGCAGCCTCGAACCGGGCGAGATCGACCTGGAAGTCTCCAAGCAGCAGAAGGCCGCTGTCGAATTTTTCCTGCAACTGGGCAGCTAAAACGCAAAAGGGCTCCGTTCCCGAAGGAAGGAGCCCTTTTGGCGGATGTCGTCAAAGAGATGCTCGCTACTTGAGTAGCGAAAGCACTCCCTGCGGCAGCTGATTGGCCTGCGCCAACATGCTGGTGCCGGACTGGGTGAGGATCTGGTTCCTGGTGAACTTCGTGGTTTCCGTCGCGAAGTCCAGGTCGCGAATGCGGCTTTCGGCGTCGGAGTAGTTCGAGATCATCACGCCCAAGGCGTCGATGGTTTTTTCCAGGCGGTTCATTACAGCGCCAATGGTGGCTCGCAGGTTGAGCACCGAGCCAAGCGCTACGTCGATGGATGCGATGGCCTCCTGGGCCAGCGATTGGCTGGAAACGGCGCTGCTTGCGAGGTCCAGTCCCGTGGAGCAGGACATCAGGTTGGACGTGACGAAACTGATGGTGGTGGCGGGACCCGTGCCCATGGCGCTCACCTGGAAGGTGAAGGTCGCGGCATCCGTCAGGAGCGAGATGCCGTTGTAGGTCACAGCCTGCGAAATGCGAGTGATTTCGCAAGAGAGCTGGTTGAATTCCTGCTGGATGTAGCCGCGCTCGGTGTTGCTGTAGGTTCCGTTTGCCGACTGGATGGCCAGCTCGCGCATGCGCTGCAGCGAATCGGTGATGCTTTGGGCGCCGGATTCGGCGATCTGCATCATGGCGATGGCGTCGTTGGAATTGCGGCGCGACTGCTCCGAACCGCGGATCTGCGAGCGCAAGCCTTCGGAAACCGAAAGGCCAGCCGCGTCATCGGCGGCACGATTGATGCGAAGGCCGGTCGAGAGCTTTTCGAGGCTCTTGGACATCGCGGTGTTGGTCTGCGTGAGCGCGTTTTGCGTTACGATCGCATTGACGTTGTTATAGATGCGCATGGTGGAAACCTCCTTGTCGATTCTTTACTGAGTTCTCGAGGCGTCCTTGCCTACAAGACCTGCGTGAGTGCCCGGAAAGCCCGCAGGCTTCCCTCCGTCCGCATGCCTTGCGAACGGGGGCGTTTTCCCATTGCCGCCTCACATGACCACCAGCTCTGCCTGCAAAGCGCCGGCGCGTTGAATGGCTTCCAGGATGGCGATGAGATCGCGGGGCGAGGCTCCCATGGCGTTGAGCGCCTGGACGAGTTCTCCCACGTTGGCATTCTGAGGAATCACCCGCAGCTGGCCCTTGTCTTCTTGGGCCTCGATGCGAGGATTCGATACGACCGCCGTAGTGCCTGCGGAAAGCGCACCCGGCTGCGATACGGAATTGTTGGGCTCGACCCGGACGGTCAGGTTTCCATGAGTCACCGCGACCTCCTGAAGCCGCACTTCGGAGCCAGCCACGATAGTGCCAGTACGCTCGTTGACCACCACGCGGGCGATCTTGGCCACCTGCACCTTGAGATTCTCGATGCGAGCGATGAGGGCGGCGCGCCCGGCATTTCCCTCGGTCCCCTCGAAGCGCACCGTAGCGGCGTCTTCGACCACGGCGCTGGCGGCGCCGAACTCCTTGCGGATGCTTTCGGCCATGGCCTCGCTGGTGGTGAAGTCAGGATTTGTCAGCACGAAGCGAAGCGGTCCCTGATCGAGGCGATTGGCGAAGTTTTCGCGTTGGATGATGCCGCCAGAAGGAATCACGCCTCCCGAAGTGATGTTCTGACGCAACGAAGCTCCGGCGAAGCCCTCGGAGACGCCGCCTCCGGTGCCGAGCGCCCCTTGAGCTAGGGCGTAGACCTCATCGTCAGCGCCCTTGAGAGGCGTCATCAGAAGCGTCCCGCCGGAAAGCGAGCGCGCATCGCCCAAGGAGCTCACCGACACATCCAGGCGCGTACCGCTCTTGGCGAAGGGAGCAAGCTTGGCCGTGACCATCACGGCAGCGACGTTGCGGGAGCGAATTTGCTTCTGGTCAATCTCTAGTCCCAGGTTGCGCAGCATGTTGCGCACCGACTGGCTGGCGATGGCCGAGGAACTGCCGTCGCCAGTGCCTTGCAACCCGACCACCAAGCCGTAGCCGACCAATTGCAGGTCCGAAAGCCCCTGTACCTGGGCGACGTCCTTCAAACGCACCAGTTGCGCCTGGCTCGCCTGGGAAAGCAGCGCCACCAGGGCGAAGAACCAAATCAGGTTGGGCCAGCGCATTAGAAGAGCCAATCCATGAGGCGCGCAAGGACGCCTGGGCTTTGGGCACCAGCGACGGAGCCTTCGCCCGAATAGGTGATCTGCGCCTGCGCCAAGCGACTGGAGCGAATGGTATTGTCAGGAGCAATGTCTTCCGGCCGTGCCATTCCAGAAACCTTGAGCGTTTCGGTCTCGTCGTTGACGACGACTTCCTTGGTGCCTTCCAGCACTAGGTTGCCGTTTG
>DAIPHW010000132.1:5825-7025 GCA_036771135.1 Fibrobacterota bacterium | reverse complement strand
CGTGAGCACCACCACTTCCTGGTAGTCGTGGCGATGAGGCAGGTTCTCGGGAGCGGCAGCCTCGGCGACCACGCGCGGCGAGATGGGATAGACGACGACGGATGCGATCATGCCCGCCCATGATAGCTCCTGCGCCGTCTCGATCGTCGCCCCGGACGGGATTTTCGGATTCAGGAAGTATCATTCGCCCATGCCTGTCAAGAAGTGCCCACGACGCGTCTGCCTGCGACATCCCGAAGGCGGCTGCGGCTGCGCGATGGGAAACCTCTACCGCTTCGTGGAGCCGCTCATCCTGCTGGAGCTGGCGCGCGCCCCCGAGGCCAGCGGCTACGACCTGCTGGAGCGCCTGGCCGCGCACTCCCTCACCAAGACCACCATCGACAAGGCAGCGGTCTACCGGACGCTCAACCTTCTGGAGACCCAGGGGATGACCTGCTGCGAGTGGACTCCCTCCGCGCGCGGCGCCGGGCGCAAGGCCTACCGCCTCACCGAGAAGGGCCGCCAGCACCTGGACGAATGGGCCGAATTCCTGGGCAACCTGGCCCAAGGGCTCGAAGGCTTCATCGCCGACGTGCGCGCCCTTTAACCTTCGCGCCGCCCCGTGAGCAGAAAGACCGGATAGTCCCGCCCGTCCCGAGCCAGGACGAAGACCGTATCGATGGCAAGCTCCCCAAATCCCGCCGCACGCGCGAGGTCCAGCAGGGCCGTCCGCTCGAAGCCGTGGTGGACCTGCTCCTCGGGGCCGTGGAAGGAGCCGTCCTCTTGGTCGAGATCGGCGATGGCCAGGCGTCCGCCCGGCAAGAGCAGGCCATGGAGCCGCGCGAGGATGGCGGCGGTGTCGGGGATGTGGTGCAGGGCCATTTGCGAGAAGGCCAGGTGGTAGCGCTCCTGAGGAAGCTCCCCCTGAGACAGATCCTGACAAATCGGCCGCACGTTGGAAATCCCCAGGGAGCGGACCTTGGCCTCCAGCACCTCGATCATGCCGCGCGAGAGGTCCACGGCGTCGATGGCGCCCAGCTCGCCGCACAAGGCCACCGAAAGGAGTCCCGTCCCGGCGCCCACCTCCAGGGCCTTCCAGTCCTTGGCAAGCGGAAGGCGGCGTCGCATCTCGGCGGCGATGGCGCGGGTGCGCTCTAGGTGGACGGGATTTCCCTCCCAGCCGGCGGCCAGGCTGTCAAATTTTGTCGGGAGGCTCACTTG
>DAIPHW010000132.1:0-5725 GCA_036771135.1 Fibrobacterota bacterium | reverse complement strand
GAGGCCTTGACGAGGCTGTCGGCGGCCTGCGGAGTTAGCGTCTCGGGCGCACCAGCAAAGGCCCCGACGGCGGAGAGGAAAAGGCTCGCAGCAATAAAGCGTTTCACGGTGGACTCCCTTTCTTTTCGGGTGTGACGTCGGTCACGCCCCCAAAGTTACAGATGCTCGGAGCGACTTTCCGAACGATACGCGCGCACGTCCACCTTGAGTCCAAGCGAAGCGAAGAGAGCCATGTCGGCATTCTCCCCAGGGCCCGGGGCCGTGAGCAGCTTTTCTCCGGCAAAGACGGAATTTGCCCCGGCAAAAAAGCACAACAGCTGCACGGCCGGAGCCATGTCGACGCGGCCCGCCGCCAGGCGGATGCGGGTGGCGGGAAAGAGCAGGCGCGCCACCGCCACGGTGCGGACAAATTCCAGTTCGTCCAGAGGCTCGGCTTCGGCCAGCGGCGTTCCCGGCATGGGCATCAGGCGGTTGATGGGAAGCGAATCGGGAGCCTGGGCAAGGTTTGCCAAGGCATGCAGAAGGCCCACGCGATCCTCGCGCGTCTCCCCCATGCCCAGGATGCCACCGGAGCAGACGCGGATGCCGTGGGCCCGCACCCGTTCCAAGGTGTCCAGGCGATCTTGGTACGTGCGGGTGGAAATGATGTTCGCGTAGTATTCCGGCGAGGTGTCCAGGTTGTGGTTGTAAAAGTCGAGACCAGCCTCCTTTAGGCGCCGCGCCTGATCGTCAGACAGCATGCCCAGCGTCACGCAGGCCTCCATCCCCAGATCCTTCACGCCGCGGATCATGGCCAGCACCGCCTCAAATTCTCGTCCTTCGCGAGGACTCCGCCCCGAAGCCCCCATGCATAGGCGCGTCGAGCCGGCGATCTTGGCAGCCCGTGCCGTCTCCAGGACCTCCTCGACCTTCATCATGGGCTGGAAGGGAACGCAATCCTCGTAACGGGAGCTTTGGGCGCAATAGGCGCAATCTTCGGGGCAAGCGCCAGTCTTGACCGAGACAAGAGTGGACATGCGCACTTCCAAGGGGTTCCAGTGCTCCCGGTGGATCGAATGAGCCCGAAACAAGAGCTCGGGAAGCGGCAGTTCATAGAGCCGGCGAATCGCCTCGCGGGAGACGCGCTCCTGAAGCGGCTGAGAGTGATCTTCGAAGCAGGCCTTGGCGTATTCCATGAGAAAAATCTAGGCCAATAAGATGTTTTTGACATCCATTTCAATTCCATACTCACGAAAGCGAGTTTAGATGTATTTTGCATCTATTAAATCCTTCGGGAACCCGAAGACCCACACTCATCGAACCAACGGAAAAACCATGCGCATCGCTCTTCCCATCGCCGACGGCAAATTCAGTCTTCACTATGGCCGCGCCCAAGCGCTCCGCCTCTACGATGTCGACCAGGATAAAGGCATCGCCACCAGCCTGGGCGAGCGGCCGTATCCAGATTCTGGCACCTGCTCGGCTGGAGCCTGGGTGGCAGAACAAGGCGTCGAGGTGCTGCTGGCCGGCGGCCTCGGGGGCGGAGCCGCCCAGGGTATGGCCAAGCACGGCATCAAGGTGCTGGCTGGAGTGCAGGAAGAAGACCCAGCCAAGGTGCTGGAGTCCTTCCTCTCGGGCCTTGCCAAGGTGGTGGAACTGGCTCCCGGGGAGGCGCTGTGCAAAGGCCACGACGGCGAAAGCGCACACGAGCACGAGGAAGGCCACGTGTGCCACTGCAACGGCTGATCCGCCTCACGACGCTGGTCGACAATTTCGTGCGCGCTCCGGGCCTCGTGGCGCAGCACGGCTTCTCGCTCCTGGTAGAAGGTCCCTTCGGGAGGATCCTCTTCGACACGGGGGCGACCGGCGAGGTGCTGGCGCACAACGCGCAGTCCTTGAATGTCAAGCTTTCCCAGCTCGACCACATCGTCCTGAGCCACGGCCACTGGGACCACGGCGGAGCTCTTCTGCGAGCCATGGACGAAAGTTCGGCCCGCCTTTGGATCCCCGAGGGAGCCTTGCTGCCCCGCTTCCACGGACGCGGCGACGGTGCCCGCGACATCGCCCTTCCCCAGGCCGTGCGACAGCGGCTCGTCCAGGACCGCAAGCGCTGGGAAGAAGTCTCGGGCCCGCGGGACCTGGCCGAAGGCGTCCGGCTCACCGGCCCCATCCCGGGCATCCGTCCCGAGTGGAGCCATGCGGGACTGTGGCGCAGCGCCCTTCTTGATGTCCCCGACGACGTCCCCGAGGAACAGGCGCTCGTCTTGGAGGCGCCGGACGGCCTGGTCGCCGTGGTCGGCTGCTCCCACTTCGGCATCGCCAACCTCCTGGCCTTCCTGACAAAGGAATTCCCCGGCCGCAGGCTTCTCGCCCTGGTCGGAGGCCTTCACCTAGAATCAGCACCGGAGCCGGCCCTGCACGAGATTGCCCGGGGCCTGAAGTCCATGGGACTAGCCAGCTTCCATCCGACGCACTGCAGCGGATGGGACGCATCGTCTCGCCTGGCGACCCTTCTCGAGCAGTCCATCGCCTACGGCAGGGTCGGACAGATCCTGACATTCTGAGCGCTCTTCGCGGCGCCGCGCACCCCTCCAAAGGAAATCTCATGGACACGACATCCCTAGCTACCAAGGCTTCCACGCCCCGCATCGCCGTTCCCTCGCAAGGCCCCAATCCGGGCGACGAGGTGGATTCCCGCTTCGGACGCTGCCGCTGGCTCCTGCTGCATTCTTCCGGGGGCGAGTGGGAGGCGATCCCCCGCGATCCCGATCTCCTGGAATCCGGGGCCGGACGCGATGCCGCCAATGTCCTTGCGCGCCACGGCGTTACGGTGCTGCTGGCGGGAAAGGTCGGCCCCAAGGCCATGGCAGCCCTGCAGGATGCCGGCATCGAGGTCGTAGAAAACATGCAAGGCAGTTGCCAAGAGGCCTTCGAGACCTGGCACCGCTCGCGGGGAGATGCGTGATCCAGGGGCCTGTCGCGATCCTCAGCGGCAAGGGAGGGGCCGGAAAGACGACTCTTGCGGTGCGGCTTGCCCAAGCCGCTGCGCGAGAAGGCGAGGTCCTGCTCGTCGACGCCGACGCCGAGGAGCCCAACGCGGCGCTCCTGCTCTCCCTTTCCGGAAGGCGGATGCAACCGATCCTGGCCAGCGTCGCCAGCGTCGACCCTTCCCTCTGCCGCGCCTGCGGACGCTGCGTGGACGCTTGCGCCTTCAACGCCATCACTTGGAAGAGGCCGGCAGTCTCGATCTCCGCATCGCTCTGCCACGGCTGCGGGCTCTGTGCGCGCCTCTGTCCGGCACAGGCAATCTCCAACACAGCAAGGCCCATCGGAACGCTCACAAGCGCGGATGCCGGCCCCGGGCTCGCCCTGCTGGAATCGCGTCTAGAGGTGGGACAGCCCCGCGCCACGGAAGCCATCAGGACAGCCATGGAGCTAGCGGCAAAGGACACCAGGACAGTTCTTGTCGATGGACCTCCGGGATGCGCCTGCTCGGCCATGATGGTGGTACGGCATGCGCGATTCTGCCTGCTGGTGGCGCAGCCGACCCCGATGGGAGTACACGACCTCGCGCTCGCCCTGGAGATGGCGCAGCGCGCCTCCGTGCCGACGGGAATCGTGATCAACCGCTCCACCGCCCGCGGGGACGCGCTGGTGCGGGACCTCGCACGGGCCCGGAACGTCGCCATCCTCGGGACCGTGCCTGAAGACGCCGCCATCGCCAATCCTTCCCGAAACCTTGAAGCGACGGGACGCGAGGCGCTCTTTTTGGGAATCTGGCAGAGCATCCGAAAGGCCTGCGCATGAAGGAAATCGTCGTCCTCAGCGGCAAGGGAGGAGCCGGAAAGACATCCATCACGGCCGCCATGTTCGCCCTGACGCCCAGCGCCCTCGCCGTGGACGCGGATGTCGACGCCGCCGATCTCGCCCTGCTGGTGGGAGGCTCGCGCATCCATGGAGAGATTCACCTGGGACGGCAGGTGGCCGTGCTCGACCCAGAGACCTGCCGAAGCTGTGGACGCTGCGCGAAGGTCTGCGCCTTCGGAGCTATCGTCATGGAACAAGGGCATCCCAAGGTGGATCCCGCCGCCTGCGAGGGCTGCGGTGCCTGCGTCCAGAGCTGCTCCGCACAAGCGCTGCGAATGCAGAGAATCGCCACCGGGACCTGGGAGCATCGGGCGACCCGGTGGGGAAGGCTCGTCCACGCGCGCCTCTTTCCGGGGGAGGAGAATTCCGGAAGATTCGTGGCCTTCCTGCGCGAGGAAGGACGCCGGACCGCCAAGGCACTGGGCGCCGACTGGATCTGGACCGACGGTCCTCCGGGAATCGGCTGCGCCGCGATCTCGAGCCTCTCGGGAGCCGACAAGGTGCTGCTCGTGGTGGCGCCGGGAGCCAGCGGCCTCCACGACGCGGCACGGGTACTGGAACTCGCCCGGCAATTCGGCATTCCCGTGGATGTCGTGGGGAACCGCTCCTCGCGACAAGACATGCTGGACGTGCAGGAACTGGCGCAGCAGGCCGGAGCGCAGTTTCTCGGCGCCATTGCTCGCGACGAAGCCTTCGTCGAAGCGGAATTCTCCGGAAGCCCCGTCCTCGAGACGGCGCCACCGGCACTCCAAGAACAGCTGAGAAGCCTATGCGAGACGATCAGGAAGAGCATTTCTTGAATGTGGAGGGCTCCAAGGGGCTGCCGGGGGGGTGAAAAGATGGTAGGCTTGTAAATACCGCAAGTTGCACCCATTCAAAGGAATTCCACCATGGCCGACTGCCCTTCCCTTCCGCGCTGCGTGTTCTTCAACGACCACATGGCCCGCATCTCGGCCGCTGCCGAGTCCATGAAGAAGCGCTACTGCCGCGACGACAACTCCCAGTGCGCCCGTTGGTTGGTATGCAAGGCCAAGGGAGCTCCGGCCGTTCCGGCCGATCTCTATCCAAACGAGACGGAACGCCTCGACGTCCTGCTGGCCTGAAGCAACGCATCGGAAGCAACACACCCCGAAAGTGATGCGGAAGGTAAGCATCTTTCCTTGTTCACTATTAGGAGATCTTCATGTCCATGACGCTTGAACCAATCGGAACCGTCCATAGCCCTTGGCTCGTGCCCGAAGGCACGCCGGTGCAGCCCTACGCAGCCTGGTTGGAGGAGGGCGGCTGGCAGGGAGGCCCCGAAGACGATCGCGAGGAGGTCTTCGTCTCGAGAAAGGGCGGACGCGGCTGCCTGGAAATCGTTCCCCAGTGGGAAGAAGCGCTAGCTGATCTCGACGGCCTCACCCACATCTGGGTCTACTTCTGGATCCATCGCAGCAAGCCCGCCGTGCCGAAGGTCCTTCCCTACCGCGACACCGTGGAACGAGGACTTTTTTCTACTCGCGCCCCGGCACGCCCCAATCCCATCGGCGTCTCGTGCGTAAAACTTCTCTCGGTGCGCGGACGGTTTGTCCATGTGACGGGACTCGACATCCTGGACGGCTCGCCGCTCCTGGAGATCAAGCCCTACATCCCGGAGTACGACGCCTTCCCCGAAGCCAAGCGCGGCTGGCTGGAAAGTCCCACGGTGCGCCAGGGCGCCATGCACGCCGACAACCGCTTCCTCAAGAAGTAAGCAGCGACAGAAACTCAGCCAGCGCCGGCGAAGGCGTGCGCCCCGACGGCTGCACCACGCTGAGGGCGCGTCCCAGCGAGAGCTCCGGCACCCGCAGCACGGCAAGCCTTCCGTCGCGGCACTCGGCGGCGACGGCCAGGCGCG
>DAIPHW010000131.1:0-7052 GCA_036771135.1 Fibrobacterota bacterium | reverse complement strand
CATGCGCCGGATCGTACATGTAGACATGGATGCCTTCTACGCCTCGGTGGAGCAGCGGGACTTTCCCGAGCTGCGGGGGCGCCCGGTAGTCGTGGGTGGGGCTCCCGATAGCCGCTCGGTCGTGTGTACGGCAAGCTACGAGGCTCGCAGCTATGGCATCCACAGCGCCATGCCCTGCGCCCATGCTAGAAGGCTTTGCCCGCAGGCGGTCTTCGTGGCGCCGCGCTTTGCCGCCTATGCCGAGGTTTCGCGGCAAATTCGCGCCATTTTCCGGGAATACACCGATTTGGTGGAACCGCTCTCGCTAGATGAGGCCTACCTCGACATCTCCGAAAATCGGTGCGGTCTGTCAAGCGCTACCGCCACTGCTCAGGAGATCCGTCGTCGCATTCGCCTGGAGACGGGACTTTCGGCCTCGGCGGGCGTCTCGTACAACAAGTTCCTGGCAAAATGCGCTTCCGATTGGAGAAAGCCCGATGGTCTCACGGTGATTCGCCCCGAGGCCGCGACGGCCTTCTTGGAGCGGCTTCCTATCGGGGCTTTCTTCGGGGTGGGCAAGGTCACCCAAGCCAACTTCGAGCGACTGGGGGTGTACACCGGGGGAGATCTCGCCGGCTGGAACGAAGGGTTGCTTGCCCGGCACTTTGGGGCCCGCGCAGCGCGCCACTTCTGGCGGCTCGCGCACGGCATCGACGAACGGGCCGTGGAGCCGCACCGGGTGCGGCGTTCGCTGGGAAGCGAAGACACCTTTCCGAGCGATGTCACCGACCTCGAATGGATGCGTGGCTTCCTGCGGCGGCTCTCCGACAAGGTGGCCGGTGAGGTGGCCGAGAGCGGCTTCGAGGGGCGCACCGCCGTGCTCAAGGTGAAATATGCCGATTTCCGTCAAGTCACCCGCTCGCGCACCCTGGCCTTTCCGCTGACGGACGGACGGGAATTGTCGCAGGCAGTCTTGCCGCTTTTGGAGCTCACCGAGGCCGGCCGTGTTCCGGTGCGCCTTCTGGGCGTCACGGTTGCCCAGCCCCAGGGAGCGCACGCTGGAGCTCAGTTGGAACTGCCGTTGGAATTCGCGGCTGCTGGGTGACGCCGATGTGGATGACATCTAGTCGTAGGTGTAGCAAGACTGCAGGTTTCCTTCGGGGAAGGAGATGGTGTCGAGTGTCTGGGTGCAGAAGTAGCCGTCGAAGGGGGCGACGTTCCCGACCGGCGTCTGGTCGCGCGTGGTGGCGTTGACGCGCTGCCAGTCCCGAAAGGCGGCGCAGGTTCCGGCTAACTGGATCGTGGTCCAGGTGAGGCCGCATGGTACGGCTTCATTGGTCCCGATGTGGAAGGGAACTTGCGGAAGCGGGGCGTCGTGGGCGCTGGTCCATGCCACGGTGTCGGTTGGAAGAAAAAAAGGCCACCTCTGACCCGATTCGGCCCAGCGCAGGATTGGCATGATCGCGGGAGTCTTCAGCGCCGCCCATAGCGTGGCGGTGCGGCCAAGGGGAGGATAGATGGTGTCGCCGGCGGCAAGGTGGACACTGGCGGTGGCGGAATCCATCAGCAGCAGGCGTAGCGCTGTGGTGTCTAGGGGACGAGAGACTTCTGAACCGTGGCTTCCCCATAGGATAACAGAATCTGTCTTACGGACGCGGCAGAGCGAGTCCCATTCTTCGACTAGGGACGTCAGGAACGCTGGATATCCCGCCCAGTTTTGGCGCTGCGCTGTCGAGGAATGTGCTAGCTGTGGCCAGCGCAGAGGCAGCTCCCCCACGAGAGTGTCGCGCCGCATGTGCAGCACTTCAGAACTGTCGGCTCGGAAGTCGAAGCTGTCCACGTTCCAGAGGGCGGCAGCGGTGGCCATGGGGATGGCGGCGTTCCAGCGCAGCCGTCCGTGCAGGCGCCAGCCGCGCTTTAGGAAGCAGCTGTTGCCGTTCCAGGACAGGGAGTCCCGCAGCCAATACTGGACGTTCAGTTCGGAAAGGGAGTCTCTCAGGAGGGTGTCGCCGCGGCCTCTTCCTTCTAGGACGAAGCGGCTGGAGGCTTGGTCGATCCATTCCCATTGCTCACCTATCTCCGCGTCTGCATCCGCGTCCAGGGGGCGGGATAAGATGACGTATGGAGCCCTTCCAACTTTGACAAATCCCGTCAAAGAGGCGCGGATCTCGGCTCCGCTGGCATTTGAGGGAAGCGGGGTCTCGAGGGCGGCGCAGCCCGATAGGAGCGCGCCCAGGAGCAGCAGGTTAGAACTCGACTTGAGCACCGAAGACCACCGGAAGGAAGGGAAGCTGGGAGATGGCGTGGGCGGGATCCTCGTCGTCAAACTTCGACCAGCCCAAGAGATTCGTCTCGTTTGTCAGGTTGACAAGGGTCCACCAGGCGCACCAGCGGCCTTGCCGCCCCAACTCAAGCGGCGTGAGATCGACTCGGAGATAGGGAACGCGACTTGTGGTGCGCAGGTAGTTCCCGGATTCGGTGTAGGGGCCATTGAGGTCGCGTTCGGAATCGGTATAGCTCCAGCTGGTAAAGCGGGTGCGGGATACTCCCGTAGATGCATTGACGACAAGAGCCGATTCCCAGTGAAACGTCCCTGGGGCTGGACGAGACGTTCCTTTCCAGCGCCATGAAAGGCGGGCCTCGCCTTGCTGCCGTTGGTCCCAGGGGGCCCAACGCGAAATTGCGGTGGTGTCGGCCAGGACGTTGGCGGCCAAGGCGTAGCGCCCCGAGAGATTCAGGCGGCCCCAGGCAAGGTCGCCATGGATCTCCAAGCCGCTTCCCCAGCCATGGTTGCGGCAAGCAAGAAATTCGTCTCTTCCGGCAAGGCGATCGGAACGGATGTTCCAACCCCAGAGATCCTCGAAGGTGCGCAACCAACCGATGCTCCCCAAGCGTAGCCGTGCTGGGTTTCCCAAGGCATCGAAGCTTGTGGTGTGCTCGGCCTCCAGACGGAAGAGGGTGGTGCGAGGAGAGCTTCCCGGCAAGATTACCCAGGCGGGAGAAAGGTCAAGGTCAAACTTCGACTGGTCGAACTGCGTTAGCACTACGAGCTTGCGTTCAGCATCGGCCTTCAGCATCCAGTTGCCGTCTCTCCATGCGATCCCAAGGCCAGCTTGAGGCGCGGCTTCGTCGTTCTGGCTATGGACGAGGCTGGCCCATCCCTGCAGGGAGAGTTTCCCAAAGTTCTGCCGCAGTTGGAGGTAGGGGAAGAACGCTTCCAGTCGCCGTCGCAAGGTGAAATCGAGCTTCGGACTGTCCCAGGCGGTGCCGTGTCCGGTGCGCCAAAGGTCGGCTCGCAGTCCCAGTTCCATGGCCGTGCCGCCGCCCCAATGCCGTTCGAGGCGGCCTCCAAGGCGTGTCAGCCCAAGGGTGTCCTGCATGTCTAGGTCGCCATCAAAGCGGCGATAGCGTGACCAAGAGGCTTGGACTTCGGCCTCCCAATCGCCTTGCTGCCAGGAAAGACGGGTCGGAACCGCCATGTTTCGCCAGGCGAAGGCGTTTTTTGAGGTGTCCACTTGGATTCCGAGCGTGTCTTCGCTTCCAAACCATCCCACCAAAGCCTTCCAGGGGCCGTGTTGCCAAGAAATGGCCGCGTTGGCGTCCTGAAAGCGCACTGCCAGATCTTGGTCGGTCCAGCCTTCATGCTGCGCCAAGTCTAGGGCTCCGTCAAGCCAGGTGCGTCGGTAGCCGAACTGCCATCCCCAGTTGCCGTGGCGTCCCCAGCTGGCAAGTCCTCCTGCCACGTAGCCCAGGCGCACGCCGCCGTGGACGCCGTCGGAATCTGGCCAGGCGCGGCTCTTCGTCTCGAGCCAGCCGCCGCCTTGGTCGGGAGCGCTTCCGTCGCCCGGTTCGTGCCAGTCCACGCTGCCGGTGCTCCATTCGTCGAGGTTCCCGAAGAGCCCTCCGAAGTGCCAGGGCCAGAGGATCTGGGCTCCTTCCCAGGTGACGGCGCTGCCTTCGGTAGGCATGCCGCTGGCAGAAAACTTCCCCGAAAATTCTCCTTCACTGCTTACGCCCGGCTGTTCGCGCAGAGCTTCCACGGCGCCAGCCGTCCCGAGCGGGGAGGGGCGAGTCCAAGTCAGGGAATCAACCTTGGTGCTTGGACGCCGCTGGCCATGAACCACGGTGGCCGGAGCGCGAAAGACTGTCAGGGAATCGGTGGGCGAGGCGATGGAGTCGGTTGTGGCCGGTTCGGTTGCGGCGGAAAAGAGCGCCGGCAATGTCCAGATCAAGACGTGCAGAGAACTTTCCTTTCCGCCGAAGAGGAGTGCCTTCCAAGATGCAAATGGTTGGCCAGTGCTGGCGAGTTTCAAAGCTTTCTGGGGGAAGCGGCGCAAGAGCGGTATATTTTCGGCTTTCCGGTATTTCCACGGGGGGCATTTCCCCCAATTAGGACGTCACAAAGCGGGACCCATGATTCTCGACAGTATCTTCACCAAGTTCTTTGGAACGCCCCACGAGCGTTACAACAAGAAGCTCACTCCCGAAGTGGAGCAGATCGCCGCCTTGGAGCCGAGCCTTCGGGCGCTGCACGACGATGAGCTGGCGCACAAGACGGTGGAATTCCGCGAGCGCCTGGAGAAGGGCGCGACGCTTGATGACCTTTTGCCCGAGGCCTTTGCTGTGGTGCGCGAGGCGGCCGACCGTCGCTTGGGCATCTTCAACGTGCTTGAGCCCAAGAACAACTTTGATCTTGAGAAGGTCTCCAAGGCTCATCAAGACTTGATTCTTGATGCCCGAAAGCAGCTCGAAGACGGTGTCGACGTGGTCGAGATCCGCTTCCCGGCTGACTTCTATGATGCCGTGCGCGCCCTCTATCCCGAGTCCTTGCCTCCTTTCCGCATGCGCCCGTTCGACGTGCAGATGCGCGGTGGCATGATTCTCCACGCCGGCAAGATCGCCGAAATGAAGACCGGCGAAGGCAAGACGCTGGTGGCCACGCTTGCCGTCTACCTGAACGCTCTCACCGCCAAGGGCGTGCACGTTGTGACCGTGAACGACTACCTAGCTAAGCGCGACAGCGAGTGGATGGGACGCCTGTATCGGTTCCTGGGGCTCACCGTGGGCCTCATCGTCAACGAGAAGAGCGAGCCCGAGCGCCGTGAGGCCTACGGCTCCGACATCACCTACGGCACCAACAACGAGTTTGGCTTCGACTACCTGCGCGACAACATGGCCAGGAACATTGAGGACTGCGTCCAGCGCGAACTCAACTACGCCATCGTCGACGAAGTGGACTCGATCCTGATCGATGAGGCGCGCACGCCGCTCATCATCTCGGGCCCCGCCGAGGAGAGCACCGACAAGTACGTGCTGGCCGACCGCGTCATTCCGCTGCTCAAGAAGAACATCCACTACACGGTGGAAGAGAAGTACAAGAACGTCATGCTGACCGAGGCTGGCGTCGAGGTCTGCGAGAAGACCTTGGGCCTAGAAAACCTCTACGCCGACTTCAACACCGAGTGGGTCCACCACATCAACCAGGGCCTGCGCGCCCACGTCATCTTCAAGAAGGATGTCGACTATGTGGTGCAGAACGGCGAAGTGAAGATCGTCGACGAGTTCACCGGTCGCATCATGGAAGGACGCCGCTGGTCGGACGGCCTGCACCAGGCTGTCGAGGCCAAGGAACATGTGAAGATCGCCCGCGAGAATCAGACGCTGGCCACCATCACCTTCCAGAATCTCTTCCGCATGTACAAGAAGCTCTCGGGCATGACCGGCACCGCCGACACCGAGGCGTTGGAGTTCGCCGAGATCTACAAGTTGGGCGTGGTGGTGGTTCCCACCAACCGCCCGATGATCCGCCGCGACCGCGACGACTGGGTCTTCCGCACCGACCTTGAGAAGTACAAGGCCATTGCCGACGACATCCGCGACCGCAACGCTCTGGGGCAGCCCATCTTGGTGGGTACCGTCTCGATCGAGAAGAGCGAGAAGCTTTCGGGCATGCTCAAGAAGAACGGCGTGGCTCATGACGTGCTCAACGCCAAGCAGCACCAGCGTGAAGCCGTCATCGTGGCCGAGGCCGGTCAGATGGGCAAGGTCACCATCGCCACCAACATGGCTGGTCGCGGTACCGACATCACGCTGCGCGACACCGACTGGGATTCCCTGGTCGCCCATTGGCAGGAGAAGAAGTTCGTTCCAGCCAACCTGCCCAAGGATCCGGCCGAACAGGACGAGGCCATTCTCGCCTTCTGGGCTGAAACTCAGATTGAGGACGAGAAGGATCGCGCCAAGTGCGTGGGCACCCGCGAAGAGCGGCTTGCGCTTCTCAACAAGGCACGGGAAGAGAAGGAACATCCGCCCCTGCCGGCACCTTGGGAGCTGCGCGAACTGGGGATCATCTCGGTGCGAAAGCTCGGCGGTCTCCACATCGTGGGCACCGAGCGCCACGAGAGCCGACGCATCGACAACCAGCTGCGCGGCCGTTCCGGTCGTCAGGGCGATCCGGGCTCCAGCCGCTTCTTCCTTTCGTTGGACGACGAGCTGATGCGCATCTTCGGCGGCCAGAACATCCGCGGCATGATGGATCGCCTGGGAGCCAAGGAAGGTGAGGTCATCACCCACCCGCTCCTGAACCGCTCCATCGCCAGCGCTCAGAAGCGCGTCGAGGGCCAGAACTTCGAGGTGCGCAAGCACTTGCTGGAATACGACGACGTCATGAACCAGCAGCGCAAGGTGGTCTACCGGCTGCGCCGCCGCATCCTCCTGGGCGAGGATGTGCGTGACGAGATCGTGAACCGCCTAGCCGATGCCGCCGAACTCAAGGTGGCGACCCTGTTCCTAGCTCCGGCCGAGGAAGAAGGTGGCGAGAAGAACTGGGAAGCCGCCTCTGCCGAGCTGCGTCGTTCCCTGGGGGCCGAGTACGATCTGTCTCATGCCGCTCAGATGGGCACCAGCCAGGAGACCATTGCCGAGGAAGTGCTGAACCAGATGGAGGCGCACTACAAGGGCCTTGAGGAACAGTTGGGTTCCGAACTCCTGCGCGAGCTCGAGCGTCAGTTGCTGCTCTTGACCATTGATCACCTCTGGAAGAGCCACCTCTACGACATGGACAACCTCAAGGA
>DAIPHW010000130.1:4002-7095 GCA_036771135.1 Fibrobacterota bacterium | reverse complement strand
GCCTGGTCGTAGGCCTTCTGCGCGTTCCACCATGTATTGAAATACAGGCACGACGAAAGCGTGAGGGAGAGGCAGATGAGTGCCAGCCGCCCCGTCCAGCAGGAGATCGGGCCTGTTGCATGCATGCCTGCAAAGTACCTAATGCAGCCCCGGAACCACGCGCACCGAAGAATCTGATTCCACTCGCCCGACGATCTCGCGGCCAGTGGAGGCCCGCACCCGCACCGAGTGCCCGATGGCAGCGTCGCTCAGGGCGATGGCGGAAGTCTCCACTTGGGCTGTACCGAAGGCGGCGAAAAGCCGTACTGACTGCCCGCGGAGGATCGTGGGGAGGCGTTCCAGTTCACTTGTGAGAAGGGTGCGCCCGGCGGGAATGTCGCGGCGCACCCGCATTCCAATAGCCGAATCGACGGGCACGGCGTGCTCGCCGAGCCCTACGGCGGGCTTTTCCTGGGCACAGACCTGCGATGCTGTCAGGATCTGTCCGCGCGTCAGGGTGGAGCAGGCGGTGGCCACGGTGTCAAAGCGGCGCACCCGCACCGAGAACTGGCGCCGCCCGAGCAGCACTTCGCCCGCGAGCCAGCGCACCTCAAAGAGTTCGGTGCCGCCGGGTCGCCCTTGCGAGAGTCGCCGTAGGCAGGAACTGTCCGATTCTTCCGGTGCCGCAACAGCGGAGAGTCTGGATGTGTCTACTTCCAGGCGCGCTTGCGGGGCGGCCTGGTGCAGTGCTGCGAGCACCCGGGCGCCGAGGTTCTCGTCGTGCCCGAAGAGCGCGAGCAGAAAAAATGCGAGCGCGCTCATCAGCCGCGCAGCTGGTTGGCGTTCTGCAGCATCTGGTCGGAGGTGGTGACGGCCTTGGAGTTGATCTCGTAAGCGCGCTGGGCCACGATCAGGTTTACCATTTCTTCAACCATCTGCACGTTGGAAGTCTCCACGAACTTCTGGGCAAGGCTTCCGGCGCCGCTTTCGGCTGGCTTGGAGATCAGCGGTTCGCCCGAGGCGGGGGTGGCGGTGAAGATATTGCCGCCCTCGGAGCTGAGGCCGGCGGGATCGGTGAAGCGCGCCAGTTCGATGTTGCCAATTTCTGTCGGATCTGTCTCGCCCTGCCGGACTACCGACACGGTGCCCTCGGGGGTGATGGTGAGGCTGGTGCTCTGCGGGGGAATGGTGATGTTGGGCACAAGCGCGAGTCCCTGGGCGTTCACGATCAGGCCGTCGGCGTTCACTTTGAAGGTGCCGTCGCGGGTGTAGGCGGGAGTGCCGTCGGATTTCTGGAGTTGGAAGAAGCCATCCCCCTGGACGGCGATGTCCAGGTCGTTGCCAGTGTTCTGGAGGTTCCCCTGCAGGAAGATGCGGTCGTTGGTCATGGGCTTCACGCCGAGTCCCACTTGAAGACTTCCCGGCAGCTTCACGCCGTCGGAGTTGGAAGCGCCCGGAGCCGTCAGCGTCTGGTAGAGCAGGTCCTGGAACTGGAGCTTCGACTTCTTGAAGCCGGTCGTGTTCACGTTGGAGAGGTTATTCGAGATGCTGTCCACGTAGAGCTGGTTAGCGATCATTCCCGAAGCGGCGGTGTAGAGGCTGGGCATCATGAGAAAAGTCTCCTTTAGACCCGGGCGACCTGGTTGATGGCCCGATCAAGCGTAGAATCGACGGCGTGGACGACCTTGCTGTCGGCTTCGTAGTTGCGGTAGAAGGCGATCATCTGGACCATCGCCTCCACGGAGTTGACGTTGGAGCCCTCGATGGCGCCAGAAGCCACGGTGGTCGCGGGCGAAATCGGCTGCGGCTTGGGCGTCTTGCCGCCGACGGCGAAAGGCACCAAGTGACCGGAGCCTTCAGAGCGCAGCGCATAGGGCTTCGGAAAATCGACGATGGAAAGCTGGGCGCGCTCCTCGCCATCCACGCGGACGCGGCCGTCGGGCATCACCTGTACGACGCCGGCTCCCACCTGAATGGCCTTGCCTTCGGTGGAAAGCAACTTGTTGCCGGTGAGGTCGACCAATTGCCCGCCTTCTACGCGCAGGTTCATGGAGCGAGAGTAGCGGGTTCCTTTGGGCGTCTGCACGGCAAAGAAGCCGTCCCCCTGAAGAGCTAAGTCAAGGGGATTTCCGGTTTGAACCATCGGCCCCTGGCGCCAATCGGTGTAGACTTCGTCGGCGGACTGTTTTTCCTGCTGACGCCAAGCCTTTTCGGGAATTTCTTGGCCGGAGCGGATTTCGGTGCGAGTGGCCAAGCGCGACACCTTGAAGCCGGGCGTATTGCTGTTGGCCAAGCTGTTGGTGGCGATTTCCTGCTTGGACAGGATGTTCATCATGGAACGGCCGGAAGTGTAGAGTCCATTGACCATGCGGCTCTACCAATCGACTTCCGTGCCAGCCGCGATTGCGAGCGGTCTCGCCTAGAGCGGCGCGGCTATCGGCAAATGTTGCCGACTCCGTTCTTGCCGTAGGCCTTCCAGGTCGTCTCCAAGATCTCTTCGATGGAGCTGTGGCAGGCTTCCCAGCCCAAGAGCTCCTTAGCGCGGGCGCTGGAGGCCCACAGTTCGGCCGGGTCGCCAGCGCGTCGATCCACGATGCGGGCAGCGATGGGGCGTCCCGTGATGCGTCGTGCCGCTTCGGCGACTTCCAGGACGGAATGGCCGTTGCCAGTTCCCAGGTTGACGGAAAAGGTCTCGCCGCCCTTTTCCAAATAGTCCAGAGCCAAGGCGTGGCCGCGGGCCAAGTCGGTGACGTGGATGTAGTCGCGGATGCAGGTGCCGTCAGGCGTGGGGTAGTCGCCGCCGAAGATTTGGAGCTCTTTGCGCACGCCGCAGGCCACTTCCATCACGATGGGGATGAGGTTTGCCGGGCTGAGTTCCAATCCGCTTACGATGCCTGCCGGATCGTAGCCGGCGGCGTTGAAGTAGCGCAGCGAAGCGCTCTTGAGCCCCTTGAGGCGCGAGTACCAGGCCAGCACATGCTCAATCTCGAGCTTGGTGTAGCCGTAGAAGTTCTCGGGAACGGTCGGGTGCTTTTCGTCGATGGGCAGATAGGCGGGCGCTCCGTAGACGGCGGCGCTGGAGCTGAAGATCACGAACTCCACGCCCTCGTCCAG
>DAIPHW010000130.1:0-3902 GCA_036771135.1 Fibrobacterota bacterium | reverse complement strand
ACGGTGTGGCTGCCGATGTATCCGGCTCCGCCGGCGACGCAGATGCGCATGTCAGTCCTTTGCTTGCGGCGGATTCATGACAGGAAGGCGTCGCAAGGCGATGATGGTGATGTCGTCGTTGGGAATGCGGCCCCGGGCGTAAGCGTCGCGGTCCGAAAGGATGCCCCCCACAGCCTCGCTGGCTCCTTGGGAGGCCCAGGCGCGGGTGACGGTTTCTAGGCGGGTGCGCCCGTATTGGTGCCCGTCGGGGTCGAAGCTCTCGTTGATGCCGTCGGTGTAGATCAGGAGGAAATCGCCCGGGTTGAGGACGGTCTCCTCTTCCACGTAGGCGGAATTGTCGAACATCCCCAGGAAGAAGCCGCCGCGCATGGTGAGGGATTCCACCGAAGAATCAGCGCGCACCAGGTACGGGTAGGGATGGCAGACGCGGCAATAGCGCATGTGGCCGTCCGAAAGGCGGATGTGGGCGGCAAAGGCCGTCAGGTAGTGATCGGTGTGGATCACGGTGCGCAGTTGCTCGTTGACCTGGGCGAAGATCTCGGAGAGGCTCGTGAAGCGCCCGGGTTCCAGATGCCGTTGGAAGGCCATCTTGGCCATGGCGGTCACCAAGGCTGACGAAACGCCGTGTCCCGAAACGTCGGCGATCAGCACGAAGATCTCATCGTCCGAGAGGCGTACCACGTCGTAGAAGTCGCCACCCACCTTGCCGGTGGGTAGACATTCGGCCGCCACGTCCCAACCGGGAAGCTCGGGAAGGCTCTTAGGTAAGATGCCTTGCTGCACCTTCTTAGCCATGTCCAGCTCGGCTTCGAAGGACGAGTTCATGCGCTCCAGCACGCTTCGGGCGCGATCGAGCTCGCGGTTCTGGGCTTCCAACTGCTGGGTGCGTTCGCGCACGCGCCGTTCCAGCTCTACGGTGCCGGCCTTCAATTGGGCTTCCATCTCCTTGAAGGCTGTCACATCCGTCACGAACCAGACGCGTCCGACGATGTGGCCGCTGGCGTTGGAAATGGGCCGCGTGAAGATCTGGACCACCATGGAACGCGGAAATTCCAGGCGCAGCACGGCTTCGGCGTGGGCCTCGGAATTCTGCTCGATGCGGCGGACCAAGGCCATGAATTCGTCGGGAACGGCGAAGGTGTCGCGGATCAGCTCCACCACGGCCCGGTAGTGCAATCCCTTGAACTGCCGCCAGCTGAGCCCGAAGAAATATCCGAAGCGGCTGTTGGGCCAGGAGACGATGCCGCTTTCGTCCACCACCATGATGCCGTCGCGGGAGGTTCCGAGAATGGCCTTGAAGCGACTTTCCAGAAGACGCTGACTGGTGATGTCTTCTACCAGCAGCAGCCAATTGCTCTCGCGCTGGATGGCGCGCAGGCGGAAGGTTTGGGCATCTTCGCCGGGAGGGCCGTATTCGCGCTCCCACTCCGAATAGCCGAAGGTGTTGTCCAGATAATTGGTGATGTCAGAAAAAAGGGGCACGCCGCGCACGTTGTCGACGCCCAGATCCTGGACCCAGGTGCCGGCCAGGCGAGCCGAGTCTTTGCCGAAGAGCCAGCCCGCCTGCAAATTGGCGCTCTGGATCTGTCCTTCCTTGGAGATCACGATGGTCGCAATACGGCCAAGCTCTAGCGTTCCGCTCTTGCGTAACGACTCGTCGAGCTCAATTTCGTAGCCGGTCTCCGAAGAGCCGACAAGATCATCCGACATACATGAAAAGATTACCAATCTCTACACGACATGGGAACCGGGAAATCGCCGATTCCGTTTCCAGTTTGTCCACAGTGATGCTAAGATTTTTGCCATGGAAGATGCCTTTCGTGATTCTTTTTGCGCCCGTTTGCGGTCGGGACGGCTCCTTGCCATCCTGCGGGACGCCCCCTTTGCCTCCCTTCCGGAGCTAGCCGATTGCCTGCGCTCCACCGGCGTGCGCTTCGTGGAGGTGGCCATGAACACCCCTCGCGCTGCCGATCAGATCTTGGAATTGCGCACTCTGCTGGCAGATGCCGCCGAGGTCGGAGCCGGGACGGTCCTTTCCGAAGCCATGGCGCGCCAGGCTCAGGATGCTGGAGCAACGTTCCTGGTGTCCCCCGCGTTTGTCCCCGAGGTGCAGGCCTACGCCGAGGCGCATGATCTCCCCACTTTGCCCGGGGCCCTCACGCCGACGGAGTGTTGGAACGCCTACCAGGCCGGTGCCGCCATGGTGAAGCTCTTTCCTGCCAAGTGCCTGGGCGGTCCCGCCTACGTCAAGGAGTTGCGCGGCCCTTTCCGCGAGCTGCCGCTGCTCATCTGTGGCGGAGTTTCGGCCCGCACGGCTGGCGAATACCTGCAAGCCGGTGCCGATGCCTTGGCGGTGGGCGGTTCCATTTTTTCGCCCGCCCGGCTGGAGCGGGGTGATTTTGCTGGCATCTGTGAAGATCTGCGGGCGCTCTTGGCGGCGGCGTCTGGTTCTGGGGTGTAGCCATAGCGATTTGTGGGCGCCTGCCCCGTTTAGGAACGGGCATGCCCGTTCCCTACGGGGCACCGGGCTGCCTGCCGGGCCCCCGCCCGCCGAATTGGGGATCGGGCATGCCCGATCCCTACGCGGCGTATGGGCGGGTGTCCCGTCCCTGCGGGCGGCATCCCTGGCGCGGTGGTGCCGGATTTTGTCTGGTGCCGCTTTGTGGTTTTGACGGTATTTGTTGATGCCTGGATTTGCAGGCGCTCCGCCCTGCACCAGGCCTAAGGGTGCTGCCGCGCACCCTTAGGAATCCCGCTCGCGGGGGTTCCACCCCCTGCACCCCGGATTAGGCCGCGACTCCGCGCTAGGCTTTCTGCCAAGGGACCTTGTGGGGCTCAGGCCGGTAAGACATTGGGTGCCGTTGCTTTGCAGCTTTCGCAGTGGCACAGCGTTGGTATTGCTCCCGCCCATTGTAGGGGCGATTCACTTGTGGTGAGCTGTGCCGAACCATGAATCGCCCGTAGGCCGTGTGGGCGGGGTGAGGTGGGAACCGGCATCAGATGTTGCGGGGTGAGGCGGTCGTGGTCACTTTGGCAGATTTTCCCTCTTGCCTTGCCCCTAGCCTCGGGCCTATCTTCTTTATCACCATGATGTCTGAACTCCACACCCTCGCCCTGCCCGCAGCCGCCGCTGCCGCAGTCGCAGGTGTGGCCGCTCAGGCCGCAGCCGCAGCCCGGTAGACGATCGCGACCGCGCCTTCCCCAAAGACCCGGCCGCAAGTGCCGGGCGTTTTGCCATTTTTGGGGATTCCACGAAGAAGGAGAAGCGCAATGTCGATGCCACCGATCAAGGCCAGCCGCCACCTGGATGGAGTCAAGTACGAGATCCGCGGGCCCTTGGCACGTCGCGCCCAGGAACTGGAAAAGGCCGGCTACGAGATCATCAAGCTCAACATCGGCAATCCCGGTGCCTTCGGCTTCCGCGCCCCCGAGACGCTGCGCCTGGCCATGATCGAGAACCTGCGCGAGGCCGACGGCTACAGCCACCAGAAGGGCATCTTCCCGGCCCGCGAGGCGGTGGTCATGCTCTACCAGACGCGCGGCATCACCGACGTGTCGGTGGAAGACATCTTCATGGGCAACGGCGTCTCGGAGCTCATCCTGCATGCGCTGCGCGCCCTCCTGAACGATGGCGACGAGGTGCTCCTGCCCAGCCCCGACTATCCGCTCTGGACCGCCGCCACCGTGCTGAACGGCGGACATCCGGTTCATTATCCCTGCCGTCCCGAGAACGGCTTCGTGCCCGACCCCGACGAGGTGGAAAGCCTTATCACCCCGGCCACCCGCGCCATCGTGATCATCAATCCCAACAATCCTTCCGGTGCGGTCTACCCCAAGGAAGTGCTGCAAAAGCTTGCCGAGATCGCCGAGAAGCATCATTTGGTGGTCTTTGCTGACGAGAT
>DAIPHW010000129.1:0-7114 GCA_036771135.1 Fibrobacterota bacterium | reverse complement strand
CCCACCGGGTAAGCGCCATCCCAGATGGTCGTAAGCTTGCCTGACTGAGCGTTTCCTCCCTTGAGCGTGAAGGGGCCGCCTCCGATGGCTTTTGCCGAATTTCCCTTGAGCATGGCCGTGACAAACGGGAACGTCCACGAGATGTCTGCGGCATTCACCTTGTCGCCGCTCTTGTTGGCGTCGGAGTAAGCGCTTGTCCCGCCTTTGCTGTAGACGCCGACCTCAAGATCCGCCATGATCCACGGCCCGGAGCCCGCTCCTTTATCCCACCAGTCATTGGTCCCGAAATAGAGGGCTTCCATGGTTCCGTAACCGCCAGCGACAGGAGTCATCTCGGCGTTTCCAAAGTCGAAACAGCAGGCGCCGTTGGTGTAGGTGCCGTCCGTCACCATGTACATGCTTTCAGGATCGTCGCCTTTGGCGATGCCGCTGGTGGCCGTGTTGCGGTAGCCGACCTGCCCAGTGGACGTCCAACTGGGAGAGCCGACCACATGCACTCCGTAGACCTTCTGGCCACCGAGTTGGATGGGCAAAGCGTCGGCGACGGCCTCCACATCGTCATTGGGGCCGTAGTCCTTGCTGCCTCCAGGAGCCTTGGTGAGATGGTTGGCCTTCCCTGACTGGTCATAGATCTTGGAGATGGTGCAGGACGAACCGGTGCAGAAAGCATCCTGGGACGCCGCATCGGCAATGCCGCCGGCGGCGATGACGCCGATATCCTTCGTAGAATTGTCAGAGCGCCGCACCTGGTAAAGACTGCCGTTGTAGGCGCCGTAGAGCGCCCGCGTTGTACTGTAGGCGGCCACGCATGGCGTACCTCCCGCCTGATAAATGTCGCAAGGTCCTACGGCGGTCGCGACAGGAGTTTCGCTCTTCAGATCGATGACAAAGCTGGTTACACTGCGCGCCGGAAGCGTGTAAGAAAAGCTTGTGCCCGAGAGAGCGACTGCGGCTTGGGCCACCAGGGCATTCTTGTCATCGGTGAGCCATGGCGTCACCTTGTCGGGAGTTCCCCCAGAAAGGGCGATGTTCAGCGATGCCGAGGAGAAGTTGGTGTCTGCCGCCACCACCACCACCCGATTGTCCGCGGCACCGTAGAAGGCCGAGACCTTTACGCCGGGAGCCGGGTTCGCGGGAGCATTGATCCGCACGTACCCTGGCCGCACGAAGCGGCTGTAGTTGCCCATGATCCACAAGCGCTTGGAAGGTCCCGCGCCGGTTCCCTGGTTCCAGAGCCCTCCGTTGCCGCAGCTACTGCCGCTGCAAGGATAGACCCACCAGAAGTGCCAAGCGTTCATGTTCGCGACCGTCAACGCCTCGTGGATGTAACCCTGGACATGCAGCGCGCTGGTCATGCCGGAATCGTCCGTGTTGGAATAGAGATCGTACACCTCTGTCTCCCAGAATTCCTTGCCAGCCGCGGCGACCTCGGGATAGGCCGTGACCGTGCCGCCATACTCGTGCGTAGCCAGGATCGAGGTGTATTTCTTGGCGTTGGCATCAGCCAGGATCGCCGTCTTGTATTCCGGGAAGGCGTACCAGTTCACGGTTTCTGGCGTGATGAGTTGCCCGTACTATCTAGCGCAGGCCCTAGGTAGTTGCCGACCCAGTTTACGATCTCGCTGGCACTGTAATAGCTGCCGGGGTTCTCGCAGGGCATGTTCGGCTCATTCTGCGAGGAGACCGCATAGAGCGGAGCTCCGGCCGCCTTCATGGTCTTGGTCAAGTTCACGATGGCATTTGCCCAGGCCTTCGCTTTAGAGAAGTCCAAATGATGATCGGTACAATTGCCGTTCTGAAACGCCGTCGAATAGTTGTTGTTCCAGGGGCTTCCCCATACCTTTGCGCCGCGGGCCGTGGCCTTTTGCGCATTGGCGAGCTCCGAGGTCGTACCATCGGCATTGATCATGATGCGATGCAATGACAAGCCCGCGCCCTTGGTCGTCGACCATAGAAGATCGGCATCGTTATCGGAGATGTTCGACTCCCAAGCGGAACTGGCACCGAAGCCACTGATGCTCTGGTGCTTCACTCCAATGTCGACATTGACTTGGACTGCACCCGCCTTCAGCGGCAATGTGGCAAGCGCGAGAAAGGCAAGGCTCCGAAGGTGTGTGACACGCATTGCCTGGCTATGGCTGGCCTGAATTCCTTGCATGATCTCTTCTCCCCCATCAGCCCCTCAAGATGTGCGAGGCGTTTTTATGAAGATGGGGAGAACATGGAGCATCGAACAGGCCAATTGCAAGGCTCCGCATTGCCAAAAATACAAAGCGAATGCGGAGCTTTCGCCTTACTTGAAATCTCCGGGATCCATTCCGTAAAGGCGAATATCGTCCAGATAGAGATCGTGGCCACCACTCACCAGGAAGGTGAGATTTGTCACCCGATCCCGGACGGCAAGCCAACCGACATTGCCACCGATGCCATTGGCGGCGTCGAGATCCTGAGGACGGATGCAGATGCGCGTCCATTTGGACGAATCCAATTGGACATGCGTCCATGCCTTCCCACTCGTCTGGGGATCAAGGTTGTCGAAGGCGGGATAGAGCTTCCCGGCCCCACGAGCCCAAAAGACAAGCGAATCAAGGGAACGGAAGCAACGATGCCCGCCCAAATTCAATCCGATCAGCGCGAACACCTTTGCCTTGTAGGCCATGTGCAACGCCGTCCCGGAACGCCCGTTCCCGGCATTGACCAGAGACGGGGCCACCACGGCACCCGAATCGCTAGGACGACAGTACCATGTCCCGGAATCCGGCAACAGGGAGCGCAGTGTTCCTCGCTCGAAGTCATCGACCAGCACGGAGTTGATCGAGAGCTTCTGAAAATCAGGGATGCCCTTCCACACCGTTTCCGGTTTCGCTCGCGCCATCGCAGGCAAGCCCCAACGCAGTACGATGCTGTCGTTCCAGACGCCCAGGTCCCAGTTGAATCGGACATGCAGGCGGCCTCTTGCCGAGGACGAATCCCACACGACAATCTCGAAGGGAAGCGCAATTCCGTCCGTCCGTTCCACCGATACGTCTTGTCCGCTTGCCGTCGAGTGACGGAAGTCGAAATTGGAGGAATCCAGGCGGATGGTTGCCACCATGCCAGCTTCGGTGGGGTAATCCCAACTTCCAAGGAGTGAGTCCACTCGCAGCGCACGGAATCCCAGCATGTTCTCTGTCTCAGAAGTGCTTCCTGCCACGTCGTTGGAGGCGCATCCTTGCAATGTGAGGATGACGGCGGCCAACATGACCCAAAGCCATGATCCCCTAATCATTCTGGTCCTCCCTCTGTGGTGATGGGGAACAAAGCCATCACCAATTGCATCACGCAATCAGGCTGCTTCACGTTGTTGATGATCATTTGAATCTGCCTGCGGCATTCTCGCAACACCTCCTGAATCTCGGGAATCGTCGTCTTGTCCACAGCAATGGTGAGGGTCGAGATGTCTCGGCGTTCTTTGGGGAAGCGCTTAAGAGACTGTGACGCCAGCCTCAGAACCTCCCTCTGGTACTGATGCACCGCCTTGACCTTGCCTTCGTGGCTTCCGGTCGTGATGTGGGATTCCGTCAGCGCCAAACGGCCTGACGCGATTTTCTTCACAAATCCGAGGCGCTCGAGCAGCAGCAGCCCCTGAACGATCTCTTCCTCCGGAACGGGAGGCGCCATTCGCGCCGCCAGTTCGTGGGGTACAGCCCGTCCGCCCATGACCTCAATCAAAGAGCGAAGGCCAGCGATCCACCAGTTTTGATAGTAGGATAATTCGGCGCTCATCACCTCGCGCCGCTCGACATCGCGCAAGGCCATGGCCTTTTCAAGAATATCCGCCTTGGCCTTGCCGTCATGCTCGCGCGCGTAGGCAATCAGAAGTGAAAAGTACTCGGCAGAGCGCCCCGTTAAGCCAAGCAACTCGAGCGCACGGGACTGACAACGCGCCGGCAAATGCACTTCCATCTGGAGAATGCGAAACAGGTAGCTGGTGTCAAGTCCGAAGGACTTTGCCATCATGCTATAGGTATAGAACGAGGAGGATTTGCGCTCCTCGAAGTAATCCTTGAGCATGTTGCGGTAGTCCAAATACTCGAACATGGGTTTCATCAACCATCGCTCCTGCTCTTCATGTGACCTGTGTCCGTCCACACGTCGACATGCCCGACACACTCCGCCATGTCATCCTACTACAATGCAACCTACAGGGAATTTGCTCATGGCAGGACATATTTCTTAAGAATCAGCCAAACCGACAGCCGCAAATGCAGGCGCACGCATAGGCAACGTCATCAGAACCATGAATCCCCCAAAAAAGCAAAACAAGAACGCCTGAGCAAAACCCAGGCCCCAGGCGAGTGGGTGACCTCCCCACACACTCACCATTAATGCATAAACCTAGGCGCGCCCTCATTGGCCATCAGGAGATTGTCTTCTCTCCTTATTGATAAAAAAACAATAAGTCTCTCTAAGCCCTTTTCCCTTCCCATGGTGGAAGCTTAAGCACTCATTAAACATCGGTGTGGCTTTCGCTTCCCACTTCGGGCCTAGCGTCCACGCGGCTTGCCGTCATTGATCATGTGCAGCGAACCCAAGCGGCTCCAAGGCCTCGTGCACCCTGCCCCGCTTTTCGAGCTACCTTCCTTCCAAACATCGCTATGTCATCATTGATCCAAAGGCCTCCCATCTCCGATCGTCTTCCTTGAAAACCCCGCCACGACTCCTGCCACTGCTTGAAGATGGAGTCATCGACGAGGTGCTGGGGCAGGTGCGCAGCGGCAAGGAAGCCGACGTGTTCTTGGTGCAGGTGGGCGACGAGATCCGTTGCGCCAAGGTCTACAAAGATTCAAGCCACCGCAGCTTCAAGCAGGCGGCCAGCTACCAAGAAGGGCGGCGCATCCAGAACAGCCGCAGCTCGCGTGCCCTGTCCAAGCGCTCGGCGTTCGGGCAGAAGGAAGCCGAGACCAACTGGATCACGGCCGAAGTCCAGGCGCTGAACACCCTAAGCGCGGCAGGAGTGCGCGTCCCGAAACCATTCGGATTTTTTGACAGCATCCTGATCATGGAACTGATCGCCGACGAGTCGGGCGAGGCTGCGCCTCGTCTGGGAGATCTGGACCTGCCGCCAGAAACAGCACGAGCCTACCACCAGGAAATGATCCGTCAGGTCGTACTCATGCTCTGCACCGGGATCATCCACGGCGACCTGTCTGAATTCAACGTGTTGGTCGATTCCCGCGGTCCTGTGATCATCGACCTGCCGCAGGCGGTGAACGCTGCGGGCAACAACAATGCCCGGATGATGCTTGCGCGCGACATCGACAACATGGCGCGATACTTCGGGCGCTTCGCCCCGGAGATCCTGACCTCCCAATACGCCCAGGAAATCTGGGCGCTCTACCAGAACGGGCAACTGACCCCGCACGTCGAGCTGACCGGCGTGTTCGAAGAGTCTTCGAGCCTGATCGACCTCGACGGTGTCATGGAAGCCATCGAAGAAGCGCGCCGAGAGAACGAGGAGAAGTTGTCCCAGCAAGCACCGGATCGGACCAGCGTCCCCGCGCAGCCCCCGACCCCACCTTCAGTGGAACCCAAGCCCGTGCCCGAACCAGAGCCTGCGCCAAAGATCAAATGGGGCCGACGACCGTATCGATAGGCTTGGTCAGTGGGCCGCCTTGAAGTGGGTGGCTGGTATCGGGTCCACAACGAAGGTGTGACTCATTACACAAAGTCTCCTCAAAACCCGGGGCGATCCAAACGGGCTTGGAGGTGTTGTCGGGACTCCTCAGGAAGCGAAACGCGCAGGAAGTCAGGAAATGTCAACGTTCCAGGGCTGGGTACCTTTGCATTTCTGAAGTACCAGCCAAGCATTTCAAAAGGTACCAGAAGTACCCAAAACCGCTGGACTTCACCACATTTTCCCGGATGTCCCAGGACAGCAAAGGGCACAAAAAAAGGCCGAGAACCGCTATTTTTCTGGGTTTCTCGGCCTTTGTCGGACATCCTCGGTCCTTGATTTAGTATCCACGACAGGGATCGAACCTGTGACCTGCGGTTTAGGAAACCACCGCTCTATCCAACTGAGCTACGTGGACACAAACGTCTCCTCCCGATAAAGAAGGAGAGCGGCAAATATAAACGTCCGATCCTCAGCGCAGCCCGATTCGCAGGATATCGTTGCCCAGGTAGCGCCCGTCGGCAGCGTAACGGACCACCCGCACCAGGTAAACCCCTACGCCCGCTGCCGCACCGACCTTGTCGCGCCCGTCCCACCGCAGCAGATAGAGCGCCCCCTTAGAGGCATCAGAAGACAGAACCTGTCCTGCCCAAGAATTCACGGCCACCCCGAGCTGGTCGTAGATGTAGACGGAGAACTGTGTCGGCTCCCAAGTGCGGATAGCGATGCCTTGAACTGCCGGTTGGTCACCAATCGAAACGCCGCCCTCATGGAAGACGGTGTCGGACTGGGCCACCAGGACCAGCCCCGTGGCGCCATTGGAGCGCTCCATCGTTCCAGGCTGAGCGGTGGTGGGACGTTCCACCAGAGGATTGTGAACCGCCACCTGCACCGGAGGCACCTCAAAGGAAAGCGCCAAGGCGCCTTCTGTGACATCTTGAGCATGAAGCGGATCCTGGTAGCGCACGGTCACGTTCCAGGCCTGACGAGGCGCATGCGCCGTCCAGTCCGGAGCGAGGTCGGAGGCCGCCAAGCGCAGACGGTATTCGCCGGTGGCGCGACCGGTTTCCGAAAGCGTCCACGAACGCGCTCCCGAGGTCACACGGACGGTGTCCACCTTGGTGGAATCGGGATCGTGATCGCGCACCACGATGGTCACCGAATCACCACGGCGAGGATCGGCCGTGTCGGGCGAAACGGAAATACTTCCCGGATACCAGGGGGAGGCGATGCGGATCTGCGCCCTGGCGGTGTCACCATACAGGGGATCCACGAAGAAGCCGGTGGCCAGGACAGAATCAAGCGACTCGGGGAGCTGGTCTTTCAGGTTCGTCGTCCCGCTCCAAGCAAGCCACGAAGCGGAACTCAGGTTCGCGCTCACCGCCAGAGGTTTAACGAAGCTGACGAATGCCGCTCCCTTGGCATCCGGTGTCCCGCCAACAAGTTCCATGCGCACAT
>DAIPHW010000128.1:0-7179 GCA_036771135.1 Fibrobacterota bacterium | reverse complement strand
GCCGGCATCCCTGGCGCAGGTGCTGCCGCTTCGTGTAAAGGGGATTGAGCCGGAGGGGGCTTGTCAAATGTCTTGGTTTCAGCCTCGCCAGGTTTGCTTTCTCGAGACTGCCGCCGGCGTGGATGTTTTCTGTGAGCGCAAAATCAGTGGAGAATGATTGCAAAATGTGCTATCATACATCCATGAAGCCGGCACACTACAAGACGTTGGTGGCGATCTACGCCCGGCCTGTGCAAGGCGGGATCCGCTGGTCTGCCATTGAAGCCCTTTTCCGGGAGCTGGGTGCCGAAATCAGTGAGCGCGAAGGCTCAAGGATTGGCGTCTTTCTTTTCGGTGCCGTGCGCGTATTTCATCGCCCACACCCGTCACCGGACACGGACAAGGGCGCGGTGGTGAGCATCCGAAAATGGTTGGATGAAAACGGGGTGAAGCCATGAAGAACACGATGAATTTTGGCAAGTACAAGGCGACCATCAGCTACGATCCCGAGATCGGCACCTTCCGCGGCGAATTCCAGGGACTCAACGGTGGGGCGGATTTCTACGGGGACAGCCCAGCCGAACTGGAAAAGGAGGGCGCCGCCTCTCTCAAGGTCTTCCTGGAGATGTGCGCCGAAAAGGGGATCGAGCCGGAAAAGCACTATTCCGGTCACATGATGCTGCGCGTCCCCCCCGAGGTCCATTCGGTGGCTGTCCATGCCGCCGCCGCCGAAGGCAAGAGCCTCAACCAATGGGCCACGGAAAAAATCCTGGAAGCCGCGCACGCTTGAACCATGGGCGGGGCTTCTTTGGGAGGGCAGCCTTAGCCTTGGGTTTTGGTTACCGTAGTAGTTGCCATGTCGCATGGAGGCTTCCGGGCCTTGGGTGCCAAGACCTCGGGCGATTCCTAAACTTCCCATGCGTCACGGTCATGCTTGCCAGCGTCCTGACCAGTCCTTGACACGTCGTTTCCAGCAAGGCTTGTAGCCCCATGAATGCAGTCGAGATCGAAGCCGCCGTATCGGATCTGGCAGCCCAGCCCTTCGACCGGGAAGAGTTCCCCTTCGCCTTCCTGGAGGCCTTCGGGAACAAGGAGACGACCATCAAGCGGTTGCGCTCCGGGGAGACCAACAAGTCCGATGTCGGTGGCTTGCTCCAGCAGAAGCACATCCACATCTTGGTAGCACCAGAAGGCGAGACGACCGCGGCTTTGGCCCGACTTCGCGAGAGCTCGGCTACGACTCGTTACAAGGCTCAGTTTATCCTGGTGACCGACGGCGTGGACTTCGAAGCCGAAGACCTAGACACCGGCGAGACCATCGCTTGCGCCTACTTGGACTTCCCCGACCACTTCGGCTTCTTCCTGCAACTTGCCGGCATCAGCACGGTCAAGCAGATCCGCGAGAGCGCCTTCGACATCCGGGCGACAAGCCGCCTGAACCGGCTCTATCTGGAGCTTTTGAAAGACAATCCCGACTGGGGAAGCGCCGAACGCCGCCACGAGATGAACCACTTCATGGCGCGGCTCATTTTCTGTTTCTTCGCCGAAGACACCAGCATCTTTCACGGGGAGGCCTTGTTTACCGGCACCGTCGAGAGGATGAGCCAGCGCGACGCCTCGAACACCCACGAGGTGATCTCCGAGGTCTTCCGGGCCATGAACGTCAAGCTGGAAGATCGCATTTCCGAGGCGTTGCCTCGCTGGACTGCCGATTTTCCTTACGTCAACGGTGGTCTCTTTTCGGGAAGCACCGAGGTGCCGCATTTCTCCAAGATCGCCCGCACCTACCTGCTGCACATCGGCAATCTGGACTGGACCAAGATCAATCCCGACATCTTCGGCTCGATGATTCAGGCCGTAGCCGACGACGAGGAGCGCGGCGCCTTGGGGATGCACTACACCAGCGTCCCCAACATCCTGAAGGTCCTCAACCCGCTCTTCCTGGACGAGCTGCGCAGCCAGCTTGAGGCGGCTGGTGACAATTCCCGTCAATTGTTGAAGTTGCGTCGGCGCCTTGCCAAGATCCGCGTCTTCGATCCGGCCTGCGGCTCGGGGAACTTCCTGGTGATCGCCTACAAGGAGCTGCGAAAGATCGAGAACGACCTCAACGAGCGGCGAGGAGAGAAGGGGCGCAAGAGCGAGATTCCGCTGACCAACTTCCGTGGTATCGAGCTTCGCGACTTCCCTGCTGAGATCGCCCGGCTGGCCTTGATCATTGCCGAATACCAGTGCGATTTGGTCTACCGCGGCCAGCAGGAGGCTTTAGCCGAGTTCCTGCCTCTGGAGTCTCAGAACTGGATCACCTGCGACAATGCCTTACGTATTGATTGGCTCTCCATCTGTCCACCCACGGGCACGGAAGCGGTGGTCACAGGAGATGACCTCTTTTCGGTGCGAGAGGAGTTGCCAGAATTCGAGAACGAGGGGGGCGAGACCTACATCTGCGGAAATCCACCGTATAAGGGAAGTCAAGCTCAATCATCAGAACAAAAGGATGACTTAAAAAATATTTTGGCTGATTATCAGCCAAGATGGTCATCACTTGATTATATCGCAGGATGGTTTTTTAAGGCCGCAAAATATTATGATGCGACAAGCGGTAAGGCTGCATTTGTTAGCACGAATTCGATATCGCAAGGTGAACAAGTTCCATTGCTTTGGCCTTTGATATTGAATTCCGGTCACTGCATAAATTTTTGCCATACATCCTTTAGCTGGAGCAATCTTGCGAGTCGTAATGCTGGTGTGACTGTAGTTGTCATCGGATTTAGCAGAGAAGTAAGGGGAAAAAAAAGGATCTATGAAGCCAATGATGTAGGTGGCATCGTAGTCCGTGAAGTCGGAAACATCAGCCCCTATCTCATTGCCGGTGAGGATGTGATCGTACAATCACAAAGTGGGCAGCAATCTGATAAATGGTTGATGTTAAAAGGTAACCAACCAACAGACGGTGGCCATCTGTGCTTGACACCCAGTGAACGAGACGAATTAATTTTTGAAGCTCCAAGTGCTGCCGAGTTTATCATGCGCTATATTGGATCCCAAGAGCTGATCCGTGGCGAACAACGCTATTGCATTTGGGTTGAAGATGAACGTCGAATTGATGCCGAAAGTATTTTCCCTTTGGCTCAACGATTTAAGAAAGTGGCCGAAATGCGTGCCGCAAGCGTTGCTTCCAGCACTCGACCTTTTGCAGCGCAGCCTCACCGATTTAGGCAAATACAAGCAATCGGAAAACATACAACCATTGCGATTCCGAGTGTAAGTTCGGAACGAAGGCCATTTCTCCCCGTCGATTTATTGGGTTCGCGTACAATCGTTTCCAATCTTGCTTTCGCCCTTTACGATGCCCCTCTCTGGAACTTGGCTCTTATTGCTTCACGCATTCATCTGGTTTGGATCGGCACGGTCTGCGGTAAGATGAAAACCGATTTTCGTTATTCCAACACCCTCGGCTGGAACACTTTCCCGGTTCCCTTCCTCACCGAAAAGAACAAGGTCGACCTAACCCGCTGTGCCGAGAACATCCTGTTGGCTCGCGAGGCCCATTTCCCGGCCACTATTGCCGACCTCTACGATCCTGAGCACATGCCCGAGGACCTGCGGGAAGCCCATGAGCGTAACGACGAGGTGCTGGAGCGCATCTACATCGGACGGCGTTTCAAGAATGACACTGAGCGGCTGGAAAAGCTCTTCGACCTCTACACCCAAATGACAAGTTCCGGCAAAGCAAAGACTCCGGCCAAAGCCAAACGGGGAAAGAAGGCATGAACGATACGCCAGCACGCCTGCAACCGGCTCCCGATGGCTACACCGAGTGGCTGTCCGACCTCAAGAGCCGCATTCACACGGCCCAGCAACGCGCCACACTTGCTGTTAACCGCGAACTGGTGCTCCTGTATTGGCAGATCGGGCACGACATCCTGGAACGCCAAGCCGCCCAAGGCTGGGGGGCGAAAGTGGTCGAGCGATTGGCCACCGACTTGCATGCGGCCTTTCCTGACATGAAGGGATTTTCACCCCGCAACCTCAAGTATATGCGCGCCTTTGCCGAGGCTTGGCCAGATCTCGAATTTGTGCAAGGGGGGCTTGCACAATTGCCTTGGTACCACCACTTGGCTCTTCTGGACAAGCTTGACAGCGCCGAAGTGCGCCGCTGGTATGCTGCACAGGCAATCGAGCACAACTGGTCTCGCAATGTGCTGGTGATGCAGATTGAGACGCATCAGCGTGAGCGCAGCGGCAAGGCCGTGACCAACTTTGAAGCCACGCTTCCTAAGCCTGATTCTGACCTCGCCCGAGAGTCACTGAAGGACCCATATCGCTTCGACTTCCTGAACCTTGGCGACGAAGCGCAGGAGCGTGACATCGAAAACGCTTTGGTCAAGCATGTCACGGCATTCCTTCTGGAGCTCGGGGCAGGCTTTGCCTTCGTGGGGCGGCAAGTCGAGTTGGAGGTAGGCGGCGACGAGTTCAGGATCGACCTGCTCTTCTACCATCTCAAGCTCCGCTGCTATATGGTGATCGAACTCAAAGCTGGCAAGTTCAAGCCCGAGCACTTGGGCCAGTTGAGCTTCTACCTCACCGCCGTGGATCGCCAATTGAAGCACCCACAAGACGGCCCGACCATCGGCCTCTTGCTGTGCAAGTCCAAGAATAAGGTGGTGGCCGAATACGCCTTGGCCGATAAAACCCAGCCCATGGGCATCGCCGAATACAAGTTGGTGGCTTCCTTGCCGCCGGAGCTAGAGAACAGTTTTCCCAGCATCGAACAAATCGAGCGTGAGTTGGCCACCAACTCCGCACCCCTGGAAGAATCCCCCGAATGACAGATTCCAGTAAAATCGCCGCAGTCCCCACCGTCTCCATGACCTATGCCGCTGACGGAAAGTCCACTAAGTCCAACGAGTTCGGAATGCGCCCTATGCAGGAGCGCGCCTACGAGCACCGCGGCGACCAGTACCTCCTGATCAAGTCGCCACCGGCCTCGGGCAAGAGCCGGGCGCTCATGTTCATCGCCTTGGATAAGCTCCGAAATCAGGGGCTCAAGCAAGTGCTTATCGTGGTGCCCGAGAAGGCCATCGGGGCGAGTTTCCACGACGAGCCTCTGACAGAATTTGGTTTTTGGGACGATTGGAAGGTGGAGCCTCGCTGGAACCTCTGCGATGCCCCTGGTGAGGATGGCGGCAAGGTCAACGCCGTGAAGACGTTCCTGGAGAGCTCGGACAAGATTCTCATCTGCACCCATGCGACTTTCCGCTTCGCCGTGGACCGCTTCGGTGTGGAAGCCTTCGACCAGCGCCTAATCGCCATCGACGAGTTCCACCACGTCTCGGCGGATATCGAGAACATTCTGGGTGCCAAGCTCGTGGAGTTCATTTCCCGCGGCAGCGTCCACATCGTGGCCATGACAGGATCCTACTTCCGAGGCGATGCCGTGGCCGTGCTGGCTCCCGAGGACGAAGCCAAGTTCGAGACCGTCACCTACACCTACTACGAACAGCTCAACGGCTACCGATACCTGAAGCGCTTGGACCTCGGCTACTACTTCTATTCGGGGATCTGGACCGAGGACATCCTCAAGGTGCTCGACTCCACCAAGAAGACCATCATCCACATCCCGAATGTCAATTCCCGAGAGAGCACTCGCGACAAGGTTCGGGAAGTCGAACACATCCTCGGAGAGCTGGGAGAATGGCAGGGAACCGATCCTACGACAGGCTTCCAGCTCGTCAAGGGGACGGATGGGCGCATCCTCAAGATCGCAGATCTGGTAGATGACGATCCTGGAAAGCGAGCCAAGGTCGCGGCGGCCTTGAAGGACCCAGCTCAGAAATACAACCGCGACAATGTGGACATTATCATCGCCCTGGGAATGGCCAAGGAAGGCTTCGATTGGATCTGGTGCGAGCATGCCCTGACCATCGGCTACCGCTCCAGTTTGACAGAAATCGTCCAAATCATCGGTCGCGCCACCCGCGATGCCGAGGGAAAGGTCTCAGCTCGGTTCACCAACCTGATCGCCGAACCGGACGCCTCGGAAGATCTTGTCACCGAAGCCGTGAACGACACCCTCAAGGCCATTGCCGCAAGCCTTTTGATGGAACAGGTGCTGGCGCCTCGCTTCGAGTTCAAGTCCAAGCATCCGGAAAATGAGGCGGTCGACGGCTTCGACTACGGCGAAGCTGGCTACCAGAAGGATCGCTGCAACGTAGGCTTTAATGCAACCACAGGGCAGTTCCAAATCGAGATCAAGGGACTCGCCGAACCCAAGAGCAAGGAAGCCGAACGCATCTGCCGTGAAGACCTGAACGAGGTCATTGCAGGCCTTGTCCAGGACAAGACATCGCTGGAACGAGGCCTCTTCGACTCAGAAATGGTTGCCGAGGAAGTAACCCAGTTGCGCCTGGGGAAGATCATCCAAGACAAGTATCCAGAACTCGACGAAAAGGATCGGGAGGCGGTGCGCCAACATGCCATCGCCGCCCTCAATCTCACTCAGCAAGCCAAGAAGAGCGCCTTGGAAGGCGGGGAATCGCTCGCCAATACCGCCTTGATCGACGGGGTGCGAAGGTTTGCCGACGTGAAGGATCTCGACATTGACCTAATCGACCGCATCAATCCCTTTAGCGAAGCCTATGCGATCTTATCGAAAGCGATGACCGAGGAAAGCTTAAAGACCATCGCCGCGGTGATCGCGGCCAAGAAAATCGCTCTGTCTCCGGAAGAAGCCAAGGAGCTTGCCTTGCGAGCCGTCCAGTTCAAGAAGGAGCGGAATCGCCTGCCTTCGGCGACCTCTCAAGACCCCTGGGAGCGACGCATTGCCGAAGGTGCCTCGGCATTCATGCGCTTCAAGACCGAAGGACGCTACGAGGCGAAGTCGTGATGGATATCGACGAACTGGCTGAAGAGCTCTCCGAACTGGCACCTCCCGAAAAGAAGGACTCGCGTTCCCCTCACGAGGAACGGATCATTGCAGGGTTCGAGGAGATTCAGCGCTATTACGAACAACACGGTCATGCTCCACGGCATGGCGAAGACAAGGACATCTTCGAACGCCTCTACGCCGTCCGTCTGGAGCGCCTTCGCAGCCTGAAAGAGTGCCGCGCCTTGCTTGCCCCCTTGGATCATCAAGGACTTTTGAGCGGGGCTGCCACGGCCCTTCCGCAGCAACTGGACGAAGATGCCCTGGCCGCGGAA
>DAIPHW010000127.1:0-7183 GCA_036771135.1 Fibrobacterota bacterium | reverse complement strand
GTCATCGAGTACGCCCGCAACGTCTGCGGACTCGCTGGCGCCAACTCCGAGGAAGTCGAAGCCGAAGGCGTAGCTGTTTCCGATCGCGTCATCTGCTACCTGCCCGGCCAGAAGCTCATTGAGCGCAAGGGCGGCACCATGCGTCTGGGCGGCCAGGACGTGGAGCTCAAGAAGGGCAGCCAGGCAAGCAAGCTCTACGGCGAAAAGACCCTGGTGCGCGAGCGTTTCCGCCACCGCTACGAGGTCAATCCCGCCTACGTGGCGAAGCTGGAAGCTGCCGGCCTCGCCTTTTCCGGCAAGGCTAGCGGCGAGAAGCAAATCGTCCAGGTGGTGGAACTTCCCGGACATCCCTATTTCGTGGGTTGCCAGTACCATCCCGAGCTGACCTCGAGCCTCTTGGCTCCGGCGCCGCTCTTCAAGGGACTGGTCGAAGCAGCCCTCCAGCGCGGCGGCGACTGACCTTGTTCTCGCCCTCGGAGTGGCGCATCCTGGTCGTGCTGGCTTCGCTCTTCGGAGTCGGCGCGGCTTGGCATTTGGTCGAGGCCAATACGCCACTCCCGCCGCTTTCAGTCCAGGGCAGCGCCCTAGTCTGGAGCGACCCGGCAGAGCCTGCACCTTCTGGCGCGGCGGAGACTTCCGGAAAGCCGGCCGCGCATCCGGCCCGACACCGCAAACCTCTGCTGACGGGTCTTGTCAATCCCAACAAGGCTTCCCTGGAACAACTCCAGGGACTCCCGGGAATCGGCGAGAAGATGGCGATCCGCATCGTCGAGGAGCGCAAGAACGGCCCCTTTGCGAATCTGGACGACCTGCAGAGAGTGAAGGGGATCGGCCCTAAGAAGGCGGAAAAGATGCGTCCTTGGCTCATTTTTGATTAGGATTGTGCAATGGCCCGTAAACCACTGACAGCCATCGGCTTAGAACTTGGCGCGCGACTGGTTACCCTGATCGCCTACGACATCTCTCATCGCCAGGTCCAACTGGTCGCCATGGAGAACGCGCCCCAAGGTTGGCGCGAAAATCCCTCCTTGCTTGGCGAGATGCTCAAGGACTGGCTCGGCACGCTCGGTCTGGACAAAAAAACCAGCGTGTTGTGCGCTTGCGTCTCGGCTCACGATGCGCCCTTGCGACTGATTGAGATTGATCCCGAAGAAAGCCCCGAGGGTGCTCTTCGCGACGAACTGACCGAGTGGAGCGGCTCCCCCGATACGACATTCTTCGTGAACGGCCAAGCTCTTTCCAAAGGCCCGCACGGTCTGCCGGCCCAATTGCTTGCCGCCTACCCCTGCGAACGCGCCGAACAATTGCGCGCCGCCTTCGAGACCAGCGGCTTTCCTCTGGCGGAACTCGGCCTGGATGCGCTTTCGGTGGTGAATGCCTTCGAGAAATGCCAGCCGTCCTGGCAAGATCACTTGGCCGCACTGGTCAAGATCGACGTCCCCGTCGCCCAAGTGTCGTGGGTTCGCGAAGGTCAATTTGCCGGCCATGCCGTGGCTTTTGCGCCGGCCGATGCCGATCCGCTGGAATCCCTTTCTACTGAGCTGCTGCGCATCCTCAAGGATGGCGAAGGTCTGTGCGGTGCCGATGCCTCGGACTGCCGCGCTGTTTTCCTGTGTGGCGAGCAAGGAGGAGACGCCGGTGTCGCCTCGCGACTGGGCGCCCAGCTGCGCGCCGACGTACAGGCGTTGGATGCCTTTGCTCACACTCCGTTCCCGAGCCTCGAAGGCAACACCCAGCAGATCGCTGAGATTGCTCCCCAATGCGCGGCCGCTCTGGGAATGGCACTTTCGCTTGCCGAAGGAGTGGCCCGATGATCCGGATCAACCTGCTCTCCGACAAATTTGAAGCTTCTTCTAAGGCAGCCCTTTCACAGACGACTTCGATGCCGGCTTTGATCCCACTGCCCGACGAAGACGAAGAAACGCCGCGCAAGAGCAAGCTCCCGCTGTTGCTCGCGCTTCTGGTAGTGGTGCTGGCCGGTGGCGGTGGTGCCTACTACTATCTATCTACCCAAGATGGCGGCGACGAGGAAGCCGAGGCCCCTAAAGCCAAGCCGGCCCCCAAGCCAGCTCCCGCGCCGGTGGCCGATACGACCAAGAAGGACAGCCTCGCCAAGGCCAAGGACAGCACCAAGAGCGTCAAGAAGGATACGGCCAAGCCCGAAGTCGCGGCTGCCAAGCCGGCTCCCGAGGCCCCCAAGAAGGTGACCGCCCCGAAGCCAGAAGCACCGGAATTTGTCGGGCCGTCGGTCCACGCACCGGCTCTGTCCTCCAGCGCCCTTGCCGAAGTGCTGGCCCAAGCCAAGCCGCACGTTGCCACCGAAAAGCCCAACCGCTTCGATGCCCTGTCGCCGAGTGGTCGCACCGCGTATCAGAAGTTCGCCTTCCAGCGCATCCTCTCCATCCTCCGCCAGGTCACACCTGCCGATGGCGTGGGCTTTTCCACGGTGCGCATCAAGTCGCCGGGCCTGCTTTCCATCCAGGGGGTCGCCTCCAAAAGCGATGCCTTCAAAGCCTTCCAGCAAGGTCTCACAGCTCAGAGTTTGGCAGATCTTGCCACCGCCAGCGGCAAGGGCAACAGCTTTGCCTTGGTGGCTCGCCTCCCCTTCAATCCTTCCTTCGGCGGTTCGGCAGCATCGGGAAGCGATGCCCGCAAGAGCCTGCAGCAAGGGCTTGATCTGGCCGCTTCCAAGGGGCTCACCCTCAAGTCTGCCGGCGAGCACGTCTCCACCATCGGCGGTGCCAAGCGCACCTCTTGGGTCCTCAAGGGACAGGGGGGCTGGGATGCTGTGGATGCTTGGCTCACCGGCCTGCAGTCGATGGCCAATCCGCTGGGATTCACGGAGCTCTCGATCGCCGCCGGCGACAAGGGCAAACTTCAGGTGACGGCCACGGTCGTCTGCTACGGCCCTTGAAGCGCCCGCCTCGCCGCCCAGCCGCGGCAGCTCCAGCGGCTCTCGTGCCGGCCGCCCCCCCCTTGCGGGTCTGCGCCGGCCTCTGGAAGGGACGTCGCATCCACGCTCCGCTCGGCCTGGATCCCGTTCGTCCATCTCCGGGCATCTTGAAGGAAGCCCTCTTTTCTATGCTCGGCCCCGAAGTCACCGTCGGCCCCTTCCTGGATCTCTATGCCGGGACCGGTGCCGTGGCCTTTGAAGCGCTCTCACGCGGCGCCCCCAGTGCCGTGGCGGTGGAGCGCCATCCGCTGGCGCTGGACTGCCTACGCCGCACCCGCAGCGACCTCGACGCCCAAGCTCTCCGCCTAGAGACCAGCGAAGCCGGAGCCTTTTTAGCAAAATCTGCTGGCGCTGAGTTTGCCGTGGCTTTTGCCGATCCGCCCTTCGGAGACATCCCCGACGACCTCATGGAGCGGCTCCTCCCGGTGGTGTGCAACGGTGGCCTTGCCGTGCTGCAACTGCCTCGCGAGCACTTGGACCGCTGGGCTGATCGCGAAGATGCCAAGGTGCGACGCTATGGGGCCTCGCTCCTCGTCGTCGTCCGCAAGGCCGCAAATTCCTAGTATGGCATCCATGGACACCATCGTCTATCCTGGCTCCTTCGACCCGGTCACGCTGGGACATCTGGACATCGTGGCTCGCGCCCGTCGCCTCTTCCCCAAGGTGGTCGTGGTGGTGGCCTTCAACGCAAGCAAAGTGGGCTTTTTGCCCTTTGAGCGCCGCGTGGAACTGATCCGCGCCTCGGTGGCCGAGTTTGGCTGGGACAACGTGGAAGTGGACAGCCACGACGGTCTGATCGTCGAATACCTGAAGACCCACGGCACTCGCCTGATGCTGCGCGGCCTGCGAGCCAACGGCGACTTCGAGCACGAATTCAGCATCGCGCTGATGAACCGCCGCCTGTGGCCCGAGGCCGAAACCGTCTACCTGCCCACGCGCGAAGCCGTCATGGGTGTCTCATCCTCGCTGGTGCGCGAAGTGGCCCGTTTGGGCGGCCCGCTGGACCAGTTCGTCCCTCCTCCCGTGGAACGCGCCTTGCGGGAGCATTTCAAGGAATTTCATCATGGGTGAGCGCTTACCGGCTTCGGTCCGCTGGCTTCTGATCGCCAACATCGGCATCTTTGGCATAGAAGCCATCGCCATGTTCCTGGGCTTTCCTCTCAAGAACTACTGCGACTACTACGGTGCCCTCATTCCCGAACTCACCTGGGGCCATTTCCAGTTGTGGCGGGTGGTCACCTACATGTTCCTGCACGGGGACTTCTGGCACCTGCTCTTCAACATGCTGACGCTGTGGATGTTCGGCACGCCCCTCTGCTGGGCCATGGGCGAGCGGCGCTTCCTGGCCCTCTACTTCGTGGCAGGCATCGTGGCAGGGCTCTGCTCGGTGGTCTTCTACCCCCTCACCGGCCAAAGCTACCTCTACATCATCGGCGCCTCGGGCGCGCTCTTCGGACTGATGTGGGGATACGCCCATTTCTTCCCCGACCAGCGCATCCTGGTGTTCTTCTTCTTTCCCATGCCGGCCAAGTACGCCGTGTGGCTCTTTGGCGCGATCTCCCTTTTCTTCGCCATGGGCGCACACACCGGCATCGCCCACGCCACCCACCTCTTCGGCCTTTTGGGGGCCTTCCTCTTCTTCCGCCTAGAGGCCAAGATCGGCGGATGGTGGGAACGCCTGGTCACCTGGCGCGAGCGCGAAGCGGTGCGCAAGGCCGCCGAGGAGCTGATGAGCCACGAGGAGTTTTATGATACTCGGGTCGACCCGATCCTCATGAAGATCAGCCGTCACGGCATCGGCAGCCTCTCGCACCAGGAGCGCGACATTTTGGAACGCGCCTCGCAGCGGAAGCGCCCGGAGAACAGCACCGACATCGAACGCTGGCGGCGGGACAACAATCGATGAACGAACCAGCGCTGGTCGCGGCAGAGCCCACGCTCTCCGAGTCCGAGCGTTGCGAGCGGTTGTGCGAGATCTTCAAGAACATCGAGATGCCGACGCAGCGCGAGCGCCTGCTTGCGCCGCTGGTGACCCTTCTCGAGGGACAATCGCCCGAAGGAGAGCTGGCGTTGCGCACGCTCTTCTTTGTGGGGACCACTTGGAAGAACCACATCGCCCGCGTCGCGGACTTGCCCAGCTTGCGGCGCGTTCTGTTGCGTTCGCAGCACGGCATGAGTCTTACGGAACCGACGCGACTGGCCCTGGAAAGTGCGGCGCGACTCGACCTGCAGCGCTGCCGTAGCGAGCTCTCGGAAGCCGTGAAGATCGGTCGCTTCCCGGAGGAGGACGCCGTACTGGCCTTATCTCTGGAAGCCGCCGCCTTGCGGGCTCGCACCCATGATCTGGCCGAAGCCGCCGACCCTTACAGCATGCGCACCATGGCGCGGCTGCTTCCACGGCTGCGCATCTACGACGAACTGGCCGACCGGCTCGACCTACTTTCGCGCGAAGGCTCGCGCGTCGCCACCCCAGATCTCGGACTGTGCCATTTCCTGGACGAGAAGGAATTTTCCCGTTTCCTACAAATCTTGGCAAACTTCCCGGCCATGGCTGGCATTGCGCGCAGTCTTGAACTGCAGCGGCGCATCCAGTGGGAACCGCACCAGATCTCGGCGATGCTCAGCATCTCGCGTAGCCTGGAACTCGGGGCTCCCGGCTGGCTCGGCCAGCTGTCCTTCTGGCTGCAGCTGCGCGCTGCAGCCCCGTCTCTGAAGGTCGCCGTGCGACCGCAACCACAGCTTAGCGAGCTGCTGCGACGTGCCGGCGTGATCGTCCTTCCCAGCGGCCTGGAGATCGATCCCGAGCATCTGGACCTTCCGCTGCTACTGGATGCCGACACGCTCTCGACCAGCCTTTCCAACGGCAAACGCCCGCCGCCGCCCGACTGGAAGGGCCTCGTGCTCTGCAACATCACCCGCGAGACGCTGCTCCTTTCGCTTCTGAACAACCCTAAGGTGGTGCGGATCCCGGGACTGGTGGAGACCGTGGTGGTCAATTGCCGTTCCAGCCAGGTTCTGTCCGTCATCGCCCAGAAGCGCGAACTGCACACCGGGCACCAGAACCACGGCGTGCCGGCCGCCCTGCTGCGCAGTCGCACGAAGCTTCCTTTGACGCTCTTGCGCCGCTTCATACATGTGCGTTTTGTGTCGCGTTCAGATCTCAAGGACATCGCCGCTCGCGCCCCGCGCCCCGAGGTCGCCAAGGAAGTGGCCGCCTACCTCGCGACCATTTGAACCCAGCAACGGATTCCTTGTTCTTGCACTGGAAAACGCCGTGGAAGTTCCTACGATTTCCATTCTAAGGGGTTTCAAGGGAAAACGCCCCAAGGAGCAGGGAACCTATGAGAGCGAAGTTGCGCCTTTTGTCTGCGACAGGTTTGTCGTGCGGCCTGGGACTTTTTCTTGCCGCCTGCGGCGACCAAGCAGGATCCTCATCCGTATTGGGAACGTTTTCGGACGCGGTTCCGCTGCAAGCGCGCATTACCTCGGACACCTCCTTGAAGCCCGAAGGCGATTCGCTGCAAGCCACCGTAAGCCAGAAGAATGGCGTCGGCGTCCGACGACATGCAGCGGTTCCCTTCGCTGCGGGAACAGCCATTTCCTTGGACACCGTCATTCAAGGCAAGCTCTTTACGGTGTCGGCAAACGGCTTTCAAGTCTCCGGTGGCAAGCGCGTGAACCGATGGTGGGCATCCGGCAGCGATTCGGCCCGCACCGCCGATTCGCTCCAGACCATCCTTCTCGCCCTGGCGAAGGGACCGGTGCTCGATTCGCTCCCCAAGTTGGACAGCTTCAAGGTCGGCGTCAAGATCCCGGCCCGCAAGGCACCCACCCTTTGGTACACCCTGGATAGCAGCGACCCGCGCATCTCCAAGACAGCGCATTTCGACTCCGCTGGAGTCCTTGTCACCTCCGGGCAGCTCTGGAAAATCGCCTTGAAGAGCGATTCCGTCCCCACCACCGGACAGCCCGCACTTTGGAGCGACACCACCCACTGGATCTTCCGCGCCAACACTCCGGTTCCCTCCTTCAGTCAGCCCTCAGGAACCTATTCCAGCGCACGCCACTTGCGCCTTACGGATTCCCTTTCCGGGGCCTCGATCCTGTGGTCCCTGGACTCCCTTACTTGGAACGTCTTCAAGGACTCCATCGTCCTGGACTCCAGTCATAAGATCTTTGCCAAGGCAGCGATTGCCGGCAAGGACACCAGCCGCGTCGTCTCGGCAAGCT
>DAIPHW010000126.1:0-7204 GCA_036771135.1 Fibrobacterota bacterium | reverse complement strand
TACATCCATTCCATCTCGGAGATGGATCTCAACTTGGCGCGAAAGATCCGCGAGCGCACCATCACGCTGCCGGAACTTTCTGGGCTTCCCGACAAGTTCCTCTCAGACCGTTTGCAGGAATTGGATGGCGATGTGTTGGCGCTGGCGCTTGTGAAGATGGATGATTCCCTGCGTTCTAAGCTGCTCTCGCTGCTTCCTGAGCGCATGCAGATGATGGTCCGCTCGTCAATGGAGACGCATCGGGAGGCTACGGCGCCGGAGATCGATACGGCACAAAAACGCCTGCTTCATTCCATTCGCGAGGAATTTCGCAAGAACGGGAGGCCGGCATGATCGCGCTTTTGCTGCTGGCGTTCTTTGGACAAGCCGCCCCTGTGCAGCAGCCTTCCACGACGATTGCCAACGGGACCGCCGGTTCCGACGTCGGAAAGATCAGCCAGGTCGCCTATCAGATGAACAAGTCCCTGGCGAATCTCCCAAGCGACATGCAACGCATCGCTCCGTGCCAGTTCAAGGCCGAGGCGCGGGACTTTACTCCAGGGATGTTGCGACAAATTCAGGCGCGCCTGGAGACTGTGCTGCGCGAATCTGGACGCACCGTGGTGGCGGCGCCGGAGCTGAAGACGCTGCGGATCATCTCGACGGATTCTTCGTTTCGCGTCTCGAATACGGCGCCCGATCTCGACGAGCTGGCCAAGCTGGCCGATCGCCTGCGTGTGGACGGTTATCTCGAGGGAAGCTGCGCCCGCACCAGTGACGGCGATTTGATGGTCTCGCTGCGGATCTTTCGGGCGCGCGGTGGCGAAGTGGTCTGGAGTGACAACTTTGCTGCCGGTCCCAATAAAGGCGATCGAACCCCAATGGACCTCGACTTCAGCGCTTCCGTTCCTTTCCGGATGTTCCCGGTCGCCACCTTTGTCAACGGCTCGAAATCCTATTCAGGCGCCAGTCTTCTTTCAAACGTCTCCCTGGAAGCCACCATCACCGAGAACATCACCATGGACAAGCGCTTCCAGGTCTCGATGTCCTTCGGCTACACTCACCTTTCCATGTACGGCATTCCCGACGACGTGTACCATCCGGACATCCACATGGGAAGTGCCAACCTGGAGCTTGTCGGGGTCTTCTTTCGCAAGGCGAACCCGGATATGGGGTATTGGTTGGGCACCTATGTCGGCTATGAAGAATTCATCCCGCTCCTGTATCGGGAACCTGTGGGCGCCTTTCGCATCGGATATCGCTCTAAACTCTCGCGTCACTTCTCGATCAGCGCTGGCCTGATGGTGCTGCCTTATCAGAACAAGATGACGGGAGTCATCAGCAACGATGGCCAGAAATTCAACCTGGAAAAGATCGGCTATGAGATCACCTTCCTCCACTACACGCTCTGAGCCTCTGATCGCGGCACGGTTGCTGACGGTCGGCCTTTGCGCCTGCGGTCTGCTCCAGGCCTCGCCGTCGGATGCGGCTCCGGAGCCGCCGACGGTTCTCAATGTCCAATACGGGAATCAGGCAGCTCGGGCGTCGCTGCAGGTGGATCTCCAGGGAAGCGACGTCTACGTGGAAATGACCGGACGTGCGCCGCGTGGCGATTCCTCTTCCGCTGCTTCGATGCCGATGCGCGAAACAAACGCTTCTGAGGATGGACGCAGTTCCTCGCACAGCTCTTCGTCGCGGACGGATTCTGTCTTTCGCCGGGAAGAGACCCGCTCCATCGTGGAGGCTGCCGGCCGAGCCGAGGCGCGCGATTCCGTGACGGCCCGCGTGGTGGGAGCTATCCGCAAGGCTCAGGAGGCGTTCTATCAGGGCAATTACGCTGATGCCCAGCGGCTTGCGCAAAGTTCACTCGAAGAGCACCCGACCGCCGAAGGTTATGCGCTCTCTGGAAGCATCGCCTGGGTCCAAAAGGATTACAGCATGGCTGGTCGGCAGTGGCGCGCGGCACTGGCCTTGAATTCTGAATACCCGGGTGTGTCGGCCATGTTGCAGAAGCTTCCTGGCAAGGAGACGCCATGATCTCGCTTTCCTCTATCGTGGGAATTCTGCTCGGCGTCGGGGTGATTCTCTACAGCATGCACCGCGAGACAAACAATCTCGCCATCTTCTTCAGCCAGTCGAGCCTACTCATCGTGCTGGGTGGCACCATCACCGTCACCTTCATCGGCTTTCGCGCCAAATATGTCTGGAACGCCTTCGTGGCGCTTTTCAAGATCTACCTGCACCAATCCATCAGTCCCAAGAGCTTGCAGAAAGACGTGGCCCAGGCCATCGACTGGTCACGACGTGTTCAGGTCGACGGCAACCGCGCTTTGGACGCTATTTCCCACGAGAGCAAGGACGACTTCATCAAGTACATCTACGGCCTGGCGAGTACCGGTTACACCATTGAGGACATCCGTCTCTTCGGTGAGACCAACATCGAAGAGACGTACTTCCGCCGCCTGCAGTCGGCCAATATCCTGAGCACCATGGGCTCGATGACGCCTGCCCTGGGACTTGTGGGCACTCTGCTTGGCCTCATCACCATGCTGAGCAAGCTCGATGATCCGTCAAAGCTAGGCCCCGGCCTTTCCATGGCGCTTACCGCCACTCTTTACGGCCTTCTCTTCGCACGCTTCTTCTTCCTGCCCTCCTCCACCAAGACTAAGCAGACGCTCTCCATTGAACGCTTCCGTCAGTATCTGCAGTTGGAGGGGCTAGTGCTTTTGATGGAGCGCCGTCCATCCCTCTACATTCAGGATCGTCTCAACTCCTTCCTGGATCGCAGCAGTCAGTACTCCGCAAAGACCGGAGTCTGATGTGGCCTTAGGCTCCCAGCGCAACCGCTACCGCAGTCGCGAGCTGGAGGATGAGCATGTGGAGGAAGATTGGCTCATCAGCTACGCCGACATGGTGACGCTCTTGATGGCCTTCTTCATCGCCATTGCCTCGATCTCCAAGGTGGATATGTCGCTTTTCGAGCAGATGAAGAAGGGCTTACGCTCCGAGATCGGCCGGGAGAAGGAAGTGAAGACGCCGCTGGCCGAAATCAAACATGATCTTGATTCCCTGCTGGCCCCTGAGAAGAAGGCCGGAAACGTCTCCTTGACGCTTGGGAACGAAGGCATCGTGATGGAGTTTTCTAGCTCGGCCTTCTATGATGTGGGCAAGGCGGACTTCAACCCCGAGGCCAAGACAAGCCTCGATAAGGTGATCGGGGCTATTCAGAATATCACCTACTACAAGTTCAAGATCGACATCGAGGGGCACACCGACAACGTTCCCATCAAGTCGCTGCAATTTCCCTCCAACTGGGAACTTTCGGTGGCGCGCGCCACCAACATCGTGAAGTACCTCATCTCGCAGGGGATCAGCGCCGACCGCCTAAAGGCCGCCGGCTACGCCGACACCAAGCCCAAGTTCCCTAACGTCGACGCCCAGGGAAACCCCATCCCCGAGAACCAGGCCAAGAACCGCCGCATCGTGGTGCGTATTCACTAAAAAGCAGTGTAGATTCAAGACATGAATGCTCTTCGAACCATCGTCCAGCAGGATAGCGACATCTTAACGCTGACCTTGCCGAAAGAGCTGGCGGGCCGCCGCCTGGAGGTGCTCGTGTTCTCTGTCGATGAAGAGTCGGTCCTTCCCCGTGCCGCTGACGCATGGCGAGAATGGGCCTGCAACGGCTCGCAAGGCCCCTTGGATAGTGACGACGCCTTTCCCGCATGAGGCGTGGTGAATTCCGATGGTTTCGCTTTGATGCGCCGGATAAAAGACGCCCTGTGCTTCTCCTAGGGCCGTTGAATGATCTTGATGCCTTTTCGCAGATCCCCGTTGTGCCGTTAACAACGCAACCGAGAGATTTGCCGTGGGAAGTTGCTTTGGGGCCGGAAGATGGACTTCCCTCCAGGTCCTTCTTGAAGCCCGAGTGGATTCGTTCGGTGGAGAAGGCTCTTCTCGGTCCGTTTATTGCTGAACTTCCCCGAGAACGCTGGGCGGAAGTGTGCCGAGCGGTGAATTTGGCGCTTGGTTTGAGCACTATGGGGGACGGCACGGGAAGGTAGATCTACCTTTGCGCAGCTATGTCTTCACTCACTGAGACCGTCTCGCATCGACGGACCTTTGCCATCATCTCGCACCCAGACGCGGGTAAGACCACTCTCACGGAAAAGCTGCTGTGGTACGGCGGTGCTATCCACGAGGCGGGTATGGTGCGCGCCAAGAAGGGGCGGCGGGCAGCCACCTCGGACTGGATGAAGATCGAGCAGCAGCGCGGCATCTCGGTGACGAGCTCTGTCATGAGCTTTGAGCACGACGGGCACCAGATGAATTTGGTGGACACTCCGGGGCATGAGGACTTTTGCGAGGACACCTTCCGTGCGCTTGCGGCGGTAGATAGCGCCGTGGTGTTGATCGACGGCGCCAAGGGCGTCGAGCCCCAGACGCTGAAGCTGATGGACGTGTGCCGCTTGCGCCGCACTCCTGTCATCACCTTTATTAATAAGTGCGATCGCGACATCCGCGACCCTCTGGAACTCTTCGACGAAATCGAAAAGTTGCTGGGTCCCAAGGTCGTCCCGATGACGTTGCCGGTGGGCTCGGGCGTCTCCTTCAAGGGGGTCTACTCCTTCCACGACCAGAGCTTCCACAGCTTTGCCGAGTACGCCAAGGGCGACGGTGAGATCAAGGGGAGCACCGGCATCCACAAGGTCTCCCTGGATGATCCAAGGCTCGACCAAATCGCCGGCCACGAGGCGGGGAAACTCCGCGATTTGACGGAACTTGTCAGCGGAGCCTGCGAGAGCTTCGACGCCAAGCGCTACCTGGACCAAGAGATCACTCCAGTGTTCTTCGGCTCGGCCCTCTACAACTTTGGCGTGAAGCACTTGTTGGATGCCATCGTAAGTCTTGCCCCGGCGCCGCAGCTGCGCGATTCCGACGTGCGCGTAGTGGAGCCGGACGAGGAGAAGTTCTCGGGCTTCATCTTTAAGATCCAGGCCAACATGGACCCCAAGCACCGTGATCGCCTAGCCTTCGTGCGGGTGTGCAGCGGCAAGTTCCTGCGCGGCGAGAAGGTGCTTCACGTGCGCACCGGCCGCGAGGTGCGCCTGGCCAGTCCCACCACTTTCGTGGCTCAAGACCGGTCGCTGGTGGACGAGGCGTTCTCGGGAGACATCGTGGGCATTCACGACCCGGGCATCTTTGCCATCGGCGATACCCTCACCAGTGGCGAGAAGCTGCAGTTCGAGGGGATCCCCGAGTTCTCGCCGGAGTACTTCGCTCGCGTCCTCTCCACCAATCCCCAGCGCACCAAGCAGCTGCAGAAGGGATTGGAGCAGCTCACCCAGGAGGGTGCGGCCCAGGTCTTCCAGCCCTTCTCGGGACCGCATCAGGTGCTGGGTGTGGTTGGGCGCCTGCAGTTTGAGGTGATCCAGTTCCGCCTGGCCGAAGAGTACCAGGCCGAATGCCGCTTCGAGCCGATGTCCATCTGGCAAGGGCGTTGGGTGACTGGCCCCGAGGAGGATGTGCATACCTTCCGCGAGCAGAACCTCTTTGACTGCGCTCAAGATCGCCACGGTGACCTCGTCTACTTGCCCAGTCACGAGTTCAAGATGCACTTGATGCAGGAGAAGTATCCCACCCTCGAGTTTCGCGGGGCGCGCAAGACCTGAGACGTTGGGGGTTATCTTTTTCGGCATAGGAAGTTCGGCTGTCACGTGGCTGCTTCTTCGCTGAGGAAAGGATCTCCCCAATGCCCCATCTTCGTTTCCAGTTTTTGTGTGCAGCTGTGATTGCGGGCGCTGCCGTTCACGCCGGCACGACGGTGCAGGTCACCACGCCTGATGCGCTCCAGAGCGCCATCGACGCTTGCGATAGCGGCTGTCGCATCGAACTTTCGGCACCCCTCTACACGTTGACCAAGCCCATCCGCATTGAGGGGAAGCGTGACCTGCAAATTGTCGGTACGGGTGACGCCAAGCCAGTGCTGCGGTGGGATGCGTCGCTTCTCGCCTTGGTTGCCAATCCCGTGAGCGGGCAGGCGAGTTCGGTGCCCAAGCTCTTCACACTTTCGTGGCAGGACATCTCGGGAACTGCCGATCCGACGCGCCCATCGGGTTGGCTGATGTGGCCCAGCAAGGGTGGTAGCAGTGTGGTACCTACGAATGGGCCGATGGGCAGCAGTACCGATACCTCGTCCAAGTATTCCACCTCGGGATTCCAGCGCAATGGGATGATTTTCGTGCAGGGGTCGCGGGACGTGAGGCTTGAACACCTAGAAATGGACGGCGTGAAGGCCGCCTACTTCGTCAGCAAGGGAATTTGGAGCGGCGTCTACGATGCTGTGTTTGGAAACGTTGGCGTCAACCTATTCCATACCTTGCGCACCCGCGTGGTGAACTGCAACCTTCACAACTTCTGGAGCGCGCTTTACTTGAATGGCAGAAACCTCGCCTGTCATACCAAGGTTAACGCCAATGATCTCGATGCCGCGAAGTTCTCCCCGTACACCGCCTGCGGCGAGATGGGGGCGCATGTCATTGAACAATGCCGCATCCACGGGAACTGGTGGGTCGCCTACAGCGAGAGCGAGTGGGACATGGGCAGCGTTTTTCATGACAATCTTGCCTGGAACAACCGGCAGGATACCACCTATCCCTATGGAGGCAAAAGCTCTTCAGAAATGAATAACCAGACGGGCGGCTTCCTCTACCTCAAGGACGTCCTCTATCCATCGCATGTGCTTTCTGGAAATACCCTCGTCAATACACCCTATTCAATTGGCTGGGGAGGGTATCGCGGGAGCATTAGCTCTGTTTTTTCCGATAATCTGGTCGGTCCGATTCCGCATGCGGCCACGCAGGATTATCGGGAGCTTCTGACATACACCGCACCTTGGCATGTTCAGCGCAACGTCTTCGCTCTCGATTCCGCGACGCATGCTTACTCTATCCGGGAGGGATGGAAGTACTACCTCGACGGGGAAGTGGCAAAGACGGATACGGCTTGGTTTACTGCAAGTTACCTGCCCCTCTTCAAGTGGAACCCTGTGCTGGGAGATTCCGTTCATGGGCGATTCGTGTCCTGGTTCAATGCAGACGCCTTGGACAGTACGGCACGCCTGTGCTTACCCACCTCGCCGAACTATTTAGGCTACGACACCACCGACAATCGCTACTGTGTCGGCGGCGTCTACTTTTCTTCCCAAAGCGCAGCGGATCCGATC
>DAIPHW010000125.1:0-7233 GCA_036771135.1 Fibrobacterota bacterium | reverse complement strand
ACCGCCGTCCGAGGTCATTAAAGATAGCCCAACTCACTCACTTGTCAAGGACTTAGCTGAAAAAAGTTTGAAATACTTCTCTTCAGGTTTTTCGGGCTTATCGCCCCGGCGCCCATGCGCAAGCAAGTCCATGGACCTCATGCGCGCCTGCATGAAGCAGTACGGCAGCGCAAGCCGAGAAAGTTGCCCCTGTTGTACAGATATCATCCACCAAGATCAGTGGCACATCTTTGCGAAAGTTCTTCCGGACACGCAAAGCCGCTTCCAAGTTGGCGCGACGCGCATCTGCCCCTAGTCGCGTTTGACTTCCCGTAGCTCGGTATCGCTCCAGGCAATCCAAAACAGGACTCCCTAGGCGATGTGACCACTCTTGTGCAATCAAGTGCGCTTGATTGTATCCGCGCTCCCGGCGGCGCGCTGCATGCACAGGAACCGGCACCAGCATGGCCGATCCCGGAAATGCGTGGGGCTGAGCCATGGCGAGATCAACAAGGAACCTAGCGTTGCGCTTTTGGCCATGATATTTGAGGCCGTGTACCAGTTCTCGCACAGGCTCCGAAAGCTGTACGCCGACATTTAAGCTCGCCATGCCTGCGGGAACGTCAGCGACAGGCAAGGGAAGATTGAGGACTTCCTTGCGGCATAACGCACAAAGTCCTTGTCCTGAAGTCTGCCGACCGCAACGGATACACACATCCGGAAACACAAGACTTCCCAACCAGCGTCCACAGTGCCCTAGAGAGCGCTGCAACGTCCTAACCATTAATCATCGTCTCCAAGGCGGATGTGCAGGAGAAATCCCAACAAGAGCATGGATGCGACAACAAATGACCCTCCATAGGAAAGAAATGGGAGCGGCAATCCCGTCACAGGCATCAACCCAAGGGTCATGGAGATGTTGACCACAATATGGAAAGCAAAAATGGATACACAACCAGCTGTCACGAGATTAAGAAAGCGATTAGAAAATTCAAAACAGAGCTTTAGCGCCCGCGCTAGGAAGGCTAAGAATAGTCCCAGCACCACAAGGCACCCAATAAAACCGAACTGTTCGGCAAGGACAGCAAAGATGAAGTCCGTATGCTCTTCGGGAACAAAATTCAAATTGCTCTGGCTTCCTTGCCCAAAGCCTTTACCAATCAAGCCCCCCGACCCGATGGCCACCTGCGATTGTAAGACTTGGTACCCAGCCCCACCAGGTTCACGAGTGGGATCAAAGAAGGTAAGGATGCGTGATCGTTGGTGCGGTTTGAGGACGCTACTCCAAGCAATCTGGGAGGCAAGCCCCATAGACAGATTCGTAATCAAGAAGATGACGGCAATCTTGCGAGGCAACCGTCTCGCTCGCACCAAGAGCCAAAGTCCAACACTGCTTGCCAGAGCAAAAAAGCCCCATAACGTCCGCTCAAAGGAGAAACCGACGCTAATCAGAGGGGAGAACAAGACCAGCAAATCAAGAAGTCCGAATCCGCTCCAGTAAAGCATGGTGAGAAAGACCATCCCCACAGCAAGAGCTGTGGAAAGGTTCGGTTGTTTGAGGATCAGCAAGAAGGGAATCAGGAAGAGGAAGAACGGCACCACTAGGTCTTTCAGATTTCCCCAACCAATTCGGCGATCGGAAAAAATACGCGCCAGCGCCAGAAGCACACCAATCTTGGCAAATTCCGAAGGCTGGAAATGGAAACCTCCCAAGGCAAACCAGCGTTCAGCACCTTTAGCTGATGCGGAAACGAGCAAAAGAGGCAACAGGAAAACGCCATACAAGCCGAAAGCAATGCGATACCAGACCCTTTGTGGAACCATGGTCACACCGACGGTTCCAGCAAGTCCAATAGCAAACGAAAGGAGTTGCTTAACCCAGTAGTCTTTTGCCTGCGATTTGTTGATTGAGTACAACAGCAGTATACTCAAGGCAGAGAGCACCATGGCCAACGTGAAGAGCCAACCATCGAAGCGGTGCTTGAGTTCTTGGCTGGGATCACTCATGGTGCGGAATCTCCTTGTGGGCAGTGTCTCGCTTGAGCTTCCCCGTCAATTCAAAGTAGCGCCGCAGCACCTTCCCGGCGATGGGCGCAGCAACGGAACCGCCATGATTGCCATTTTCGACCACCACTCCAATGGCGATTTCTGGAGCATAAAGAGGGGCAACACAAGTGAACAACGCATGAGGAAGCCCATGGGGATTTTCAGCCGATCCTGTTTTGCCGCCGACGCGTATCCCGGGAACGATGGCCTGATGCCCAGTGCCTTGACTTCCATTTACAACGCTATCCATGGCCATGAGCACATCCTGAGTATGCTCAGGACTAAAGGGAAGACGGCGCACCAAGGTGTTTCCTGGACCTCCAACAACCGCACCAGTTCGAGGATCGACCAGTTGCTTGAGCAGATGCGGACGCCAAACAGAACCGTTACTGACACCAGCCGAGATTTGAGCAATCTGTAGAGGCGTAGCCAGTTGCCCTTGCCCAATGGCAAGATTTAAGATGAGGCCACGCGCCCAACGCCAATGCAAGCGGCGGTTGCGACGTTCATAAATAGCCGAATCGATGAGCAAGCCGCGCTTTTCTCCGGGAAGATCAATTCCCGTAGGAGCCCCCATGCCTAACATGCGAGCCGTCTCATTGATGATCGGCATATCGATCATCAGCCCAAGCTGGTAATAGTAGACGTCACAGGAGGACTCCAAGGCACCGTTCATGCTGAGGAATCCATGCCCTGCAGGTCGCCAGCAATGCTGATAGCGGACACCGAAACGATAGCCTCCAGTACATGGCGCCGGCATCAGCGCGGTATAGGAAACTTTCCCAGAGCGCAACCCCGCCATCGAAGTGACGATCTTGAAGGTCGATCCCGGCTCATAAAGGCCTTGGATCGCACGATTGTTGAGGGGACGCCGGGGATCGAGAGCCAACTTAGCCCATTCCTTGGCTCTTTTCCTTGCCGGCAGGGAAAAGATGTTCGGATCCAAACGTGGTGAAGATGCCATCGCCAGAATTTCGCCATTGCGCGGATCGATGGCCACCACAGCGCCGCTTAGGCTGTCGGGAAGCGCCTCCTCGGCGGCCATCTGCAAATCGAGGTCGATTGTGGTAACGATGTTGCGCCCAGGAATGGGATCGGTGCTGGGCATATCCTTAGGAGAGCCAACAACGCGACCGTGAGCATCTACTTCCAAGTAGCGGATGCCATCCTTGCCGCGCAGCAGCGTTTCATACTGCTTCTCAAGCCCCATCTGACCAATGAGATCCCCGAGATGATAACCTTCTGGTTCAAGCTCCTCGATCTGATCCTCGGGAATGGCGCCAATGTAGCCGAGCATGTGACCAGCCAGGGACCCTAGAGGATACTCCCTCCGGGTGGTGACTTCCATCATCACTCCAGGCAAACGGTATTGATGCTCGGCAAAAAAGGCAATTTCTTCTGTGGAAGCGTCCTCTAGGAGGATCGGCCGCTCAAAAGGACGCAGACGAGCAAGCAATAACTGGCGGCGCAAAAACGTGCTGTCAAAGAACGACGTGCCCGAAGAATCTTGAAATGACATCAATTCCTGGAACACTTCCTCTTCATGATGCCGCAAGGCAGGAGGATCCAGGATGATATTCCATGCCGGGCGATTGCGCACCAAGGGGCGCCCCTTGCGATCAAACAAGATTCCACGAGGCGCGTGGATGGGGTCCAGCCGCAAGCGATTGAGCTCCGCCGTGCGCTGCATCTCATCGCCCTTGACGAACTGCAACCATCCGATGCGCAAAAGCAGCACCAGGAAGGCGACGCAGAGGCTGAGAAGCATAGCCGAGGTTCGCTCGTTGCGAGTTTGCTGATCCTCCCGGTAGAGCACGATCAGCTCGCGACGAAGCGACGGGTGGGGCGAAGCGTGAAGAGCACAGCTCCGATCAGCATTGTATAGAGAGCCGAAGGCAGTCCGTTGTGCAACAGGAACATCGCAATGCGCAGAAGATTGAAGTCGTCAACCCAAGCCCAAAGGACATCCTGCAGGATGCAATAACCTCCCAAGAGCGCAATGCGGGTAAGGATCGAGGTGTAGATCTCCCGTTCATCGAGAAGACCAACGAGATAAGTGGTAACGCTCCAAGCCAAGGTGAAGCAGCCAAGCCGCCCTTGCCCGTAAAGATCCAGCAGGAATCCACAGGCAAAGCCCATCCACACCCCCGGCAGCGCTCCGGAACGAATGGCAAAGAGAAACAAAGCGATGCGCAAAAGGCTCGGCTGGATGCCAAATACAGACATCCGCGGCGCCAGCGTCGCCTGGATCACGAAGACCAAAAGCACGAGCACCACACGGCGCCAAACTTCGGGAATTGGACGTGCAAAAAGACTCATCGGGCGCTGTCCTTGGAAAGCTTAGAGGAATCCTTCTTCGTAGTATCTCCCTGGAGGACAGCGAAGTCTCGAGCGGACAACTGATCCATCCCGAGTCGCAATGTCGCCGGTCGCATCACTAGGAACACGTTCTCGACATTTGACAATTCCTGGAATGGCCGCACTAGGCACTGGCGCAGCACCCCAACCGCGTGCGGATCCGAGGAAACGACGATGCCGACGGGAAGTCCCTTGGGAAAGACGCCGCCGGCCCCCCAGGTCATCAAAGTGTCCCCTGTCTTGAAATCAGCATTCACATTCGCCTCGACGACGAGGCGCAGGCCGTCCGGAGAATAGAGCGTCCCGGGATGGCGCGAACGAAGATCGATGATGGCCACGCGGCAGTCTGGATCTGTCAGCACCTGAACGAGGCTGTAGCCCCTCCCGGCTTCGACGATTCGGCCAACCAGGCCGTCTGGCGCCAGCACCGCCATGCCTTCTTCCACGCCAGCCTCACGGCCGCGATCAATCACCCAGCTTCCCAATGGTCGCACGCTCTGGCGCGCCAAAACCTCTGCAGCCATCAACGGATAGGGAATCCGAGCAGGCAGCCCTAACATCTTGCGCAAACGCTCGTTTTCGGCGCTCATGTCGCGGAGTCCGGACATCTCCACCAGCATCTGGGTGTTTTCCTTCTGCAGGCGGGTAATCGTCGAAGCCATGTCAGCGTGAACACGGATGACAGACACCACCGAATGAATCGGAAGAAATACCGTCGTCAACATGCCGCGCCGTACTCGATCTCGCTGCAGCGGCTCAAACCGCGACAGCCACAGCGAGAAGAGTATGATCACGAAAAGGGAAACCATACCACGGCCGCGTACCACCATGGCATAGAGCCAACGCAGAAGAAGCATCGGGGCTTAGCGCCCCGAGGGCAGGAGAACCCTCCGGTACAGATCGATATTTTCCACAATCCGTGCGGCGCCCATGCACACGCACTGAAGAGGATTGTCGATCACGTTCACGGGGAGATTGGTTTCCTGACGGATGCGTTCGTCAAGGTTGCGCAGCTGAGCGCCACCACCGGTAAGTACGATTCCCTTATCGAGAATGTCTGCGGACAGCTCAGGCGGCGTCTGTTCCAGCGCCTGCTTCACGGCGCCGACGATCACGGCTACAGTCTCTTCCAGAGCTTCCCGAATTTCTTCGGAAGTGATGCGCATGGTGCGGGGAATGCCCGCCGACACGTCGCGCCCCTTGACTTCCATAGAAAGTTCCTGCGCCAACGGATACGCCGACCCCAACTGCATCTTGATCTGCTCGGAGGTCGAAGGTCCTACCAGCAAGTTGTAGTTGCGCCGCAGATAGGTGATGATGGCTTCGTCCATCTCGTCGCCGCCCACGCGCACCGAGGTGTCGCAGACGATGCCGTAGAGGGCGATCACAGCAATCTCGCTGGTACCACCACCGATATCGATGACCATGTTGCCACTGGGCTCGCCGATGGGAATACCCATCCCAATCGCCGCCGCCATGGGTTCGGCCACCAAGTGGACCTCACGGGCTCCAGCCAGCTGTGCAGCTTCGACCACGGCCCGCCGTTCCACTTCGGTAATGCCAGACGGCACCCCGATGACCACGCGAGGGCGTCCAAAGACGCCTCGGAGGTACTTGGAATGGCGATGGACGCGATCGATGAATTCCTTGATCATGGCCTTGACCAGATCGAAGTCGGCGATCACACCATCTTTCATGGGTCGGATCGGCTGAAGCTCGCCAGGGGTACGCCCTAGCATACGCTTGGCAGCGGTACCGATATGCGAAACCTTGCCGGTCTTCCGGTCCACAGCGACAACGGAAGGTTCGTCGATGACGATTCCCCGCCCACGCACATGGACCAGCGTGTTGGCCGTACCCAGATCAATCCCGATGTCATTCGAGAACAAAGAAAAAACGCTCATGCTGTCTCCGCAAGAGGTAACAAGTGTCCAAAAGTAAAACGATCCGAGAGGCGCGAACGGAACAAAACGCACACATGCCCAAACATCGCCGTAAAAGCACAAAAAAACCCCCAGGACTTGCGTCCTGGGGGGCTTTCCACCGAACTTGGCTAGAGAGGAGGGAGGAAGCCAAGGCTCGTTTCCGAACTGGGTAGAAAGAATGCGGTCCGTCCAACCGCGTGTTAATGATACCGCCATTCAATGTCAGCAAGGGAACGCCTAGGCCACAAACCGTTGAGGCAAGCCTCAACGCGGACAACGACTTAGCGACGACGGCGCATGCGCGCAGAGAGGCGCGAAGGCGACTCTGGGAGCCGCTGAACACGCGGCAAAGAGAGGCCGCGGCGCATGGCCGACATACGGATTCCCCAGGCGATCACGGCCGCCCCCGCAAGGCGGAAATCTTCAGGAGCCGAAAGCGCCGACAGTGCAACATAGACGCCGCCCCCCAACAATGACGCCGTGGCGTAGACCTCCCTGGTGAGCACCGCAGGAATCTCCCCCACTAGCACGTCGCGCAAGACGCCACCGCCGCAGGCGGTCAAGGCGGCCATCAGAACGATCGTCAAGCGATTGGCGCCCGAAGCTTCCGCCACGGCGGCCCCTAAGGCCGTAAAGAGCCCCAGACCGGCCGCATCAGCCCACAACACGACGTCCCAGCGCGCTACGATCTTTCTAGCAAAGAAGAAAACGGCAAGGCCGCCGATGGCGCATGCGACAAGGTAAGCGCCATCCATAAGCGCCCCCGGAGGATGACGCCCTAGCAGCACATCGCGCAAGATGCCACCGCCGACACCCGTCGCGGCAGCCAGTACCAGCACCCCCAAGAGGTCCAACTCGTACTTGACAGCACGAAACGCTCCCGAGATGGCAAATGCCAAGGTGCCAACCAAGTCCAACCAATGCA
>DAIPHW010000124.1:0-7258 GCA_036771135.1 Fibrobacterota bacterium | reverse complement strand
GCCCTCTTCCCCGAACACGCCGACAACTGGATGGACTTCTGGCAACACGCCGACGAAGCCCTTTACCAATCGAAGACCGCCGGGCGAGGCCGCTTCTGCATGTGGGGAGACGAGCCCCACAGCGTATTGCGCCTAGACAGGAAAAAGGCATGACAGCATTTCCTGGGCGACTACGCCTGGAGATGCTTGGCTCCGGCGCCTCCTTCGGCGTCCCCGTCATCGGTTGCCGTTGTCCGGCCTGCACCTCCAGCGATCCGCACGATCAGCGCGCGCGCTCCAGCATTCGCCTGCAGTGGGAAGACACCCAGGTGGTGATCGATTCCGGACCCGACTTTCGCATGCAATGCCTGCGCAGTGGCATCACCCGTTTGGATGCCATCTGGTACACCCATGCCCACGCCGATCACACCGCGGGGCTCGACGACCTTCGTCCCTTCTGCAAGCCCGACCAGGCGCTGCCGGTACGCGCTCAGCAGTCCACCTTGGATGAGCTTTTTCATCGTCACAGTTATGCGTTTCAGAACGCCCCGAACCCTTACGGCGTGAGCAAGCCGACGCTTCAGACCTTTCTCATCGACGGGCCGTTTGAGGAAGGCGGGCTTCGCGTGATCCCCATTCCCGTGAAGCACGGCCCCTTCGACGTGCTGGGCTTTCGGGTCGGGAACCTCGCCTACATCACCGACGTGAACGAGATCCCGCCTTCCAGCATGGAGCTGCTGAAGGGGCTGGAAGTGCTGGTCCTGACCGGCCTGCGCCCCAAACCCCACCCGACCCACTTCCATCTGGACGCGGCCGTCGAGGTGGCGAGAGAGATCGGAGCGCCCCGCACCATCTTCACGCACCTGACCCACGATCTCACCCACGAGCAGTTGCTGGCGCGGTTGCCCGAAGGAATCGAACCGGGTTGGGACGGGCTGGCGGTCGAAATCACCCTTTGATCTACCTCGACCACAATGCCACCGCACCGCTTCGGCCATGCGCTCGCAAGGTCTTGGAGGATTGGCTCAGCCACGACGGTTGGGGCAACGCCTCCAGTCTGCACGCAAGCGGTCGCAAAGCCCGCGAGCTGGTGGAAGAGGCCCGCGAAGCCGTAGCCCAGTTGGTGGGTGCCAAGCCTGCCCAGATCATTTTCACTAGCGGCGCCACCGAAGCCGACAACATCGCCGTCCACGCCTGGGCGGCGGCAGATACAGCGCGGCCAGTGCTCGCCTCCACCCGTCTGGAGCACCCTGCCATTCTGGAGCCGTTGCGCTTCCTGGAAAAGAGCCGCCCCGTGGAGTGGTTGCCCGCCAGTCGTGACGGCGGCCTCAATCAGGATGCCTTAGCACGCCTGCCTGCCGAGCAAACAGGCCTCGTCTGCTGCATGGGCGCCAACAACGAGACGGGACGGATTTTGTCATGGCAGGAGGTGGCCAGCTGGGGGCGCCAGCGCGGCATTCCGGTGCACGCAGACCTCACCCAGCTGATTGGGAAGGCACCGGTGGACCTGAGCGCGACCGATGCGGCTTCGGCCGCCTTTTCCGGACACAAGCTGGGCGCCCTTTCGGGCTGCGGCGTACTGTGGTCGCAGCGTCCGCTGAGCCCGCTGCTGCGCGGCGGACCGCAGGAACGCGACCGGCGCGCGGGAACCGAGAACCTGGCCGGGATCCTCAGCCTAGGGGCGGTGGCGCGGTGGCTGACAGAAAATGCCTCGGCGGAGCAGGAGAGAGCGAACCGGCTCGGCAAGCGGCTGCGGAAAAACCTCGCCGTTCTTCCCGACGTGGAAACGACGCTTCCCGAAGCTCTTGCGCTTCCGTCCACCGTTCACCTACGGCTGCCGGTGAATGCTGAGGCCGTGCTTATCCGGATGGACCTCCAGGGCATCTGCGCCTCCAGCGGAAGCGCCTGCAGCTCGGGGGCCATCGAGCCTTCCGAGACGCTGCTAGCCATGGGGTGGACTCCAGAAGAGGCGCGGCGCGCCCTGCGGCTTTCGCTGGGCTGGAACACCACCGAAGCCGAGATTGACCGGGCCGCCGAGATTCTTGGGCAGATCCTGTCTGAGATGCGCGACAGCGATGCGACGGATTTGTAGCCTGTGGCAACGATGCGCGGGCTCCTACTCCTAAACCTCGGCTCTCCGGACGCCCCCGAGCGCGGCGCCGTGGCCCGGTATTTGAGACAATTTCTGACCGATCCGCGCGTCATCGACATCCCGACGATTCCCCGGCAGCTCCTGGTGCGCGGCATCATCGCGCCGCTGCGCTCCGGCAAGAGCGCCCGCGCCTACCGCAGCATCTGGCTTCCCGAAGGCTCTCCCCTGATCGTCCACTCGCGCGCGCTGGCGCATGGCGTACAAACAGAACTTGGCGACACCTGGAAAGTGACGCTTGGGATGCGCTACGGCAACCCTTCGCTGAGATCTGCCCTGGAGGAACTGGCCACCGCCGGCTGCGCCGAGATCGTGGTGCTACCGCTCTACCCTCAGTACAGTTCGGCTACCACCGGAAGTTCACTGGAAGAGCTGGGGCGCGTCCTCGGCTCACTGTGGAACGTCCCCTCCGTGCGCGTGCTGCCGCCCTTTTACGAGGCTCCTGGATTTTTGGAAGCCTTTGCCGAGCCGCTGCGCGCGGCTCTTTCTCGGCATCCCGAAGCGGATGTCCTGTTTAGCTTTCACGGCCTGCCTGAGCGGCAGGTGCGCAAGGGATACGCCGACTGCCTGACCGGGGAATGCTGCTCTGACGTCCGCCCCTTCTGCTACAAATCACAGTGCCATGCCACCGCCCGCTCCTTGGCCACGCGCCTGGAACTTCCCGAAACGCGCTGGCATATCTCCTTCCAGTCGCGCCTGGGACGGACGCCTTGGCTTTCGCCGTCCACCTTGGAGACGGCGACGGCGCTTGCCAAACACGGCTCGCAAAGCTTGGTGGTGGCCGCTCCATCTTTTGTGGCCGACTGCCTGGAGACCCTGGAAGAGCTGGGAGGCCGGCTGCGCGAAGCCTACCTGGAAGCCGGCGGGGAGCATTTCGAGCTGACCGCCTGCCCCAACGCATCGTCTCAATGGACAAGAACTGTCGCCGACTGGGCGCGCCAAGCGCTTCCGGAAGTGTCGACTTGAGCACCTTGCCGCCGCCAGGAAGTACTTTGCCGCCTTACCGCCAACAGATGTCCGGCGGCAGTCATCGTTGGAGGAACTCGTGAATTTCAAGTACATCGCCGCCTTGGTGGCAGCTGCCCTGCTCGTCGGATCACGCCTGATTCGCAAGATCTATCACCAGAAGGCCATGAAGGCCCTTTCGGAGCACCGCTGGGACCTGCCCCTGATCCGGGCCGTCAGCTTCGAGATCCCCGGCGTTCCCGTGATTGAGCCGACTCCCGGCAAGAGCTTCTGGACCGCCTTCACCTGGAAACCCGTGCTCACTCACCTGGATCTCAAAGAAAAGGGCAAGGGGGACGTGTACGAGCTGTGCTTTGGGCTGCAGCGATCCCGCCGTCTCTATTCGCTGCGCCTCAAGGGATCGAAGACGCAGGTGCTGTGCGTACCCTCGGTGGCCGATCTTCTGAACCTGGTGACGCTTCTGATCGCGGTGCTCCTGATCATCTCCTTCACCCGGGCGCCCTGGTTTTTCGGGGTGGCGATGCTGGCACTCTTCCTCTTCGAGTTCTACTCCCGTGGCCGCGTATCCGAAGCCTCGGCGCGTGCCGATCTCGAGAAGTTCTTCAAGCAGGCATAACCGGAAGCGGCAGGCGCAGGCGAAAGCGCGAGCCTTCGCCCACCAGCGACTCCACCTCGGCGCGGCCTCCATGGGCCTCGGCCACTTCGCGCACGATGGCCAGTCCGAGGCCGGTGCCACCCATTTCCCGGGAACGCCCCTCGTCCACCCGGAAGAAGCGCTCGAACAGGTTCCCAAGACTCTCGGGGGGGATGCCCGGACCGTGGTCAGCCACCTCGACGACGGCGTCCCGGCCTTCCCGGCGCAGGAAGATGTCCACGGCATCGTTTGAGGGCCCGTACTTCACGGCGTTGGACAAGAGGTTCAATACACCCCGCATGAGCTTGTGGCCATCGCCGCGCACCACCAGAGGACCGTCGGCGTGCAGGGTCACGATGACCGCCTTGGCGCGGGCCTGAGGCTCCACCGTGGCCATGGCTTGGCGGCAGACGGCGGAAAGCTCCACCGGATCATTGGCGCGGCGCAGACGTCCGGACTCGCCCAGGTGACCGAGATCGAGCAGGTCGGCGACGATGGCTTCCAGTTGGTTGGTGCCGGAGAGGATCCGGTCCAGGAACTTCGCCTTCATGGCGTCGAGCAGGTCGTCGTCCTCCAACTCGTCCTGTAGCGTTTCGGCATAGCCGCGGATGGAGGTGAGGGGCGTCTTAAACTCGTGGGAGACGTTGGAAATGAAGCGCTGCTGCAGACGCTCGGCGGCTTTGCGGGCAGTGATGTCGAAAATCGTCAAAAGCCAGCCGGTGCGGCGCAGGTCCAGATGCGCTTCCGAAAGACGCGCTGAAAGGTGCCGCACCTCCTCGCGCCCCGACTCAAACTCGAACTCGCGCGCGCCGGTGCCCGCGAGTCCCGAGCGCAGGCGGTCCAGGAAGTCAAGATCTGGGGCCAGGGTAAACAAAGAGTGGTTGCGCACCGAACGGGCCACCGACTGCCCCGAAGACGGATCGCGGCCGATGCGGGAGAGGCCACGTCCGAGGTCCAACAGGGCTGCCGCCTGGCTGTTGCAGAGCACAATTCGTCCTTGGGCGTCGAGCAGCGCAATGCCTTCGCGGGTGGCGTCCAAAAGCCTTTGCAGACGGCGCTCCTCGGAATGCAGCAGCACCCGCAGCCGCCGCACCTCGGAACCGAGATCGTGGGCCAGCCGCACTTCTTCCTCTAGTCCCCAGCGCACATCCAACCCTTCCTGAGGAAGACGCCGCCCGGCTTCGGCAGCGCGGGCAGTATCTGTCAAAAGGTCGATGCGCCGCCGCTCATCGCGAAGCTGCAGCCACAAAAGCCACAAAGGCGCCACGCTACCGGCTGAAAGGAAGAGCAGGGCGCAGAGCCAAGGAAAGATCGGCGTGGCGCGCGTCCAGGTAAGCGGACGAGAGAAACGAACGACCTTTCCTCCCGGAAGATCTTTTTCCACCACCAGCGCTTCAGAATTCCAGGTGGTGGAAAAACGTTCTTGCGGCGTTCCCGGGCGCGCCAAAAGACGCCGCGAGGTATCAGTGACCTCCACCAGCACCTGTCGGTCGTCGAGGCGTACCTCTCGACTCCCCATGGCGGTGTCCCGCCAGGCCTCCTGCCGACTTTCGAGCCAAGCCGCCTCGTCATGCTCACGGGAATCGCCCCAAGCGTTCCCCAAAAGCGCCAAGGCTCCGGTCCAGCCGAGCATGAGCAGAAGTGCTCCAATGCCGACTAGGGAAACGCGTCTCCAGCGCAGGGATATCCTGGGAACGTCGGCGCCGCCGTTGGAACGACTCATGGTGTGGTAAAGATAGACGCCCGCGCCCGCACCACCGATCCGGGAAGCGGGAGCCGCAGGGCGAGAGCAGCGTTTACAGTGGCTTCAGTGGCTTTGCAGTGATGAATTGCCTGGATCTAGTACCTGAATCTTGGCAACCAAGGCTTCACGTTCTTGACCTTCAATCCCGTATTTGCGAGCGATTTCAACCCCCGGGGCATAGCCCTGTTTAACCGCCGCTTTTTGGAACTGTCTCTGCTTATCTTCCTTCTGGGTTGCATGATTCTCACACTCTTCTTTGTACTGTTCAGATCCTTCCTGAGCGGTAGATGGACACGGCTCCGAAGCAATGGCATCACCTATCCCCTCTCGGGAAAGTCCTTGGATGAGATAGCAGATTAGAAGTCGCTGGGATGCCGTTTTGGTTAGTTCATTGTGGATGCCAGCAGCATAGGCTAAGTCCAAGAGACCGCTGTAGGCTTTGGCCGCCTTTTGTGTCAGCGTCGGAATCGATCCGCCAACTTGAGAGCGGTATAGGATGCCCAACTGCAAATCGAGGCGATTGTCCGTCTTGGCAGGCTGTGAACTATAAGCGTCAATCGCCAGTTTGTAGTCATTGTCAGCCATAGCCATAGCTGACTTGAGAGTCCATTCCTCGACCTGAAGTTTCACAGCCTCGGCAAAGGCTTCCGAAGCAGGCTTCAATGCATTTGAACGTGCCACTATGCTTTCAACAAATTCAGTGGTTCGTTTCTTCAATGCCTTGGAAACGTCACTCATGCTAGAAGCATGCAGTTCGACCTCGCCACCAACCTTGAGCGCATTCGCCTCTGCGGACTGGAGCAATCCCATGGCATACCAAGCTTCACAGGGAATGGCCGGGGCGACAGCCTTCTTGTTCTTATGATACCAGTCGAGAAGATCTTGATAGATGACTTGCGCCTTCTTGGTCTTGCCTGAGCGGTAATACTGCCCACCCGCCTCAAGAAGGGCTTTCCCGATGCGTGCTGGATCGTCCTTATGCGCAGAAATGAAGGCAGACGTCCCATTCTCCAGTACCTCGTTTCCATCGGCATCCAGGGCCAATGGCTCGTAAGCAATAATCTGTGGAGCAGAAAAATCGATTCCAGATAGATCCGCTGACAAATGGGAGCCGGTCTTTATCTCAGGTGAGTTGCTTTGGAACGATTGCCTTGTCTGAGGTGGATTACTGCGGAAATGCGCCGTAGCACTTGCCGCCTTACCCTCCTCCAACGTGACAGAAACCGTCTGACGGTCAAAGCCCTCGGGCGCCACCTCTATGCGTTGCGTGGCCACCGGCACCAGGCCGTCAAACGGTGTCTGCCCCACTTTGGCACCGTCCACGTAAACATCCGCGATCAAGTCACCGCCAGTGCGATCATCCACAGCATCCAACGTCAAGCGCGTCTGGATCGGAACAAGGCTCCACGACAATTCCTGGCCATTGCGATTCACTGTCACCTTGTCGCGCTTGGAGCGGTACCCGTCCTTCCCCATCTCGATCCAATGATTGCCCAGCAACACAGCCTTCCCATTAGGGGTCTGACACAGGAACTTGCCGTCTATACTCACGGCGGCGCCATCTGGGACGCTGGCAAATTTCACGATCACCTTGGTCGCACCGGCAGGAGGAAGAGCAAGAGGCTGGTCGTTTCCACCGTTGTCCGAAATATCGCCACCGCTTTTCGTCAGACTCTTCACGACAGCTTCGGCCAAGATAGGCAACCCCTTCTGCGCCTCGGTTTCGCTGCCGTAGGTCGCCGTCTCTTCGTCCAGAAGATTCTCGCTCGCAGCGCTGGCAAGCTTC
>DAIPHW010000123.1:0-7275 GCA_036771135.1 Fibrobacterota bacterium | reverse complement strand
AGGGTTCGGCTACCAGCACGAGGCGCTTCACGTGAACGAATGCCTGCGCCAAGGTTGGACGGAAAGTCCTCTCTGGAGCCTGGCAGATACCCGCGAATTGCTGGTTTTGCTGCGTCGGATCGCGGATCGCCTCCCCGCGACCGGCGGGAAGTGATACATTGGTGCTTATGGAAAGCCAGCAATTCGAGGCCCCCGAAGAGATCGACGTTTCCTATTCGCCCGTTCCCGAAGAGGGACGCGCCCGGGAGCGCTCCGGTCCGGTGCGGACGGTGCTCGTGGTCGGCGCCCTCGGACGGGCCGTCGACCCGACGGGAGCGCCGGGAAACCGCTTCCAACTCTATCTGCACATTCGGCAGGCTTTGCAAGGCATGGGCGTGCATCTGGCCTGGGTGCCTCTAGGCTACAGCCGCAAGGGTGTGCTGCCGGCAAGCGAAGTGCGGGCCTTTGAACTGCAAGCCGCCGCTTTGGGCGACGCCTTGGCTGGCGTGCTGCTGCTTGATTCCGGCTATGGCCGCGAGCAGCCGCTGTGGCAATTGGCCGCCGAGACGGTCACGTGCCCGGTGGTGTGGTTCCACACCTCGCCCTTGGACGATGAACTGCCCCCTGATCTTCCTAAACACTGCCACGTGCTGGAACCCGATTGGGAACTGGCCGGCCAGGCTTTGGTGCGGCATTTGACGTCTCAGTACCATCCGCAGCGGGTGCTGCTGCTGCCGGGCCCCGGAGAAACCCACCTGCACCAGCACATGGACGAAGTGCGCCATGGATTGGCGGATGCTTGGGGCAGCCGCTGGGTGGATGTGCTCGATTGGGGCAGCGTCTTTCCTCAAAAGCCCTTGCGTCCCGAGCGTCCAAGCGTCTTTGCCCAAGTGGCGCGCCTTGCCTTGCAGGACACGGGCTTGCGTCCCTACGACCTCGACCTCTTTTTCGAGGCCTCCTTTGCCACGCGCGCTGACCTGTGGATCTGCGCCGACGATCTCTTGGCGCTGGCCGCTTTGGAGCACCTGGAGCGCTACCCGCGCGCCTCTCGCCCGGGCGTCATCGGCTTTGGCAATCATCCCTTTGCGCTGCAAAAGGGACTTTGCACGGTGGAACTCGGCTGGTCGGCTCTCACGGAAGCCGCGGTGCAGTACTTCACCGGCCTTGGCCGCCGCAATCGCAGTGCCCGCGCCTTCGTCATTCCCGGCCCGAGCGGCACCCCCAGTCGCGATCACACCTACCTGGAAAACGACCGCTGATCTGAAAGGCGTACTACCCTAGGGCCGCTAATTGCGGCCTTGGTTTGCCTTTTGCCAGCTCGGGCGGTATCTTCCAGAGAGACGTTCATTTTGGGAAGGAAAGTCATGTCGCATGCGGGGAGCCTCGCTCATTCCGTCTTGGATTCATTGTGCCCTTGGATGGAAAAACAACGCTGGTTTGGTGATCGAGGACGAGCTGTCACCAAGGTGGAGATTGATGCTTCAAGCGTTTTAGGGGGCTCTCTCGAACTTGCCATTGTCGGTATCGACTTTTCTGAAGGCGAGCGCTCTCGTTACTTCCTTCCGCTGATTGAAAGTCAAAATCCCCCCTCTGGCGCAGGGATCGCCCAGCTTCCCGGTGGTGCTTGGGTGGCTGATGCCGTACGTTTTCCAGAGGCTCTGGAACTTCTGGCAAGCTTTCTGGAGACCGAGGGGCATCAAGGCAATTTGGCAGCTTTGCGCACGCTGGCGCACGCCAAGGGCGAGCTGCGGCCATTGCGCGTGGGGAGCCTGGAACAGAGCAATTCCGCCTTTTTCTTAGGTACGGGCGGTTTTGCCAAGGTCTTCCGCCATCTCCCTGAGGGCACTAGCCCCGATTGGGAGATCGGCAAGTTCTTGGCTGGCTCCAAGGCGCGGGTGCCGGCGACTTTGTCGGGATTGCTGCTGGATGGCGTGGTTTCAGAGCCCTTGGTGCTGGTGCAGGTCTGGCAGCAGGTGGAGGGAGGACTCGACGCCTGGACTCACAGCCAGACGCTGCTTTCTGAACTGCTGGCCCCCGGAGTGCCGTCGGAGCTTGCTGGCGAAGAGCCGGCTGTGGGCTGGTGTCGCCAATTGGGCGTGCGGACCGGAGAACTCCATCGCGTACTGGTCGGCGACGTTTCGACTCCGGGATTTGTCCCGGAGGCGCTTTCGGAGAGCTTCCTGGAGACGGCCGCGGGCAAGTCTCAGGCCTTAGGGAGATCTGCTCTGGAGCAGCTAGAAGCCACCTTGCCCAGCTTGGCAGAGGCGGACGCGGCGCTTGCGCGTCAGATTCTGTCGCGTCGCGAAGCGGTGCTGGAACGGCTGGGCACGGCGCCTTCGGTCGATCCGAGCGTGGTGCGCATCCGCTGTCATGGCGATTACCATTTAGGGCAGATCCTCTGGACCTCGGGCGATGCCGTGATCCTGGACTTCGAGGGGGAGCCGGCCCGCACTTTGGCCGAGCGTCGGGTTCTCCAATCTCCCCTTAAGGATGTGGCTGGTATGCTGCGCTCCTTCGACTATGCCGCCCAGGCCGCCTTGAAGACCACCGGCGGTTGCCGGAAGACGGCTCTGTGCTGGCGCGATGCGGCGAGCCAAGCCTTCCTCTCTGGGTATCTTGCGGCGGTGATGGGAACTCCGCTGGTGCCTTCCGATGCCTCGGAATTCCGCGCCCTGCTCGATTTTCACGTGGCCGAAAAGCTTCTCTACGAGCTCCATTACGAACTAGGACACCGTCCCGACTGGGTCTCGATCCCCTTGCAGGGGCTTGCCGCTCTGACGGCATAGCTTCTTAGGGGAATATGGGCGGAGGTCAAAAGAAGGGGGATTTCTAGCTTGAACGGCACGTATGAGCGAAGGTAGCGACAAGAAGACCCCGAAGTCCTTCTGGAAGGCCTTGAATCGGGAAGTGACCGTTCCCCTGATCATGGCGCTTCTGGTGATCCAGTTCCTGGTCCAGTCGTTCAAGATCCCTTCCGGTTCGATGGAAAATTCGCTTTTGGTGGGCGATTTCCTGCTGGGGCTCAAGTTCGTGTACGGCGCCCCGATCCCCTTTACCGACAAGCATCTGCCGGCCGTCGCTGGCCCCAAACCGGGCGATGTCATCATCTTCCACTATCCCTTAGATCCCGACATTCCGGGGCGCGATCCCGAGCGCTTCAAGCTCCTGGCCAAGGTGCTTCTGATCGGCAACTTCTATTGGGACAAGGATGCCGGGCGGATTGTCCGCTACGAGCCCAAGGACTTCATCAAGCGCTGCATCGCAAAGAGCGGCCAAACGGTGCAGATGCTGGGCGAGCGGCTGTGGGTGGACGGCAAGCTCCAGAAGCTTCCCGTCAACGGACATTATATGGATCGTCCGGTCGATGCCGTGCTGGAACATCCGCGCGATTCCCTGGGGCCGATGCGACTCCCTAAGCCTGGCGAGTCGCTCGACGTCGACGCCATGTCGCTGGAAGACTTCATTCGCATCTACGGCGTGGCCATCCAGGAACGCCCGGAACAGACGCCGCGCTGCAGCGTTTGGGTGGAACTCGACGGCAAGCCTCTTCCCGACGACACCCTGCGGGGCGTGTCGCTGCCGGCCTTGGAAGATCGCTTCTTCCTGCGCCAGACGGCCATCTCTTCGGTGCCCTTCCCCGACGGACGCGAGATCGCCACCATCTCCATCGGCCAGTTCTCGCAGGCGCTTTCGCAGTTCCACCTGGCTTTTGAAGTTCCCGGCGGACTCTTCACCTCCATTGAGCACATGGCCCCGATGCCCTGGGGCACGGCGGTGGTGGAACGGGCGCTCAACGAGAAGTATGCCGGCAGCGGACATCAGGTGCGCCTCAAGAAGCGCATCTTCTGGGACGGCAAGTGGCAGAGCCGCTACGTCTTGCGCGACCAGGTGTTCCTGATGATGGGCGACAACCGCGACAACTCCTCGGACGGACGTTTCTGGGGATTGCTCGCTCGCCGCAACATTAAGGCGCGGGCCTTTGTGCTCTACTACAGCTTCGACGATTCCGACGACGGCTTCTCGATCAGGAATCCCATCACCTGGCTTACGATCCCGCTGCGCACCCGCTGGACGCGCCTGGGACGCCTGGTGGATGATCCGTAAGCTCGCGCTTCTGGCGCCGGCGCTCTTTTCCGGTTGCGCCGTGGTTCTGCCGCCGACTGGTGGCCCGGTCGATTCCGTGGCCGTACAGGTGGTGAAGTCCACGCCGGCCGCCGGTGCTGTGAACGTCTCGCGAACCGCGGATCTCGAGATCGAGTGGACCAAGTGGGTGGAGCCGGGCTCGTTCGGGAAGGCGCTCAACATTTCCCCGACGCCCCCCGGCCGCATCAAGATCACCCCCGACGGGGCGCGCATGCGGCTTTCCTTCAGCGAGCCGCTGGACAGTCCGGCCACCTACGCGGTGCGCTTCTCGCCGGGCATCAAGGATTATCACGACGGCGTCACCCGCCAGGAAATCGAGATCTGCTTTGCCACCGGCCCCAAGCTCGACTCGGGACTGGTGGAGGTGCGGGCCGTGCTTCCCGGTGCGCCTCCGACGCTTTCCCGCTCGGGCACCCGCGTGGGACTTTATCCGCTCGATTCGGCGCGCCGCGCTGGACTGAAGCGTCTGCTGAAAAAACGCGATAGCCTCGCCTGGCTTGCCCAGCCGCCGCGGCCATGGCGGGAAAAGCCGCTCTTCTCGGCCACTACGGATTCGTTGGGAATCGCCCACGTGCGGCACGTGCCGCCGGGGCGCTATCTGGTGGCTGCCTGCACCGACAAGAGTGGTGACGGATTCTGTCGCCAAGGTTCGGACTCCGGGGCGCTGGCGGGAAGTTTTGACTGGACGCAGGGCACGGGCACTTGGCGCGCCACCGTCCTCCTCGGGCGGGTGGACACCGGCGCTCCCGATTCCGTAAAGCATGCGGACACCACCGAATGGACCCAGGCGCAGCGGGACTCCAGCCACAAGGTCGACTCGTTGGCGCGGCGCGATTCGCTGCAGCTCGATAGCCTCGCGGCGCGCGACACTGCCCGCCCCTCCGACAGCTTGGCGGCGGTGCTTTTGACGGATTCGCTTTTGACAGATTCGCTGCATCCGGACTTTCGTCCCGGCGGGCATCCGCTTTGGGCACGGGCGTGGCCGTTGGGGCTGCGCACCCGGCCGGTGCTGCGGCCCTTCGTGGCTGGGCGGGTAAGGCTTCCGCTCAAGCCGGGACGCTGGCGCCTGGAGGTCTGGCAGGACGACGACGGCGATGGCAAGCCCACGCCTTCGAGTCTGATGAAGGAAAAGCCTAGCGAACCTGTTTGGCTCTGGAAGGATCGCGAGTTCACGGCTGGCTTCGACGGCGTCCCGTGACAGGCGCCGCAAATGCCGGGCGAGGGGATTCGCTGCGAGCTAGCTTGTGGGAAACCACGCCTGGGCGCTGCGGAGCCGCGGGCGGATTCCTGGCGGAGCGAGCATGAGATACGGCCATTTCGACGACGTGGCGCGCGAGTACGTGATCACGCGCCCCGACACCCCGAAGTCGTGGATCAACTATCTGGGTTCGCGTCTCTACGGCGGGATCGTCACCCAGAACGCCGGCGGCTACAGCTTCTATCGCTCCGGCGGAACCGGGCGCATCCTGCGCATGCGCTTCAACGGCGTTCCCGTGGACCAGCCCGGCCGCTACCTGTACCTGCGCGACGACGAGGACGGCGACTACTGGTCGGCCTCCTGGCAGCCGGTGGGAAAGCCCTTGGACAAATACCGGGCCAAGGTCCGTCACGGCCTGGGCTACTCCGTCTTTGAGGCGGAATACGGCGGCATCCTCTCGGAGCAGACCTGCTTCGTGCCTCGCGGCCAGGCCTTTGAATGCTGGGTCCTGAAGCTCGTGAACTGCTCGAAGACGGTGCGCCGCCTTTCCGTCTTCTCCTACGCCGAGCTTGCCAATAATTGGCATTACCGACAGGATCTGGAAAATCTCCAGTACAGCCAGTACACCGTGCAGATGTCGGTGCATGACGGCATGATCCGCTGGCGCAACGCCACTGACCTCGGCTTCGAGGAGGTGTGGTTCGGCCTCGCGGGATCGCCGGTGGAATCCTTTGACACCGACCGCGACCTTTTCCTGGGAAGTTACCGCACTCAGGCCTCGCCCCTGGCCGTCGAGCGCGGGCGCTGCTCGGGCTCGCTTGCGGTGGGGGACAACGCCTGCACCAGTCTCCACACCAGCCTGGAACTGGCTCCGGGTGAAGGCCGCCAGATCGTCTTCATGCTGGGCATGGGCTCGCCCGACGAGCCGTGGCATGGTTTGCCGCCAGGCCGCGCGGTCCTCTCTGAGTACGGGGATCCGGAGCGGGTGGAATCGGAGCTTGCGGCCATCAAGTCCGAGTGGGACGGGTTGCTCGATACCTTGCAGGTCCACACTCCCGATCCCGAGCTCGATTCCATGGTGAACGTCTGGAACGCCTACCAGGCCCATCAGACCTTCACTTGGTCGCGCGGCGTCTCGCTGGTGGAGGCGGGCGGGCGCGACGGCTTGGGGTATCGCGACACCGTGCAGGACATGCTGGCCGTGATCCATGCCATTCCCGAGGCGGTGGAGGAACGGCTGGATCTCATGCTCACGGCCCAGACCTCGGCGGGCGGAGGATGCCCGCGGGTGAATCCGCTTTCGCACCATCCGGGAAGCGAGAAGGCGCCCACCGACGAAGAATACCGCTCCGACGACACCCTTTGGCTTCCCATCACGGTCTACGGCTTCGTGGCCGAGACGGGGAACCTCGCCTATCTCGACAAGGTGCTGCCTTATGCCGACAAGGGACACGCCAGTGTCTATGGGCATCTCAAGCAGGCGTTGCAGTTCTCCCTGGACCACAAGGGGCGCAACGGCCTGATTCAGGGATTGCACGCCGATTGGAACGACTGCATCAAGTTTGGCACCACCGGCGAGTCGCTTTTCACCACCTTCATGTTCCACCACGGCTGTCGCATTTTGGCCGATCTGGCGCGGGCCAAAGGACGCCTGGACGACGCCGATTGGGCCGATCGCGAGGCTGCCACGGTGCTTGCGGCCATCCAGGCCTCGGCCTGGGATGGCGAGTGGTTTTTGCGGGCCATCTCCGCCACTGGCGGGACTCTCGGTTCGGCGAAGAATCCCGAAGGCTCTATCTACCTGAATGCCCAGAGCTGGGCGGTGATTGCTCGGGCTGCCACCCCGGAGCAGGCGCGCCGCTGCATGGAATCGGTCCACGAGCGTCTGGCCACCGAGCACGGGCTGCTCTTGTGCGATCCGCCGCACGTGCATCCGGATCCCCACATCGAGCTGC
>DAIPHW010000122.1:0-7287 GCA_036771135.1 Fibrobacterota bacterium | reverse complement strand
TTTTTCTACTGATTCCGTTCATGGACTGGACGAGTGTGCTGGGAATCGATGCGGCCGGGCGATTGGCGCAAGGGCATGTGCGGGAAATCTCCTTTGCCATGGCTACGGCTTTCGCGGTGGTCGTCTCCGATCCCGTGAACGTCGCTCTGCGCAAGATCTTGCACCGTTGGAACTTCCTGTTGCGCACGCTGGTCTTCGTGCTGCTCTTTACGGTGGGGTATCCGACTCTCACCTTCGTGGCGCAGCGTTTTTCGACCTACGTGCTGCAGGACCAGAAACCGCTCATCCTGCTCTTCCTGATCGCCGTGGCGTTTTTCGGCTTTGGCTTCTGGGCCGACAATCAACGGCGCTGAAACGAAGGAATAGAGGGATTTCGGAGACCAAGCTGGTATCTTTGGCCCGGTGAACGACAAACGGACGAGAAACCTGCCGGAATTACTGGCCCCGGCGGGAAGCTGGGACTGCGCGCGCGCGGCTGTGGCCAACGGGGCCGATGCCATCTACTTCGGCCTGGAGCGGCACAACGCCCGCATTCGCGCCGACAACTTCTCCTCGGAGGATCTTCCCAAGCTCATGGCTTGGCTCCACGAGCGGGGCGTTCGCGGCTATCTCGCCATGAATACGCTGGTCTTCGAGCCGGAGCTTGCCGAAGCGGGGGAGTGGGTCGCCATGGCTGCCCGCGCCGGCGTAGACGCGGTGATCGTCCAGGACGTCGGACTCTGCCGCCTGATCCGCTCCATCTCGCCAGATCTCCCCATTCACGGCAGCACCCAGATGACCCTCACTAGCGCCGCCGGTGTGGAGGCCGCCAAAGATCTCGGCTGCTCTCTCGCGGTGCTCTCTCGCGAGTGCTCTCTGACAGAAATTGGCAAAATTCGCAAGGCCACGGCGGTGCCGCTCGAAGTCTTCGTGCACGGCGCCCTGTGCGTGGCCTACTCGGGGCAGTGCCTCACGAGTGAAGCCCTAGGCGGACGTTCGGCCAACCGCGGCGTTTGCGCTCAGGCCTGCCGTATGCCCTATGCGCTCCTTTGCGACGATGTCGACGTGGACCTGGACGGCCGCTATTACCTGCTTTCTCCGCAGGATCTGATGGGCCTCCCGTTGCTTCCCGCCTTGGTGGAGCTTGGCGTTTCTTCGCTCAAGATTGAAGGGCGCCTCAAGACCCCGGAGTACGTGGCGGCCATTACCGACGTCTACCGTCGCAGCCTAGATCGCATCGCCGAAGGCCATGGCTCTCGCGAGGTGGCTACGGACGACCGCTACCAGATGGATATGGCCTTCTCGCGCGGTTTCCACACCGGATGGCTTGAAGGCATCGACAATCGCAAGCTGGTGCTGGCGGCCCATCCCAAGAAGCGCGGACAGCTTTTGGGAACTGTGGCCTCGATCGTCCAAGGGGGCGTCCTCTGCCGGCTCGAGCATCCCGTCCGGCCGGGCGACGGCGTGGTCTTCGACGCCGGCGATCCAGAGGCCCGCGAGGAAGGCGGGCGCGTCTGGGAAGTCGATCATCGCGGCCGCGAGACGTGGCTTTCTTTTGAGCGCGGCAAGATCCGCTTTGATGCCTTGAAACCGGGCCAGCGCGTCTGGAAGACCTCGGATCCGGCTCTAGAAAAGCGTCTGCGCCAGTCCTGGGAGAACGACCCTTGCCGCCGCGAGGCTGTGACAGGATTTGTCAACGGCCGCGAAGGGGCGCCGCTCAAGCTGGTGCTGGAAGATGCCCGCGGGCTGCGCGGCGAGGCTTCGTCCACCCTGCTTTTGGAAAAGGCACAAAAGCGCGCCTTCACCCAGGATTTCCTCTTTGAGCAGCTTTCGCGCCTAGGTGATACCCACCTTTCGCTTGCTCGCCTAGAATGTCATCTTCCTGACGGCCTCTATCTGCCACTGGGAGAACTGAACCGGGTGCGTCGCGAGGCCGCTGAGGCCCTGAGCATCGCTCGTAGTGTGCCTCGTGTGTGGACCGTTCGCGACGTATCGCAGCCTTTGCCGGCCCTTCCCGAACGGCCGATTCCGCCGACGCCTCGGCTGTCGCTCCTGGTGCGCAATCTGGCGCAGCTCGATGAGGCCGTGAAGCTCCCGGTGGACCGCGTCTACTGCGAACTGGAAGATCCCAAGCGCTTCCCGGAGGCGGTGCAGCACTTTGCTGGCGCTTCCGACAAAGAACTTTTCCTGGTGCCTCCGCGCATCCACAAGGAAGGCGAGGACTGGATCCTGAAGCTCTGTGCCGCGGCAACGCCGGACGGCTGGTTGGTGCGCAACCACGACCAGGCGCGCTTCTTCCAAGGAAGCCGCTTGGCGGGCGACTTCAGCTTCAACATCGCCAACAGCCTCTCGGCCGCCTGGATTCTTGATCGTTGTAAGCTGGAGACGGTGACCGCCTCCACCGATCTCAACATCGGGCAGCTCCTTGCGCTCGGCAAGCAGGCGCCTGCCCACTGGTTTGAAGTGGCGCTGCATCAGCACATCCCCATGTTCCACATGGAGCATTGCGTCTTTTGCGCCTTTTTGTCCAAGGGCAAGGATTTCCGCGACTGCGGGCGCCCCTGTGAGCATCATCAGGTCTACTTGCGGGACCATTCCGGAGCCTCGCATCTGGTCAAGGCCGATGCCGGTTGCCGCAACACCGTATTCAATGCGCGCGCCCAGACGGGGGCTGAATTCTCCAAGCAGATGCTGGCGGCCGGATTCCGGAACTTCCGCATTGATCTCTTGGACGAGCCGCCTCGAAATCTTGGTATGCTAGTACATCGCTATCGCGACCTTCTGGAAGGACGCGTGGAAGGAGTGGAACTGTGGAAGGAATTGAAGCTCGTTTCCCAATTGGGCGTCACGCGCGGCACTCTCGCTTCCTGATCGCATTTTCGGTCCTCGTGCTGGCGGCCCTCGGAGGCTGCCGTCGCGAGGCACCGGCATCGGGGCCTGGGCTTTCGGGAAAGCCGGAACCGGTATGGGCCTTGAATAACGTCCAGGGAAAGACGGTGCGCAGCCAAGACTTCGCCGGGCGTCCGCACATGGTGGTCTTCTGGGCGTCCTGGTGCGGGCCTTGCCACATGGAGGCGGCCGAACTGGTCGCCCTTCGTCAGCAGTTCGCCAAGGATTCTTTCGAGATCATCGGCCTTTCGGTAGATGAGGATGCGGCCATCTTGCCGCAGACCATCCGCTCTTGGGGGATTACCTATCCCATTGTTGGCGGGGCGTTGCCGCTTTTTGACTCGCTGCATTTCGACGGCATTCCGCGTTCCTATGTCGTCGATCGCAAAGGCATCGTGCGCGAGGAGTTTGACGGTATGGTCGAGCGGGGGCTGCTGGCGGCTGCGGTGGTGCGGGCGCTAAAGTAAAAGCAGCTGAGCTACGGGGCCAAAGCTGCGACGATGCTCGGGGCAGGGGCCAAATTCGCGAAGTGCGATCATGTGCTCGGCCGTCGGGTATCCCTTGTGCTTGGCGAAGTTGTACTGCGGAAACTTTTGGTGCAGTTCCAGCATGTAGCGGTCGCGAGCCACCTTGGCCAAGATGGAGGCTGCGCCGATTGCCTTCACCTTGGCGTCGCCTTTGACGATGGTGCGCTGCGGGGTTGTCAGTTTGGGGATCAGTCGGTTGCCATCGACGGCGACCGACTGAAACGTCCCTGGAATCTGTTCCAAGGCGCGGCGCATGGCCAGGAGGGATGCTTGGAGGATGTTGATCTGGTCGATTTCCTCAGCGCTGGCCCATCCGATGGCCCACGCCAGAGCGTGCTCCTGGATTGGAACGAAAAGCGCTTCCCGTCGTTTTTCGGAAAGCGCTTTGGAGTCGCCAATGCCATCAATGTGGAAATTTGGGTCAAGAACGACAGCTGCTGCCGTAACTGGTCCTGCAAGGGGGCCGCGGCCGGCTTCGTCCACGCCGGCAACCGGTTCGGACATGCCTTCGAGCCAATTCACTGCATGTATTTAGCTAATTCCACAGCGATGCGGTCGACCATGAAGTTGTCGACATGAAGTTTCCCTTCATCGATGAGCAGCTTGATATGGTCCAATTTCGCCATTCGCGCCTTTTCGTATTCCGATTCGGCGGGGCGGGCGTCCTTGTCGTCTTCATCCTTCTGCATTTCTGCAAGGAGTTTCTGGCGGATCTGCTCCAACTCCGATGAGGCCTTAGCATCTTGGCTGGCCGTGGCATTGCTATTCGAGCCGTTATCACCGGTGGACGGATTCTCCTGAATGCGCTTGTTGGCATACAAAGAGGACATCTGCCGGCCTTGAGCCGAGAGCTCGAATTGGTCGCCATCCTTCAGTGGCTCTGATTGCGATTTTCTGTCGTCTTGCGCTGTATTGGGCGCTTTTCGGGCTTGCACAGCGTTTGTCGTAGCCGTAGTCGCTGCGTTTGTTGCAGCCGGTACGTTATTGCTTACGTCCATGCGTTGCCCTCCTTTCCGACCAGCCGCGGCGTTAGTGCCTAGGTGGCCCTGATCAGGATATCGGTGCAAAAATGAAGTGACTGAAGTGAAAATTTGACACCACCGTAAAAAAAATGGGCAGCGAGAAGAGGTGGATGCGGCTTTAGGATCCTTGGGATCTTTCCTACTTTTAACGGCTTCCTGAAAGCGGCCATGCCGTCGGACACGTTGCCCGAGGCCGTGCCGAGGTGGAGGAATCGATGAGTCGCAAGAATCCCAAGCTGATCCTGTTGGGGGCCCAGGGCTCCGGCAAGGGAACCCAAGCTGCGCTTTTGTGCAAGGCCTTTGACCTGGAGCACATCTCCACTGGAGACTTGCTGCGCTGGAATCGCCAGCACCACACCAAGCTCGGTGCTAAGGTCGGTCGCATCATGGCCGAAGGACTTTTGGTTCCCGACGAGATCGTCTTTGGGCTGCTTACGGCTCGCCTGAACGAACACGATTGGAATTACGGACTGATTTTGGACGGCTTCCCTAGGACCATTTCTCAGGGAGAATTCCTGGCGGAAAACTGGAACTTGGATCGGGTGGTCTATCTCGACATTCCCCGCGAAGTGGTGTTCGATCGCGTCAAGAAGCGCGCTGCCGAGATGGCTGCCGCTGGCAACAAGCGCGACGACGACAACGAAGAAGCCTTGCGCGTCCGTCTGGACGAGTATTACTCCAAGACGGAGCCTCTCATTGCCTACTATGAGAAGAAGGGCTTGCTTCTCAAGGTCGATGGCACCAAGGACATCAATGCGGTGCAAGCTGATATCCGCACGGGGCTCGGACTCTGAGCGGTTTTATTCCGGACAGAAATATCCTTTGACTATTTTTTCCAATGTCACTGAAAGGAGTGAGCAACATGGTTACCAAGATTGATCACCTGGGAATTGCCGTTAAGTCCCTGGAGGAAGCCATTCCGGTCTGGGAAAAGATCCTAGGAACCAAGGTCGAGGGCATCGAAGAAGTCGCCGACCAGAAGGTTCGTACGGCCTTTTTCAAGGTGGGCGAGTCTCACTTCGAGCTCCTGGAGCCGACCAGCCCCGAGAGCGCCATCGCCAAGTTCATCGAGAAGAACGGCGAAGGCATCCAGCACGTCGCTTTGGCTGTTCCCGATTCGGGCGCGGCGCTGACCAAGGTCAAGGAAGACGGTTTCCGTCTGATCGACGAAAAGCCCCGCAAGGGCGCGGGTGGCAAGGACATCGGTTTCTTGCATCCCAAGTCGACGCGTGGCGTCTTGACCGAATTCTGCTCGGGCGGCAATCACTAATTTTCGGAGGAAGATTCTAAATGGCAATTGACCCAAAGCTCCTCGCGGAACTCAAAGAGCGTCGCGAGAAGGCTCTCAATAGCGGTGCGCCGGAAAAGATTGAAAAGCGCCACGCCAAGGGCATGTACACCGCTCGCGAGCGCGTTGCGGCCCTGACCGAACCCAATTCCTTCATGGAAATGGGCGCTCACGTCAAGCATCACTGCCACAACTTCGGCATGGAAAAGAAAGAGATCGCCTCCGACGGCGTGATCACCGGACTCGGTTCGGTCGATAGCCGTCCAGTGGCCATCTTCAGTCAGGACTTCTTGCAGTCCGGCGGTACGCTCGGTAGCGTTCACGCTCAGAAGATCTGTGACGTCCTTGAGCTTGCTCTCAAGAACGGCGTCCCCGTCGTTTCTATGAATGACTCGGGTGGCGCGCGTATTCAGGAAGGTGTCGAGTCGCTTTCCGGCTACGGTCAGGTCTTCTTCCGCAACGTCCAGCTTTCTGGCGTGGTGCCGCAGATCGCCCTGATTCTTGGGCCTTGTGGCGGTGGTGCGGCTTATAGTCCGGCACTTACCGATTTCTTGATCATGACTCGCAAGAACGCGAGCATGTTCATCTGTGGCCCCGCAGTCCTCAAGGCTGTAACTGGCCAAGAAGTGACAGTGGACGATATCGGCTCGGCCAATGTGCATGCTTCGGTCTCGGGCAACATCCATTTCGTTGCTGAAGACGATGCGGACGCGATTGCTATCACCAAGAAGCTGCTTTCCTACTTGCCGTCCAACAATTTGATGGACCCTCCCCACGATCTTTCCAAGCCCATCTCGCTTTCGGAAGATCCTTCCATCAGTGAGCTCCTGCCGCCTTCCGTCAAGGAGGCCTTTGATGTCAAGGACGTCATCCGTCGCCTGGTCGATGGGGGTGAGTTCCTCGAGTCCCAGCAGGAATTCGCCAAGAACATCGTGACGGCTTTTGCCCGTATCGATGGTGTGGTGGTGGGTATCATCGCCAACCAGCCCAACCACTTGGCCGGCGCTCTGGATATCGACGCATCTGACAAGGGTGCCCGTTTCATCCGCTTCTGCAACTGCTTCAACATTCCGCTGGTCAACCTGGTGGACGTTCCGGGCTTCATGCCTGGTGTGCAGCAGGAACGCGGCGGCATCATCCGCCACGGCGCCAAGATGCTCTTCGCCTACGCTTCGGCCACGGTGCCCAAGCTGACGCTGATCATGCGCAAGGCCTACGGCGGATCCTACCTCGCCATGTGCTCCAAGGACATGGGTGCCGACATCGTGTGGGCTTGGCCTACCGCCGAGATCGCCGTGATGGGTGCCGAAGGTGCCGTGCGCGTCCTTTACAAGAAGGAACTGGCCGCCGCCGAGAATCCCAAGGAGCTGGCCGAGAAGCTGGTTGCTGAGTACAAGGAGAAGTTCGCTTCCCCGTATCAGGCAGCCGCCCAGTCCATGATTGCTGACGTGATCGACCCGGCCAAGACGCGTGCCACCATCTCGCTGGCGCTGCGCAACTATCTGGGCAAGCGTGATCCGCGTCCGGCCAAGAAGCACGGGAACATTCCGCTATGAGTACGCCCTTCGGGTTCAATCCCGAG
>DAIPHW010000121.1:0-7294 GCA_036771135.1 Fibrobacterota bacterium | reverse complement strand
AGTACCGCTCCCCCCGCACGACAGGGATTCCGCCCGCCGACCGCCTCACCCTGATGGCCTACAACATGGGTCCCGTCACAGCCGCGCCGGGACGCCTCTCGGTGCTCGACCTGCCCGAGCTGCGCCGCTGGCTCGCAGGCGCAGCCCCTTACCCGATCCCCCTGGATGTCGCGCTGCCGCTGTGGAGCTGGTGCCTGCAGGTGCGCGAAGGCCACCCGATCGATCTGCTTCAGGCGATTCCCGAGGAAGAGCTCGCAGGGATCCCACAGCTTTCTGCAAAAGGCCGCGGGCTTTTCCGCTCCCGCGAGGGATTCTTCCTGCAAGGGCGGTGGATCCGCGCCGGGGACGCGCTTAAGGCCGAGACCGTAGCACCTCGCGACCTTGAGGAAGCAGCAGAAATCTTGGCTCGCACACTCCCGCCCGACGGGAGGCGCGAGGTGGTCTACTTTGACCTGAGCGAAAGGAACCTGCAACGCCATGACGAGACGCAACTGGATCGCTGCCTGCGCCGCCTCGGCGGCGCTCCTCACAGCCGCGGGAATCGCCTGCGGCCCTGAGTTCTTCCCCGAAGACGCCGCCCTCTTCGATCCCGCGGCCGGCGTCCCGGCCCGCGCGAGCGACCTGCTCTACGACCCCACCAGCCAGTGGTTCGGCCACGTGGGAGACTGGGGCGACGCCTTTCGTGGACAGAATCTGTCTGAGTGGCGCGGTTGGCTCAGGGTCGACTCCTCCGGCGCCGCCGAATGGGATTCGGTGCTGAACTCCCCCTCGCGGGCGCGCCTGGACAGCGCGCTGCGCCACGCACTCGGAAAGGGACCGCTCCCCGAAGCCTGGAGCACCTTCGCGCTCTTCAAGGAGGTCCCCGCGGCAAAGCTTGCCCCGGCGCTGCGCTACGCGGCCTTCGCAGCCGAGGTGGAACCCTTCTCGCGGCGCAGCGAGGAGGATTCCTGGGCCTCGTCCCGGAAGCTCCCCAAGCTCCGCAGTCCCGACACGTTGCGCGCCGAGGGCCTCGCCGCCGCCCGTGCCGCGACGGAGCCATTCCTGCGCCAGCGCTGGTTCTTCCAGGTCGCGAAGCTTTCCTTCTACACGCGGCCGGACACGGCGCTTGCGCTCTTGGACAGCTTGCGCGGAGAGCTTTCCGGTCCCAGCGCAAGCCTCTTCTGGCGCAGTCGCATGTACCGCGCCGGACTTCTGGCTGATCCGGCTGCCCACAACCTCGAATGTGCGCGGGTCGTCTGGGGATACCCCCTGCTCGCCCCCATGGCTGCCAAGGACTTCGTCTTGCCGCAGAAGGACGAGGACTGGAAGCGCGCCCTGGCCCTCGCCCAAGGCCGGGACGACCGTCTTGCGCTCTGGTTCGCGATGGGGCTCCGCAGCGACGCCCTGGAAGCCCTGGGGCACATGCTCGCCGAGGATTCCGCTGCCCCCATGGCAGAGGTTCTGGCCGCGCGCGCCGTGGCCCAGGCCGAATGGACGCACACCTCGTGTCACCCCCTGGAGGAGCTGGCGCTGGGCCTTTGCAAATCGCAACGAACGGCTGCGCCGGCCTTCTGGAATCTCCTAGCTGGCCATCTGGCCGGTCTTTCCGGCAAACCCGGCGCCGAAGCCCTGCTGGAGACGGCGAGCCAGCTCGCCAAGGGCGACACGCTCATCCTGTGGCAAGTCCGCCGCAGCCGTGTGCTCGCCCGCCTATGCGCAAGCACGTCCCCCTCGCCAGCCCTGGAGGACTTTCTGCGCACAGAGCTCCCGGTGATCGATTCCCACGCCGGCACGCACTGGGCCGCCTTCGACGGCGCCGTGCGCGAACGCCTGGGAAAAGTCTGGTACGGCAGGGATCCGGCGCTGCGCGCCTGTCTGATCGAGCGCCTTCCCTCCGACCCCGACTCGCTCGCCGCGCTCCACGCCTTCTGGACACGGCCGGGAACGTCCTTCGAAGAGTTCGCCAAGCGCCGCTCGGGCTTTTCCGACTCGGGGCTGCGACAGAACCTGGGCGCAGCGCTCCTCCTGCGCGACCGAATTTCCGAGGCCGTCCAGACACTTTCCGTCGGACCTTCGGAGCTCTTGGGAACCGATCCCTTCCAGGCCGAAATCCGCGACGACCACGATCGCGACCACGCCCGCTATGCCAAAGCTCCCTGGACACGCGCCACCTTCGCCCGTGAGCTCCTGCGGCTCGACGCACTGGCCGCCCAAGGCGGCACCGAAGGCGCCAAGGCGGCCCTGCGCGAAGGCATCGGCCTCTACAACCAGACCTATTTCGGAAACGCCCGCAGCGTCTACCTCGGCACCGTCCTCGAGACGCACGACGATCCCGCCCGCAGGAACCTCGCGCCGGCACGCAAGCGCTTCGAGCAAGCGGCTCGCGACCTTCCCACGGCCGAAGGACGCGCTTGGGCCACCTGGCTTGTCGCGAAGTGCGAGCGCGACGCCCGCATCGCCCGTGGCGACAGCCTCAACGAGCCAGGCCAGAGCTACGCCAGGCTCCGCAGCCTGTATGCTCGAACACCCTTCTGGAAACGTGCCCTCAAGGAATGCAGCTGGCTCGCCTCCTGGAACGCCTCCCGCTGACCTGACGCTCCCGATTCGGGAGCGGAATCCTCGCGCACCAGCGGTCGGGAACGGGTAGGAGCGGATATCCTTTTCGCATGGAAGGAACATTCCACCCAGGAGAGCTCACATGAAAAAATCCACCATCGCCATAGGGTTCACCGTTCTTGGCATCGGCATGCTCGCCGGATGCCAGGAAGCCACCACAGGAGGCGTTTCCCCATCCTCGAACTCCACCCTTAACGGCGTCACTTCGCTGCACGCCGGCATTGCCACGGCCCTCACGGCCGATTCGACTCCCCTCGACAGCGCCGTCATCGACTCGTCCGGCGCCTTTCGGATCGTCCTTCCCTCGGATGCCGTCCCCGTCCTCGTGCGCTGCGATTCGGCTGGCCTCAAGCTGCTGGGCCTTGTGCCCCACGGCATGCGCGACAGCATCGTCGTGGATTCCGCCACGCACCTGGCCGTGGATTCCCTGAGAAAGAACAAGTTCGACTTCTCCGCCATCGACTCCACGACATGGATGCGGTGGCGCACAGTTTTCGAGGCTCGCAGGAAAGCCGATTCCGCAAGGATCGATTCCTTTGCAAGGCACAGCAAGGCGGACACCTCACGGATTGACACGTCGAGGATCGACACATCCATGCGGCATCACAGAGTCGACACCTCGAACATCGATACATCCGCGTGGCACCACAGAGTCGACACCTCGAACATTGACACCTCCATGTGGCACCACAGAATCGACTCCTTGTCGAGCAGAATGCAGAAGCTTGAACAGATGACGGCTGACTCCAAGTCTCTCGCCATGTCCACGGATTCTCCCCTCGTGGCTCTGACATTTTTTGACATCGGAAAAGACAATTTTCCGGTAGCCCTCAAGGAAAGCGATCATCCTCAGAAGGTCTAGGGAGACTTGAGTTTATTCACTGGGCGTCCCACATCGGGGCGCCTTTTCGTCTTTCGGGACCGTCCAAATACCTAGAGTTGGCACCGCAAGGAACAAGATGTCCCAAATCTTCCAATACACCGATTACCGCCTGTTCCTGAAGGATGCCTTGCAGGACCTCAAGGGACGCAATCCCAAGGCAAGCCAGCGGTGGGTGCAGCAACGCTTGGGAATCAAGAGTTCCGGATGGCTTGCAGACCTCCTGGCCGGACGCCGCAAGCTCGAACATTCGCGCCTGGAAATCTTCGCGCAACTGCTTTCCCTCTCTCCGCGCGAAGAGCTCTACTTCCAGGCCCTCGTCGACTACGCCCACGCACCCAATGCCAGCGGGCGCTCCGCCGCCTTCGAGAAGCTGGCCTCCTTCCAGGAAGTCTCCTGCGACCTGATCGATCCCGATCGCTTCGAATACTTCGGGAAGTGGTACTACGGGGCCGTACGCGAATGGCTCCTGATCGAACCCTACCGAGGCAACCCTGCGCATCTGGCCAGCTCCCTGAATCCTCCCATCACCACGGCTCAGGCCAAGGAAGCCATCGCCGTGCTGGAACGGCTGGGAATGATCCGTCGCCATGCCGGCGGCGAGATGCGTCCAGCCACCGAGCACGTGAAGAAGCTCGCCCACTTCGGCCCCGAGCACTACTACCGCTACATCCGCTCCCAGATGACCCTGGGACTCGACGCCGTGGAACGCATTTCTAAGGACGAACGGGACGTCTCGGCCCTAACGCTTGCGCTTTCGTCGGCGGGATTTCGGACCTTCTGCCAGGAACTGAAGGATCTGCGCAAGCGCATGATCCAACTGTCGGAAGAAGAAAACAAGAAAGGCCAGGCATGCACCTTGCCGGGCTCGCGGCGCGTCTACCAGGCGATCCTGCAAGTCTTTCCCGTCAGCCGGGCGCACGCTCCCAAGGAACCGCAACCATGAATTCCAGGCTTCTTGTCGCAGCGTTTACTTTGACCGGCGCCCTTGCCTTGCTGGCCTGCAGCGACCGCACCGCCAGCACCGAAGTCGAAAATGAACTCACGATGGGCGTCGTCGTCGGTTCCGCCGAAGACACCGCACCCTTGACGCACGCCCGTTGGCGACTTCTCGATGGCGCCACCATGCTCGACTCCGGCACCACCGATTCCGCAGGCGCCTTTTCTGCCACCTTCCGAAGCTCTACCAAGTTGCTGGCACTTCACGTTGAAACGCTTGGCGATACCGTCCTTGCCCTGTTCCCAGACAGTGTCTCCAGAGACACCCAACGGGTCGGGATCAATCTCGTCACCGATGCCGTTGCGCGTCGCTGGAATACCAACCGCGATGCATCCAACTTCCAAGCATTCTCAGATTCCCTGACCCGAATCATCTTCAGCGGCTCCCTCCGCTACGAAGATCTCGCACACCCCAGCGCCGACCGCTCCGACTCGGCAACCCAGGCGCTGCAAAACCTGAACAAGCGGATCCGCAAACAGGACGACGGACTGCACGGCTACCTGGACTCCCTGCTCGGGCCCTCTGCGCCTAGGGATTCCGGTAGGTAATGCTGCCGCTTGCTGACTGCCTTCCAGCTTTGATTCTAGTTTCGATTCCATGAATCGATACGAAGCTTTGACCACTTACCTGCGCGAAAGCGATGCCCTCCAGTCGGCCAGCCGACTGCTCCAATGGGACCAGGAAGTCATGATGCCCCCGATGGGGGATGCCGCCCGTTCTGAGGCCCAAGCCGCCTTGGCCAAGATCCACCACGCACGCATCACCTCGCCGCAACTGGATGAGTTAGCGAGCGAGTCAGCCGCAAATTCCCAGCCCGGAAGCATCGAGGCCCGCCAGGCCCAACTGGTGTTGCGCGACATCGACCGCAACCGCAGAGTCTCCGTCAGCCTCGTCGAGGAGCTGGCCAAGACCTGCGCCCGCAGCCAAGCCACCTGGCAGAAGGCTCGCGAGGCCCGCGATTTCAGCATGTTTCGCCCCCACCTGGAGGAGGTCGTCCGCCTCAAGCGCGCCGAAGGGGAATGCCTGCGCACTCAGGGGCAGAGTCCTTACGATGCGCTTCTGAACGACTACGAGTTCGGCATGGGCACCCGCGAATGGGACGCCATTCTCGATGCCCTGGAGCCCCGCCTGCAGGCGCTGCTTCCCAAGATCCTCGCGCATCAGGAGAAAGCCCACAAGCGGGTGGCCGCCTGCACCGCACTGCGCGGTCCCTTTGCCGCACAGGATCAGATGGAAGCCGGCAAATACTTGGCCACCGCCATCGGCTACGACTTCGCTCAAGGCCGGTTGGACCTTTCCGTCCACCCCTTCAGTGAGACCATGCACGCCGGCGATTCGCGCATCACCACGCGCCTGGACCCGGCCGACCTCACCTCGTCCTTCTTCTCGGTGCTGCACGAGACGGGCCACGCCCTCTACGAGCAGGGGCTGCCTCCGCAATGGGCCGGAACGCCTCTGGGCATGGCGGTCTCCATGGCCGTCCACGAGAGCCAGTCGCGGCTATGGGAGAACATCGTCGGACGCTCGCGCGCCTTCTGGACCCGCGAGAAGCCGGCCGTGGATGGTCTGATCCCGCAGTTCAAGGACATCCCCCTGGAGACCTTCCTGGAGGCCGCCAACCTGGTGCAGCCGAGCCTAGTGCGGACAGAATCTGACGAGGTGACCTACAACCTCCACATCCTGATCCGCTACCGCCTGGAAAAGCAGCTGATCGCCGGAGACTTGGCGGTGGCCGACCTCCCCGAGGCCTGGAACCAGGCCTACCAGAAGATGCTGGGCATCGTTCCCGGAAACCTGGTGGAAGGCGTGCTGCAAGACGTGCATTGGGCTGCCGGCTCCTTCGGCTACTTCCCCACCTACACCTTGGGAAATCTGCTTTCGGCGCAATTCTACGCCGCCGCTACCAAAGTGGTGGACGTGGACGATCCGGCAGCTCTGCGTGGCTGGCTGCGTCGCGAGATCCACTCCCGCGGCCACCTGCTCGACACCCAGGAGCTGGTGCGCACCGTCACCGGAAGCGAACTTTCGGCAGAACCTTTCGTGGCTTATCTGGAAGGCAAGTATTTGGCATGACCACGCCTCCCATTCCTCAGCCGCCCAAGCCCGATCTGACCATCCAGGTCTTTTCAGTTTCGGCGGGCCTTTTGGGCGTGTGCATCACGGTGCTCGGCATCAGTCGCGCCCTGATCCGCCGCCCCATGCGCGAGATCAGCCGCGACCTCCTGGCGGTGGACGCGCTGCTCTTCCTGCTTTCCTGCTTCAACGCCTACCTGTCGCTGCGCACCGAAGGCCCTCTGAAGCGTGCCGGCAGCTGGGCCGCCGACATTTTCTTCCTGGCCGGCCTCCTGCTGATGACCGCCGTATGCGGCCTGATCGCGTATTCAACGGTGTGAGCTCCGGTGGAGCCTTCGTCATTTGTACATGACTTCGCTCAAATTCACAATTTGCAAATCATGAATCATAAATCTATTCTCTTCTCATGCGAACGTATTTCGGCATGAAAACGCAGGATTGCCTGGTTCTGCTCAAGATCGTGGACCTGGGACGGACCCCATGGCTATCCAAAGAGCTTGCGCAGTCAATCGGCTTGAGTCCAGCGGAAGTATCCATGTCCCTGGAACGTTCCCGATTTGCAGGGCTTTTGAACGGCACTAAGCAGCAGGTGAACACCAAGGTGTTCTTGGATTTCCTAATTCATGGCTTGCGTGTGGTTTTTCCCGTCCGACTGGGAGGAATCGTACGCGGGATTCCCACGGCATGGTCCATGTCTCCCCTGTCCGAAGCGTTTCCCGGAGCCGCATCGGTCGTCTGGCCTTCGG
>DAIPHW010000120.1:0-7362 GCA_036771135.1 Fibrobacterota bacterium | reverse complement strand
AGGTCGTCGCGGCCGGTCTTGGCGGCGGCGCTGTAGCCCTGGTCCTGGCGGCGCTCGTTGACCTCGTGCTTCTTGCGGTAGAGCCGGATCGTCTCCTCGGCGTCCATCCCCGAGGCCAGCGCCAAGCTGATCCAGAAGTGGAGCATGTCGACCACCTCCACCCGGATGGCCTCCATGTCCAGCGGGTCCTTGGACCACCACTTCCACGGCAGTTCCTCGGAGAGCTCGCGGGCCTCGTCGTCGTGGGCCTTCAGGAAGTTGCGCAGCCACTGGGCCACGTCGCTGTTGGCGTCCAAGGGCCGCCCCGAACGGGCCTCCTCCAGGAGCTTCGCCATGGACAGTTCCTGTCCGTCACGCCCCTTGAAGGCCTTTTTCGCAAAGATCTTGTCGTTGAGCTCGGCCTGCATCGAGAAGAGCTCGGAAAGGTCGCTCATGCGTCTCCCTTGAGGCTTTCCAGGCGGCGCTGGGTGCGCTCCTCGGCTTCCCGACGATCGGCCTCGCCGCTCCAGTCCACCCGCAGGCTGCGGGCAAAGGAGGGAATCAGCGGAAGCACGGCGCGCGCCATCTCGTGGGCGATGCGGCGGTAGCTGGCGTGCCCCGAGGGGCCGCTGCGCAGCTCCACCAGGTAGGCCCACTGGCGCAGGTCGCAGGCGTAGGTGTAGCGGCACAAGTGGCCGAGGCTCGTGAGGTACTCGGCTTCCAGGGGAAGCTCGGGAAAAACGCGAGCGTGCAGTTCGCCCATGCGGTCCATGGCGCGCCGGTAATTGTCGCGGGCGGCGACAAGCGAGGGCTCGTTCAGAACCTCCGGGATGGCGTAGCCAAGCGCGGCGGTGGGGCGGGCGCGCAGTTGCAGTCCTACGCGGTGGCGCTGCAGGTCGCGGTAGGCGCCGTAGTCCAGCACCAGGTCGAAGCCGATCTGGCCCACGGCCAATTCCCGCGGCCATTCGTCGTGGGGGCCGCGGTCGCCCAGGGCGGCGGTGACGATGCGGTCGGCAAGCTCGGGGCCGCCGGCGCGCACCCGTTCCTGCAATTCGCCGAGGTCCAGTTGGGTGGCTTCGCTAGCCGCAAGCAGGGAAGCAAGCGCCAGCGTCTCCAGATGCGGGGTGGCCCACAGCAGGGTGGCGCCCGACTCGACGGGCAGCTCCGGAAGCGGCGGGACAATTTCGCGGCAGAGGTCGGCCACGGCGCCGCGGCTGCGCTCCAGGTAGGGGTTGGCGCGCACGTGGCGCAGCAGCCCAGGATTGATCTTGGTGCCCTCGGCCAGCATGGTCTCGCCTAGGCTGCGGATCTCCTCGTTGGGGGAGGCTAGGAGCATCGAAAGCAGACGTTCGGTCTCGCGGGTGGGCAAGGTGATGCCAAGGCTCGTCTGCACCGAAAGCGGCAGCAGGTAGCGGGCGCTGTCGAAGGCCTTGGCCTGAGCGGTGCGCTTCCAGGCGGCGTCGGAGCGAAATTCGTTGCGCGCTAGCGTAGAGGTGTAGTGCTCCGAGAGGGCAGCTAAGAGTTCGCGGTAGGCCTTCATCATGAGGCCTGCTTGCCACTGCGCCTCTTCGCCGAAGCGGCTCTGCAGCAGCGTCTGCGGGAAGACCAGCAAATCGCGCGAGAAGTCGAGGTAGCGGGTGGACTTCTCCTGGTAGGCCCCTAAGGGCATCGACTCCAGGATCTTGGTGGCGCGCTGGCTCACGCCTTCGACGGCGAAGCGGTCGATGGCGCCGTCCTTCAGCGAGTTGTGGCCGTATTCCACCGCCCACTTGGACATGAAGCGGGCGGCCCGTTCTAGCGCCACACCGAGCTTGGGGGCGTGACCGGCGGCGATTGAGTCGGCCAGTTCCTCGATGGTGACGGCCTCGTCCTTGCGCAGGCGTCCAGCGGTCACCTCCTCGCGCATCTCCTCGAAGATTCTGAGGAAGCGCTCGCGCATGGTGAGCTGGGAACGACTGTAGCCGCCTTCCAGGAACGCCCACAGCGAGGTCGGTAGACGGTCGGTGGCGCAGTAGACTTGCGCATCGGTGTTGGTGAAGAAGTGCCCCAAGACGACGATCTCGGTCGGGGTAAAGGTACGGCTCATGGACGGTTTCCTGCTTGATTCCGCCAAGCCAGTTCTTCCAGGCGGAATTTGGCCTGCTGGCCCCAGTAGCTGGTGGATCGTGCCGCATCCTTCCAAGCCTGGGCGGCGAGGTTGGTGTGCCCTTGCCGCAAATGGCAGTTGCCCGCCTGGTAACGGGCCCAGGGGGCGTCCAGGGACTCGGGCCAGGCGGCGGCGATGTGGGTGTACTCGTCCAGGGCGTTCTTGTAGGCGCTGGACTGGTAGCTGAGATCGGCCTTGGCCACCGAAAGGCGCAGGCAAGCCGAGGACTTGTCGCAGCCCTTCAAAGCTTCTTGGACGATGGGTAGGGCTTGAGGGCCGGCGTGGACCGCCTGGTATTCCCGGTAGGCGCGCAGTGCCAATGACCGCCGCTGGACAGGATCTGTCTCCTGACCAAAAGCGGTGCGCAGCGTTGAGGCGGCTTCGGCGCGCTTGCCGGAGAGGCTCTGCGCTTGCGCTAAGGCCGACTGGCGCACGGCTTCGGGAGGAAAGCCCTTGTGGGACGGCAAGGCGAAATTTTCCTGCGATTCCTTGGGGTGTCCGCTGCGCAGTTGAGAAAGCGCCTTGAGGAACTTGCCTTGGGCCGCAAGATCGGAGCGCGAGCCTTCCTTCAGGAAGGCGTCGCAAGAGGCGATGACGTTGTCGAAAAGTCCCATGTCGTACTGGATCACGCCGGTTCCCAAGAGCGCCGCCTGCGAGGCCGGAGTGTTGGGATAGCGTACCTGGACTTGGCGCATCACTTCTAGGGCGTCGTCATAGCGCTTGGCTTTGCGCTTCTCGGCGGCGTCGGCGAACGTCCGGGCGGCCGGATCTTTGGCCTCGAGGGCGGGAAACGGCACTGCCGGGGGATTCCAGCTGGAGAAATGCCGCAGGGTGTCGGGATAGGCGGCAGGACGTGCCTCGCGTTCGGTCGGTTCGGCGACGGCGGGGTGGGACTTGCCATTGGTGAGGTGCGCGGGCGCGGCGGCATGAAGTCCCGACAAGCGCTTCTTGGCATCGGCGGCGAGATCTGGTTCCAGTCCCATTTCCAGGGCCTTGCGGAATCCCGCCTGGGCCTGAGCCTTGCGACCGGCCTTCTCGTCGATGCGCGAAAGCCAATACAGGGCGCGTGGCCGGTAATAGGGGCCGGTGGCGCGCGACAGGTTGAACTTGGCCTTGTCGGCGTCGTTCTTTTCAAAGCGGATCAAGCCGGCGTAGTAGTAGGCTCCGGCATGACCCGGGTGCTTCTGAAGCACCTTGCGGAAGGTCTCCAGGGCCGCGTCCTTCTTGCCGGCACGATAGGCGTCCACGCCGCTCTTAAAGAGTTGATCCTTGTCGGCATCGGGGGCCTTGGCTGTGTTGTGGCCTTCCTTGACCGGTGCCTCGGCTGTGGTGGGCGCGCCTGGGGCGGTGGAGGTAGGCGCTTCGGCTTCGGAAACGCCCAAACCGACCTGCTTGAGCAGGGCGTTGATGTGTGTCTCGGCTTCGGTTTTTTCGGCTCCTTGGCTGCCGGTGGCTACCCGACGCCATTCCAGCAGGGCTCGATTGGGATCGCCAGAACTTTCCAAGGAGCGCGCCAAACCGCGCATGGCGCGCACGCGACCGGGGTCGAGCGAGAGGGCCTTCTGGAAGTCTTTGATGGCCGGTTTGGCTTGGGAGGCCGCCAAGCGCGTTTCGCCCAATTCCACCCACAAGGACGGGTCCTTGGGAGCATCCTCGAGAGCTGCTTGGTATTCGGGAACAGCTGCCGCAGGAGATCCGCCGTGCGCCAATTGGCGCGCAGTTTCCAGATGCCCTGCAGCAAAGACGAGCATGGGTGCCAAGACCCAGACTCCCCCTAGTTTTCGCAAAGGAGACATGCCCCTCAATCTAATTGATGGGGATTCGCTCTTGAAGTTCTTCTGAAATCCGTGGCGAAGCTCATTTGCCCAAGGCGGCAAGCTTCTCGCGCAAGACATCGGGAGTGAAGGGCTTCACGATGTAGTTGGTGGCACCGGACTGGATGGCTTCCAGAATGCGGGTCTTCTCGGATTCCGAGGTCACCATGATCACCGGAACCGCTGCCGTCTGGGCGTTGGCGCGGATGGCCTTCAGAGCTTCGATGCCGGTCATGTTGGGCATGTTCCAGTCCATCAGAACCAGATCGTAGTTGCCCGCCTGGACCTTGGCCACGGCGTCGGCACCGTCTTCGGCCTCGTCCACGTCGGTGAAGCCCAGACCGGAAAGGGTGTTGCGCTGGATGCGCCGCATGGTGTTTGAATCGTCAACTAGCAGGATCTTCATGGAACGACCCTTTCTCTTAGGTCAAAGCGATGCACACTTCGACGACGAATTCGCCGTGGGTGCAGCTGAAAGGGATGACAACCGAGGGGATGTCCTTGGGGGTGTTGACCTTGTGATTGGTCCCCACCACTACGCTCGGAAGTGAGATGTTCACGTTGAGGCCAGAGAGATCGGCCTTGGCGGCGCCTGCGATGATGTTCGCAAGCTCTCCCACGGCATCGGTCACGTCGGCGTCCACCGTCGTCACGGAGGTGCCGATGAAGGCCGAAACGGTGGTGAGCGCGGTCTCCGAAGGGAAGCTGATGATGACAGCCCCCTTGGCCCCTCCCGAGAGTCCGATGATGCCGGAGACATCATGGCTCAGTCCCGGTTCCACCTTTACGAAAGGCTTCCCTGGGGTGGGGGTGGTATTGACCATGGTGGTGAATGTGGACACCGTGGCCTTGAGGAATGGATTGATCAATTCTGCACGCATCGAGAGTTCTCCTTCGGGCTGCTCTGAGCGATTCTAGCGCCTTCCTTGGAAAGGAGTCAAGTTCAAATCGCGTGAAGTCCATTTTCTCGCCGAAGATGCGAAAAAGAGGGGCCACGAAGTCTCTCGGGAGTTGGCTCATCCGGTTGGCCCGGCCTTTGCGTTTTCATCTGGCAGACCCGGGGACCAGGAGGCTTGCAATGGCAGAAAAAGCAGAATGGACGGCTGACACAGCGACGCAACGTCAGGAAACGGCTGTCTCAAGTTCGACAATTGTTGACAATTCCTCCTTCCCGAGGAAGCAGGCCGGCCTATTCATGGATTATCCGAAGCTGCCCGCCTGGGACGAGATGATGGCCGCCATGGGCGGAGCGCGGCCCCATTTTCAGCCTCTGCTGGACAAGCTGGAGTCGCTTCCCAACGAGATTTGGGCTGCTCGCCAGGCCGAGGCCGACCTGCTCTTCTTGAATCAGGGCATCACCTTCAACGTCTACGGAGCCGCGGAAGGCACCGAGCGGGTCTTTCCCTACGACCTCATCCCGCGCATCTTGACCTCCAAGGAATGGCACGTCATCGAGACGGGCCTTGACCAGCGGCTGCGGGCCCTCAATATGTTCTTGTGGGACATCTACCACGAGCAGGACATCCTCAAGGCCGGCATCGTGCCGCGCGAACTGGTGGAGTCCTGCAAACACTTCCGCCCCGAGATGATGGGCCTCGATGTGCCACGCCGGCGCTACGTGCAGATCTGCGGGACCGACCTCATCCGCCTGCCCGACGGAAGCTTCGCGGTGCTGGAAGACAACCTGCGGGTGCCCTCGGGCGTTTCGTACATGTTGGCCAACCGCCAGGTGATGAAGCACGTGATGCCGCTTTTATTTGGAAGCTACGACGTGCGTCCCATTGATCACTACCCAATGGAACTCTTGGCGGCGCTGCGCCACCTGGCTCCGGAGCGGGGGAACGACCCCGTCATCGTGCTGCTCACGCCGGGCGTCTACAACGCCGCCTACTACGAGCACGCCTTCCTGGCGCGCCAGATGGGCATTCCGCTGGTGGAAGGCCGCGACCTGGTGGTGATCGACGAGAAGGTCTTCCTCAAGACCACGCGAGGCCTGCATCGGGTGGATGTCATTTACCGCCGCGTGGACGACGACTTCATCGACCCCGAGGTGTTCCGCAAGGACAGTGTCTTGGGGGTACCTGGTCTCTACCGCGCCTACAAGGCGGGGAACGTGGCGCTTTCCAACGCCATCGGCACTGGCGTGGCCGACGACAAGGCGATCTACGCCTACGTGCCGCGCATCATCGAGCACTACCTGGGCGAAAAACAGATTCTGCCCAATATCGAGACCTTCATCCTGGCCGAGCCGGAATCTCTCAAGTACGCCCTGGCGAACCTAGAAAATCTGGTGGTCAAGGCCGTCGGCGAGGCCGGCGGATACGGCATGCTGATCGGTCCGCAGGCCTCCCGCGAGGAGATCGCGAAGTTCCGCGCCATCATCCAGGAAAATCCCAGGAACTACATCGCCCAGCCCACGCTCCAGCTTTCCACGGCTCCCTGCCTAGTGGAGGGGAAGGCGCGTCCGCGTCACATCGACCTGCGCCCCTACACCGTCTTCGGGCAGCGCCCCGTGACGGTGCCGGGAGGGCTCACGCGGGTGGCGCTCAAAGAAGGGTCGCTGGTGGTCAATTCATCGCAGGGGGGAGGCTCGAAAGACACATGGGTACTGTACTGATGCTTTCGCGGGTGGCGGATTCCCTCTTCTGGATGGGCCGCTACCTGGAACGAGCCGAGCACACCGCCCGGCTCATCGACGTCAACCTCAAGCAGATGCTGGACGAGACCCCCGAGGTGGCCGAGCGCCGCTGGGACCGGGTGCTTTCCTGCCTGCGCACCGAAGTGGGGCCGCGCCATGACCGCGAGGCCTGGGCGGTGGCCGGGACGCTCATGTTCGATCGCGCCCACCACGATTCCATCGCTTTCTGCGTGGCAGCCGCTCGCGAAAACGTGCGACAGGTGCGCGAGCAGGTGACTTCCGAGATCTGGGAGCAGATCAACAGCCTCCATCTCTACGTGCGCGAGGCGTGCGACGAACCGGCCCGCCGACGGGTGCCGCACCAGTTCCTGCGCGAGGTGATTCTCGGTTGCCAGCAGGTGCACGGTGTGATCGCAGGCATCCTGCTGCGCGGCGAGGGCTGGCGCTTCATCCAGATCGGGCGCTCGCTGGAACGCGGTTGCGCCGTCACGGCGCTCCTCTCGGAGCACGCAGGCGACATCGCGCGGGGCGTGCTGGAGGGAAATGGACAATTTTTGTCATGGGCCGGGCTGCTGCGCTCCTGCACCGCCTTCGAGGCCTACTGCAAGAGCTACACTGCCGACATCCGCCCAGACAAGGTGCTGGAGTTCCTCTTCCTCTCGCCGCAGTTCCCGCGTTCCATCCTCTACAGCGCCCAGAAGCTGCAGGAGGCCCTGGAAGCCATCGGCGCCGATCCGGCCCGTCCCGAAAGCGCCCGCCCCGAGCGGCTGGCGGGAAAGCTCGCG
>DAIPHW010000119.1:2232-7530 GCA_036771135.1 Fibrobacterota bacterium | reverse complement strand
CGGTCAGAGTACCCCGACTACCCGGATCGTCAAGATTCCCAAGGTGGCATCGAGGCTGCGCCGCCAGAGGATGCGCATTGCCGGTGCGGCCTTAGCTGCCATCGCTCTCGTGGCCGTTGGCGTGCTGGCGCTGCGCGTGGTTTTTCGGCTGTAGGTCCTCATTTCTGTGGGATGAACTTCCTCAGTGCGGTTTCTAGCGGACAAAATCCGGTAAATCCCGACTGCAGCAGGTTCGCGCCCACGAAGGCGGCCAGCCAGAGCCAGGCGGGACCAAAAGCGTGCGCCAAGAGCAGCGAAACAAGGATTAGGCTCCCAGCGACGCAACGGACGATTGGTTCGGTTTTCATGGCAGTTCCTCTTCGGGTTCGGGTTCATGCTTACGAAGTTCCCAGTAGAGAAGCGGCACTAGGATCATGGTGAGCAGGGTGGCGGCCACGGCACCGCTCATCAGTGCCACTGCAAGGCCTTGGAAAATGGGGTCGAGCACCATCACGATGCCGCCTACCACCACGGCCGCAGCCGTGAGGGCGATAGGGCGAAAGCGCACCGCGCCGGCCTCGATCACAGCCTGAGCTAGCGGCAGGCCGCGATCCTGGGCAAGCTGGATGAAGTCTACGAGGAGGATCGAATTGCGCACGATGATGCCGGCCAGGGCGATCATGCCGATCATCGAGGTCGCCGTAAAGAAGGCCCCGAAAAGGGCATGTCCTGGCAGGATGCCGATGAGCGTGAGGGGAATGGGCGCCATGATCACGAGGGGGATGGAGAAGGACTGGAACCAGCCCACCACCAGCACGTAGATGAGCAGGAGCACCACGGCAAAGGCGATGCCCAGGTCGCGGAAGACCTCGATCGTCACCTGCCATTCGCCATCCCACTTAAGGGCGGTTTCCTCTAGATTCTTGGGGGCTGTCGAGTTGTAGCGCGTCACCACCTTGCCGTCTATCCTCAGTGAATCGAGCCGCTTGTTCATGGCCTCGATGGCGTAGACGGGAGATTCTATGGAACCGGCAACATCTCCGGTCACGTAGATGACGGGGCGCAGGTCCTTGCGGTAGCGGGTGGCCGGGCGCAGCGTCGAATCCACCTTTACGAAGCGCTGCAGCGGCATCGGCCCGGAGGTGGTGGGAACCAGAAGCGAGAGCAGCGAATTTTCTGAGGAGCGCGCCGCCGTGGGAAGGCGTGCCACCACCATCTGCGGTTCGCGGGCTGCGGGGGCTGTCATCTGGGCCACCGGAGCTCCCGAAAGAGAAATTGCCAGGGTCTGAACAATGGCCTCTTCGTCGGCTCCGGCTCGGGCGACTTCGTCGCGGTCGATGCGGAAGAACCGCTCGGCTTGCGGGGCGTCCTGGTTCCAATCGACATCCACCACGCCGGGGGTGGTTGCTAGCACATTCTTCACGCGCCGTGCCGTCTCCTGCCGCAGGCTGTCGTGGGGTGAATACACCTCGGCAACCAAGGTGGACATCACAGGAGGTCCTGGCGGAATCTCGGCCACTTTGGCCGCGGCGCCGTAGCGGCGAGCGATCGTTTCGACCAAGCTTCGCGCCTCTAAGGCGATGGCGTGGCTCTGGCGGTGGCGCTTGCCCTTGGGCAGCAGGTTCACTTGCACTTCGGCCACGTTGCCGCCACGTCGCAGAAAGTAGTGTCGCACTAGGCCGTTGAAGTTAAAGGGCGAGGAGGTGCCGGCGTAGGCCTGGGTGCTGGTCACCTCGGGGAGCCGCAGCAGGCTGTCGGCGACCTCGCGCGCCAGGGCGTCGGAGCGCTCCAGGGTGGTGCTGCGCGGCATGTCCAGGATCACCTGGAACTCGCTCTTGTTGTCGAAGGGCAGCATCTTCACCTGTACCGCCCGCACCGCCAGGAGCGCGACCGAGAGCAGCAGCAGCGCCACCACGCCGCCGTAGAGAAAGAGTCGCCGCGAACGCTTGGCCATCAAGCCTTCCATGAGCCAGCGGTAGAAGCGGGCAAAGCGGCTTTCGACGGGGGCTCCGTCGTGCTCTGCGGCGACGTGTCCTTTCAGCAGCTTGAAGGCAAGCCATGGCGTGATGACGAAGGCTACGCCGAGCGACGCGATCATGGCCGCCGAGGCGCCAATGGGAATGGGGCGCATGTAGGGGCCCATCATGCCCGAGACGAATGCCATCGGGAGGATGGCCGCGATCACCGCTATGGTGGCCAGGATGGTGGGATTTCCCACTTCGTCCACGCCCTCCACCGCCAGCTCCTCGGGGGCGCGCTTGCCCTTCTGCAGGTGGCGGTAGATGTTTTCTACCACCACGATGGCGTCGTCCACCAGGATGCCGATGGAGAAAATGAGGGCAAACAGGGTGATGCGGTTCAGCGAGTAGCCCAGCAGGTAGTAGACAAAAAGCGTCAGAGAAAGCGTCACGGGCACGGCTACCAGCACCACTACGGCCTCGCGCCAGCCCAGGAAGAGCAGAATTAGCACCGTGACGGAAAGTGTCGCGATCAGGATGTGGAGGATGAGCTCATCGGCCTTTTCCTTGGCTGTCTCGCCGTAGTCGCGGGTGACTTCCAGCCGAACGTCCGGGGGCAGCAGCCGAGACCTGGCCGCCTCGACTCGCTCTAGGGCGGCGCGGGAGACCACGGTGGCGTTGGCTCCGGGACGCTTGGCCACCGCGATGGTCACGGCCGCTTCGGAGTGGCCGCGCTCGTGGTGGCTCACATAAGTGTCTGTCTCGCCGAAGCCCTCGCTGACGCGGGCCACGTCGCGCAGCGTCACCGACTGACCTTGGCGGCGCGAGACCACTACGGCCTCCAGATCGGCGGCGGAGTGGAAGGGGGCGCCCACCCGCACGCTCCAGGCTGAATCCTGGCGGTAGAACTCGCCGACGGTCGCGGCTCCCGAAGAGTGGGACAGAGCCTGCGAGATGTCCGCAGGCGTGATCCCGGAGGCGGCCATCCGCGCTGCGTCGAGCTCCAGCCGGAACTGGCGTGGCGATCCCCCCACGACCCACGTGGAGGCTACATCGGGTAGGGTGCGAATCTCGTCCTCCAAGTGCAGGGCGATCTCGCGCAGCTGGTTCGAGTTGCCGCCTTTGGCGTGGAGGGTGAGTGAGAGGATAGGGACGTCGTCGATGGAGTGCGGCTTCACCAGCGGCGGGGCGATGCCGGGCGGCAGCGCATCGCGGCGTGAGGCGAGCTTCGACTCCACCTTGACGATGCTCTTCTCCTGGTTTTCCCCGACCTTGAAGCGCACGGTGACCATGGCCTGACCGTCCCCGGCCATGGCGTAGACGTGCTCTACGCCGGGGATTTCCCAGAGCGTCCGTTCCAAGCCGCGCACGACCAGGTTCTCGGCTTCCTCGGGGGACATGCCGGGCGTGGCGGCGAAGACGTCGATCATGGGGACGGAGATTTGTGGCTCTTCCTCGCGCGGAGTGGCCATCATGCCGAGGACGCCCGCCGCCAGCGAGGCGATGGTGACCAGTGGCGTGAGCTTTGACCTCAGGAAGGCATGGGTGATGCGGCCGGCGATTCCCATCGGGTTACCTCCCGGCCGTCTGCGAAGGCACCACGACGGACTCAAGAGGCCGCAGTCCCGAGAGGACCTCGATGTCGCTGCCGACGGTGACGCCTACGCGGACCCAGCGCAGCGCGTCGCAGGATCCCTGGCGCACCAATACGCTGGTGAGCTCCTCCTCGCGCCGCAGCGCAAGGCTTGGCACTAGCAGTGCCCGGCGTGTGCCGCGCGGCAAGAGGAGGCTTGCCGAGACGCCCGAGGGAAGGACGCCGCCCGGGTTGTCCACCAGGGCGTTCACCACCAGAAGGTTTCCCACCGGCGCGGGGACGATCCCCTCCACCCGGGCGGATACGCTGCGTCCACCCACCTGGGCTGACAATATCTGTCCGATCCGCAGGTCGGCGACGGCCTCGGGGGCGGCGTTCACCCGCACCCGCAGTCGCGAGATGTCCTCTACCGTGAGTAGTGGCATGCCGGGCGCAGCCAAGGCCCCGGGATCGACAAAGCGGTGCGTGAGCCGACCGGCGAACGGCGCCGCAAGGTTCGCGTAGCCGGCGACCGAGCGGACCTCGGCGCCTTGGGCGCGCACTTGCGAGAGTCCGGCTTCGGCGCGCCGAAGTTCGGCCTCGGCCTGGTCCAGGGCGGCGCGGGTGACGGCACCGTCGGCGTAGAGGGCTCGCATGCGCTTGGCGCTGACGCCGGCGAGGTCGGCTTGGGCCTGGGCACCGGAGAGCGCCGAGGCGACTCCCTGCGAGCGTGCCGAAAGTTCGCCCGCGTCGATGCGCGCCAGGATCTGTCCGGCCCGCACCGCTTGCCCCTCCTGGACCGTCACCGAAAGCACTCGTCCCATCAGGCTGGTGGAAAGGTCTGCGCGGCGCACCGCCTCGGCGGTTCCCTGGGCCAGGATGCCGTCGGGGATCAGCGAATCGTGCGCAGCCACGGCCGTACCGGGCTCTTGGCGGCAGCTCCCTGCCTGTGAATTTTCTGTTTTTTGGCATGACGAGAGCAGGGCGAGCGTCAAAAGTGGCGCCGCCGTCATCAGGATCTTGGGATTCATGGTTACCTCGTGCTTGCGGTTCTTGTCAAGGTCTCGAGGCGTTCGGAGCCGAGGCCCCGCAGCGCCGACAGGTCGGATAAGCAAACGACGACATCGTGCCGAGCGCTTTCCAGGGAAAGCTTCGATGAAGTCTCCAGGGCTGCGGCCTCAAGCGTCTCGGTCATGGTGGCCAGGCCCTCCTGGTAGCGGCGCGCCGTGAGCCGATGTGCCTCGGCGGTTTGGGCGACGGCGGTTTCTGCGATGTCCAGGCGCTGCAGCGCGAGCTTCAATCCACTTGCGAGGGACGCTTCCTCGAGGTCCAACTTTGCCCGCGTCATGGCTTCCAGGGTGCGCGCCTCTTCGGCTCGGGCGCGGGCAGCTTTCCTGTCTCCCATCTCGCCGGTGGCGTGCAGCGTCCAGCTCGCCTGAATCCCAACGGTCCAGGACGGATCCTTTGAGAAAGGCGATCCCGAAGCGTTCCAGTCCATGCGAGTGATGCCGTTGAGGCGCGGCAGCAGCGCCGCGCCGACCCGTGCGGCATCGAGTTCAGCTGCCTTGGAATCAGCCTTGCCGGCCTCCTCCTCGGGGCGCTTGCCGCTTTCCGGAAGAGCCGCAGCGGCTGCGTGCAGGGCCGGGCTTTGGGGAAAGCTTTCAAGGGACCCGATGGCACTTGTGGGCATTCCCATCGCGAAGGAGAGGCGCCGTAAGGCAAGTGCGGAATCGCTTTGCGCCTTGGCAAGCGATGCCTCAACCTCTCCGACGCGCACTTCAGAGAGCA
>DAIPHW010000119.1:0-2132 GCA_036771135.1 Fibrobacterota bacterium | reverse complement strand
CTGGCGCAGCCGCGTTCCGAAGGCCCCCAGCGGATCGTCGGTGGCGCTCCATCCGCCCTCGGCGCGCAGCGTTGGGAGCATCCCCTGCAGGGATGACAGTTCTTGTCCAGAGCGCTGGTCCAGCCGGCTGCGGGAAATCTTTCCAGAATAGCTGCTGCGGTCGGATTGCTCCAAGGCCTCCTGCAGCGTGAGGGCTCTGGCAGAAAACGGCGGCAGCATTGCCAGAATGAGGAGCGAGGACTTCATGGCTGGCCTTCCATCGAATCTACGGCCGTCTCGATCTTGTCGAGCACGGTCCCAAGCAGCACCCGCTCCTTTTCCGAAAGCGCCTCCATAATCCGTGAAAGCCGCCGGCAGTGGCTGGGGACGGTCGCTTTGACGAATTTTGTCCCAGATGTGGTGAGCCGCACGCGCAGGGCACGGCGGTCCGAGGGGTCTGGACCTCGCTCGGTGTGGCCTTCCTTCTCGAGGCCGTCCAAAAGCCCCGTCATGGTGGCGCGCGGCACCGCGAGGCGCACGGCGAGCTCCTTGGGATTGAGACCCTCGGGAGCCTGGGCGAGGTGGTAGAGGATGGCAAAGCGCGTCTGGTTGAGCCCGGTTCCGGAGAGGCAGGCGTCTCCGGCGGCCGAAAGTTCGCTGCAGACGCGCATTAGGCGCAGGCAGAGCGCCGATTGAGGGCTGGGTATGGGGTCGAGTTGCTTCATGGTTCTGATTCATATAATACGAATCCGAACTATAAAAGTCAAGAGCCGAGCCAGAAAGAGCGCTCCCCCTTTGCGGTACCTGTGCCTACAGGCGGATGGCTGCGCGGTGGCTGCCGGCTTCGGTGTTGAGCTGCAGCACGTAAACTCCGTGCGGGAGGCGGGATTCGAAAGAGCCGGAGATTCCGCGCAGAGCGTGCGTCTCCAGTCGTTCGCCTGTGACAGCAAACAGCGAGGCGGTCATGTTCCCGCCGGGAAGTTCGGAAAGCCGCACGACGCTTCCATGGACGGAGACGGAGAAGCCCGCAGCGGGCACGCGGCGGCTCACGGACACGGAGGACGAATCGGAGTAGAGCGGCGCAACCGCCTTTGCCCACAGGCGCTGGATGCTCGCTGCGCCGACGATGTTCGGATGCACGCCGTCGCCGTTGAGCTCCTCGGGATGCCTATGGAACCAGCCGTAGAGATCCGGCCCGTTCCGCAGGCCGTTGCGGGCCACGAGGCTGTCCAGGGAATCCAGGAATAGCGGGCTGATCTGCCAGTTGGCCCTGGTGCTGTCGGTCGCGGGAATGCGCGCGATGATGGGAACGATCCCGCGCGACTTCGCCGAATCGATGATCTTCTGCATGTTCTTCAGGTACGTGTTCAGGTTCGCGGTGGAACCGCCCCAGGCATCGTTCGTGCCCATCTCGATCGCCCAGAATTTCACGTTTCCGGCACAGGACAGGTATGTCGCCAGATGCGCCGCCACTTCGGTGCTGTTCACTCCGCCGACCCCGCCAAACACCGTCGCCGGCGTATTCTTCGGGGAGAACGCTGTCACTTGCTGCGCAAAGGTCGTATCCAGGGCATAGCCGTTGAAGGCCATCTGCGTGATGCTTGTCCCCAGGAAAAACCAACTGTCGTTGGCTCCGTTGCTGGCATCGAAGACGCGAGCGTCATAGACGGCAACGGCCTTCGCCATGGAAAAGCGGATCCAGCTCTTTCCGGTGAAATCGACCAGCACCCCGCGCGAAGACACTTTGCTGCTGTCAATGACGGCGACGGTATCCCACTTGCCGTCAAATCCCGTGGTGGAATTCGCGGAAGCGAGCAGGACGAAGTCAGAAAGCGGAATTTCGTTGTGCGAGACGTTCGTCGTGATGTCGTTCGCCCAGGCCTCGTAGGGCGTCGTCTCCCAGGTGAGGAACAATTTGGAAGGCCCCTGGCCCACATGAAAAGCAAAGGACGTGTCCGAGACGGATGTGTACAGGACGTTGTCCGAAAGATTCACGTTTCGGGAGCCATTCGGCAGATAAACGGTGTCGGAAAGCGCGGGGTTGGGAGTGATCCTGGCAAAGGCCACCGGCGCGATGAGGAGAGAGAGGAGAAGTGGACGAAAGTGCATGGAGATGATTGTAGTGTCTTTTCCCGCATTTTGCCGGGATCTCC
>DAIPHW010000118.1:0-7576 GCA_036771135.1 Fibrobacterota bacterium | reverse complement strand
ATCCGGGGACGGGCGTGAACCCGGGGCGCACCGTGATCGAGATGGTGCAGGCGGCTTTTCCTGGAGCCGGTTTTTCGCCGGCCTTGGCACATCGCCTGGATAAGGGCACTTCAGGTGTTTTGGTGCTGGCCAAGACGCGGCAGATGCTGGTGCGCATTCAGGACGAGATTCGCGCCCATCGCACTGGCAAGACCTACCTGGCGCTGGCCGAAGGGCGACCCCGCACAAAATCGGGGACCATCGACGCGAGACTTGCGCGCATCGATTCCGCGCGCGGCGGTGCCAAGGCCATCCTGGCGGAAGAAGAATCGGGCCGAGAGGCCCACACGCGCTGGAAGGTCGTTCGTCAATTGCCGCGGCACGCTTACTTGGAAGTGGCCATCGATACCGGACGCATGCACCAGATTCGTGCGCACTTAGCCTCCATTGGGCTTCCCCTGGTGGCGGATGAACGCTATCACCCTGATGCTTCGCACGATGCTTTAGGGCTCAAACGTCCTTTCCTGCATGCGGCACGCTTCGAGGTCCACCTGGGCGGACGCCTGTGGGCTTTTGATGCTCCGCTTCCTGAAGATCTCTCCCAGGCGCTTTCCCGCGCGGAGGCCTTGTGCTGAACGATCCGGGCCTTTCCCGTATGGGACGTGAGCCGTCCTTGGGACTGGGGCCCGGCGCCACGCTGGGACGCTACGAGATCCTCGGGGAGATCGGCTCCGGAGGCATGGCGGTGGTCTATCGCGCCCGCGACCGCGAACTGGACCGCATTGTGGCCCTGAAGGTGCTGCCGCACACCGTCAACAACGACGACCGCTTCGTCTCGCGCTTCCTCACCGAGGCGCGCAGCATCGCGCGGCTGTCGCACCCCAACATCGTGCAGGTGCATGACATTGGGCAGGACCGCGGCTCCTGGTACATCTCCATGGAGATGGTCCCTGGCATCAACCTAGCCGAGTATCTGCAGCAGGAAAAACCCGATTTAGAACGTTCGGTGCGCATCGCCTTGCAGATCGCTGAAGCCATTGCCTACACCCACCAGCATGGCGTGATGCACCGCGATCTGAAGCCTTCCAATGTGCTCATGCGCGGCGAAGTTCCGGTGGTGATCGACTTCGGTCTCGCCAAGGACACCATGCTCCAAGGTGGCTCGCTGATGACCCAGGACGGCGAGATGGTGGGTTCGCCCGCCTACATGTCGCCCGAACAGGCCGAAGGCTCGTCTCTCGACGCTCGCACCGACATCTGTTCGCTGGGAATTCTGCTCTACGAGCTCATTGCCTTCAAGAACCCCTATCTTGATCCGCGCAGCCTTCACCAGACGGTGCTCAACGTGTTGGCGGCTGAGCCGGTGCCGCTGCGCGATCTTTGCCCATGGCTTGATCGCAATCTCGATGCCGTGGTGGCCAAGGCCATGGCGCGCGACCGGAACGAGCGCTACGCCACCATGGCGGATTTCGCTCGTGACCTGCAAGCTTGGCTCAACGGCACACCTGTTTCGGCCAAGCCTCTCTCGCGTGTCGAACGGATTTGGCAGTTCTTGCGCCGTCGTCAACGCTACGCCTGGATTCCGGCGCTGCCGGTGGTGCTGGGGATCGGCCTTTTCGCTTACCATGTGGTGCAGGAACGACTTTCGCGCACGCCTTGGGCGCCCTATGCGGAAGAGAACTTCAGCAGTCCTTCGCCGCAGATCGCCTTCGAGTCCTTCGATGTGCAAGGAGGGCGTTCCGAGCCGGTTACGGTTCCTTCGAATTCTTGGACGGTGCATGACAATGCTTTGGTGGGAGCCTCCAAGGGGCTTTCTTTCGCGCGCTCCAAGCAGGACTTCCTGGGCAATATCCGGGTGGAGTTTGAAATCGAGGGGCTAGAGGGCAACAACCACGACTTCAACGTCTTCCTGCAAGGCGAGTCGCCCTCAGATGGCGTGCGTTTTTATCTGGACCAGTGGGGAAGCCAGCGCTGCGGCATTGATCCCAATGGCAAATCCTACAAGTGGCTGCCCGCCACGCTTGCGCTGGAGGCGGGGCGCAAGTACGATGTGGCGGTGGAGCGCGACGGCCAGGCGCTGCGGCTGTTCGTAGACGGAAAACTGGTGGACGAGAGCATCCGCGTGCTGCCCTCCACGCGCTCCAGCGGCTACCGGCTCGGCTTCTTTACCTGGAACGGCTCGGTGGCGGTGCGCAACGTCAAGGTGTGGCGGCGCACGGTGGCGCTGCAGGCAAGCCCTACCGTGGTGGCTGACGCCTTCCTGGACGAAGGTTTTCAGGACCACGCCATCAACTCCTATCAGGCAGTGATCCAGTCGTATCCGTCCCACCGGGTGGCTCAGGAGGCCGAACTCAAGATGGGCGCCGTGCTGCTTTCTCGCAACCAGATCAAGCAGGCCCGCGACGTCTTCGAGACAGTGCTGCGCGACCCTCGCACCAAAGATCTCAAGGTGCGCGCCTACTTCCTGGAGAGCCTTGCCGAACAGAGCGCGGGCAACCTCTTGGACGCGCAGAAGAAGCAGCACAAGGTTGCTCAGCTCGACGCTTCCCATTACGCCAACGCGGCTCTCATCCAAAACCAGTTGGAGCGCATCGAGCCGTGCCTAGATCTGTCGCAGCCCATGTTCTTCGGCTGTGCTTCTGATGGGGAGTCGGTGTTCCACTTTCTGACCGACGAGCAGTCCAAGCGGCAGTTCCAGTTTGGCCCGGTCCACGCGCGCTTTCTGGAGGCTTTGCGGCTCTGGTCTGGTGTTTCTACGGACACGTCCTTCCTAAACGCCGGTTTCAAATACCGGGACTACTACATCAAGAAGGATGAAGAAGTCGCTGCCCAGATCCGCTTGGTGGAAGGGCGCCGCTTCCGCGATTTGGAGCGTCTAGATGAGGCCATCGGCATCTTCCAGGACATCGTGGAGAACGGCGATTACAGCGCCGCCCCCGAGGCGCGTCGCCAGGCCATGATTGAGCTTGGCCGGAGCTTTGCCTGGAGCGGCAAGCCAGCCGAGGCCCAGAAATGGCTTGATCAGGTGGTCGACGACGGTTCGGCTCCGGATGCCGACGTGAGCCAGGCGCTCTTCGAGCTGGGTATCACCACGGTGCTGGCTTCCCAGGATGCCACGCCGCGCTGGAAGGCCATCCTAGGGCACGGCACGACGTCTTGGTTGCTGCGGCAGCAGGCGGCCTTCTTCCTCGGCAAGATCGACGAGACCACTCTGCGCGCCGACATGACTACGCCTGAGGGCGCCAATCCTGAGATTGCCTTGATCTTGGCCATCAATGCTTTGCAGAAGCGCGACTTCCGCGCCTGGCACGGTTTCGTGGATGAGTACGTGCGCCGCTATCCCTTCTCCACGAGCCTATGGGAGCTGCGTCGCGTGATGGACTGGGCAGCCCAGCGCACCCCCCAGGCTGACGAGTTGCGGACGCGCTCGAGTCGTCGCCGCGGCTAGAGCCTGCGGGTCGGGTTCTGGCCGTTTTCTGCGACCTCTACGAATGGAAGGTCGGAAGCAATCATTCCGAAGGCGGGATAAAGCCGACCTTCCAGCCCCACGGGCGGGCGATCCGCTCCAGCGTCTCCAGGGTGGGATTGGCGGTGCCGCGCTCGATCTCCATGAGCACGCGCGGAAAGACCTTGGCGACCTTCTCGGCGTAGTCCTTCTGCGTCATGCCGGTGAGGCGGCGCATTTCCCGTACGCTCTCAGAAAGAGAGATGCGCCCGGCCCGCAGAGCTGCCTTAAGCGCCTCGCGCCGAGCATCCAGCTCTTGCGATGAAAGGCGTTTCATGCTGCCTCCAGGTCGCCGGCAAGCGAGTCCCAGCGGGGGTGGCAATGCGCCGCGACCTCGGCAGGGAGCCCGCAGCGATGAGCTGTCTCAGGAAGTCCCCGCACCTTGGCGGCAAGCTCTCGAAAACGATTTCTGACCGTTTCGGGAGCAATCCATTGTTTGACGGAATCTGTCACAAGTCTCCAGTCGGGGCGCAGGTGGCCTTCTCTCGGCCAGCGACAGGCGCGCGAGACTCCGATCGGATCGAGCTCCATGGGGCAAATATCAAAGAGGGGAGAGAGTCGCACTTCCGGGCCGTCCTTGAGAAAGGCGGTGTTGCGAGCGTGGTTGTCGGTGTTGGCCAGGGCCAAATTCAGGACGTCGCGACCAAGGTATTCGAGCAGGTCCTCCTCGGGGCGACTCGAGAAGCGTATGATCGCCGCACAAAGCTCGAGATGAGAAAATTCGTGTCCGAATTCCGCTACCCCAAGCGCCGAACAGAGCGACTCCAAGCCCAGGCGCCGCACGCCTTGTTGACTTACGGGGCGGTCGAAGCGCGGCACGAAGAGGATGTCGCGTTCCCACAAAAGCGGCAGGCCGCAGCGAAGCCCCCAGTCGCGGGCGATTTCGAGCGAAGGGGCTTCCGAGCGCAGCACTAGGCGGTCTCGTTCCGAATTCCCGCGCGGGTATTTGAGCAGCCAGAACGCCGCGGCCTGTGCGTCAGGAAGAGTTCCCTCAGCCCACCAGAGCCCTTCGCGGTCTTGGGTCAGCAGGTACTTGGGCGCGGCTCCTTGGGTATCGGCAGCCGAATAGGGAGAGTCGTTGCCGGTCTGACATTCCTGGAGTTGAACCTTTCGCATGTATTCCAGGAAGGCGCTTCCCTGGGCGAGCACCTCTGCGCGAGGGAAACCTCGCACCGCTTCAGGTTTCCAATCGCGCGCGTGGGCAAGGCGCAGGTTTCCCACCGGAGCGCGTCCTGCATGCAGGAGAAGCGGCCCGTCGGCTCCTTTGCCATTGGGAATCTGCAGATATTCGAGCCATTGCTCGCGGGCTTGGCCGGCCGGGAGGAGGTCGAGTAAGAAGGCGGGCCAATGCGAGAGATGCGTCGAATCAAGGCTCAGGGGAAGCGCCAGCGAGACCGAAGCCCAGGGCGTATCGAGATGCTCCAAAGCCCAGTCCATGTCGTAGCTCCAGCGGCCGGGCGCATCGATGCGAAACGGCGCATTCGGGTCGATGTTCCAGCTTCCAATGCGGCGCCAGCCTTGCATCGTGTGGATCTCGATAGGTAAATCCATAGGCTATTAAGATAGCTTGAAAATTGGAGATATGCAGGCAAACAAGCTATCCTAGTGTCTTGTTTGTGTGTATTGCCAAAAACAAAAAGGCCGCGTTGCCGCGGCCTTCGTACACGAATCGGAGGTTTCCGATTACTTCTCGGAAAGCGCCGCGACGCCCGGAAGCACCTTGCCTTCGAGGTACTCGAGGGAAGCGCCGCCGCCGGTGGAGGTGTGGGTGACCTTCTTGTCGGCGCCGTACTTCTTGGCGGCCGTGGCGGTGTCGCCGCCGCCGATCACGGTGGTGGCGCCCATCTCGGTGGCCTTCACCACGGCGTCGGCCATGGCCTTGGTGCCAGCCTCGAAGGCCGGGAACTCGAACACGCCGGCAGGGCCGTTCCAGACGATGGTCTTGGACTCCAGGATGGCCTTCACGAAGATCTCGTTGGACTTCGGACCAACGTCCAGGCCCAGCCAGCCTTCGGGGATGCCGGTGGAGTCGTCGGCCGCGCCCACCTGGGCGTCGGCGGCGAACTTGTCGGCGGTCACGTAGTCCACAGGCAGAAGGATGGTCTTGCCCTTGTCGGCGGCCTTCTTCATGAGCTCAGGAACGATCTTGGCGCCTTCGGCGTCGAAGAGGCTCGAACCGATGGCGAGGCCGTTCAGCACCTTCTTGAAGGTGAAGGCCATGCCGCCACCGATGATGATGGTGTCGGCCTTGTCCAGCAGGTTGTTGATGAGCTGGATCTTGTCCGCGACCTTGGCGCCGCCCAGGATCGCCAGCAGCGGGCGCTTGGGGCTTTCCAGCACGGCCGTGAAGGCGTCGAGCTCCTTCTTCATGAGGTAGCCGGCGGCGCGCTGCGGCAGGGCCACGCCGGTCATGGAGGAGTGGTCGCGGTGGGCGGTGCCGAAGGCGTCGTTGATGTAGACGTCGGCGAGCTTTGTCAGCGAGGCGCGGAAGGCCTTGACGGCTTCCGGATCGGCCTTGATCTTGGTCTCGGTGCCGTCGGCATTCTTGACCTTGGCCTTGCCCTCTTCCTCGAGGTGGAAGCGCAGGTTTTCAAGCAGGATCACTTCGCCAGGCTTGGCCTTGGCGCATTCGGCCTCGACTTCGGGACCGACGCAGTCGGAAAGGAACTTCACGGGCTTGCCCAGGAGCTTCTCGAGAGCTTCGGCGACCGGCTTCAGGGTGAACTTGGGGTTCACCTTGCCGTCGGGACGTCCCAGGTGGCTGGCGAGGATCACCGTCGCGCCCTGGTCCAGCGCATACTTGATGGTGGGCAGGGCGGCTTCGATGCGCTTGGTGTTGGTGATGGCGCCGGTGGCCTTGTCCTGGGGGACGTTGAAGTCGACGCGGATGAACGCGCGCTTGCCCTTGAGTTCGAGATCCTCGATGAACAGCTTGGCCATGTGAGACATTCCTTAGTGAAGGGTGGAAGAAGAACTGGGAGAAAATTAACTCAATGCTCCACTATCGCTAGCGCTCCGAAAGGACGGATTTTGTCATCAGAGTGTGATCTGCATCACACTGCAGCGGCCGCGAAGCGGGAATCGCTTGGAGAACGGCAAGCTCTGCCGTATCCTTTGTCTAGGGCACTTCCCTCCTGAGGCCATTCCTCGAGGCTTTGGGGGGACCTGCCCGATTTTCGCAAACGCCAAAAGCCCACGTCCGTCCGGATGTGGGCTTTGGTGTTTCGGGAAACCTGACTCAGGTGACGATGAGCAGGTTATTTAGGCCGTGCGGGCCTTCCACAACCTCGCGTTCCGGGTCGTGCTCCCAGTTGCCGTCAAAGATCAGGCGGTACTGGTAGTTGCCCGGGGCGATCGAGATCTCGCCGCGCCAGATGCCGTCGGCATCGCGGGAAAGCAGGAATGCCGTGGGGTCCCAGCCGTTGAAGTCGCCGGCCACGGCTACCGAACCGGAAGCGGGGGCGAACTTCTCGAAGGGCACCTTGCGCAGGCCAGCCTTGGCCTTGGCGGGTGCGGTCTTCTTGGCAGGTGCCTTGGCGGCGACAGGTGCCGCGGCCTTGACGGGAGCGGCGACCTTCTTGGCGGGTGCCTTGGCTGCTGGCTTTGCGGCGACAGGTGCCGGAGCCTTGGCGGTGGCGGCCTTCTTGACGGGCGCCTTGGTTGCTGGCTTGGTCGCGACAGGTGCCGCGGCCTTGACAGAAACTGACTTGGCGGCGACCTTCTTGGCGACGGGCGCGGCCTTCTTGGGGGATTCGGATTTGGCGACCTTTTTGGGCGCCGTGGCCTTGATTTCAGCCTTGGGGGCGCACTTGCGAACAGGGCTCATGTGCATTTCCTCACTGGTGGGTAGCCGATGACGTCGGCCATCTTTACGATAGCCAATTTTCCAGAGCTTGTCCACAAGACGTGCACCGGCAAAGGGGCGATGAATGACGGTTTCTGGGGAAACACAAGGAATCCGGGGAAGCGCCGCGAAATTGGTACATTGCCTCTCCGCAAATGGTCTAGTGGGACTCAAACTGGGGAGTGTGCGATGTCTGATGCGATCCTAGCTCTGGAGGATGGCACGATCTTCCGCGGCGAGGGCTTCGG
>DAIPHW010000117.1:0-7605 GCA_036771135.1 Fibrobacterota bacterium | reverse complement strand
GTGAAGATGTACCTTTGGGTGCGAAAGGAGGTGCCATATGGTCGCGCCCGTGAATCCCGAGGAGAATTCCATCAACATCGAGCTGGGCGAAAAGGAGGCCGAAGGCATCTATTCGAACCTGGTGTTGGTGAGCCACAGTCCCCACGAATTTGTGATCGACTTTGCGCGCCTCTTGCCGGGCCTTGCCAAGGCCAAGATCGCCAGCCGTATCATCATCGCCCCGACCCACATGGCGGCTCTCATCCAGACCCTAAAGGAAAATCTGGAGAACTACGAGCGCACCTTCGGAGCTGTTCGCAAGTAACCCCTAAGCAGTCCTTTTAGCGTCCCTTGCGTCCGCCGCCCTTGGGGCGGGGGCGCCCGGCGACCTGACAGGTCAAATGGTATTTCCAGGCCTTTTTCAGCCAAGAGGCGAAGTGGTTTGGCTGCTCAAGCATGGCTTCGGGCAACAGCACCCACTGGTTGTCGTGGGCGGGTTTCTCGGGGAACGAAAGCCGCTGGGAGCCCGGAATCGTGAGCAGATGCCGCTGATCGTCCGCCGAAAGGCGCAGCGCCATCCCTTCGGGACGCACCAGACCAACCAGACAATTCTTGACGGTAAAGCCGGTCCCACCAAGGGGCGTCTTCATCCGCTGAACGCTGCTGCTGAGACCGGCGTGCGCCAGCGCATCCTCCATGAGTTCCTGGTAGATGGCGACGGTATAGAGGCTTTCGCGTTCCTGTTGCATTGCGGGAGCCAACATAACACGCGAAAGGGGAACGGTCACGGAAATCTCTCCCCTACTCCCCTTCACTAGCAAGCAAAGAGTCCTTCCGAACTCATCCAAACAGTCGCCAGGCAGGCATTGCGAAGATTGGCTCTCCTGCAGCGCCTGGATGCAACCTCCGAGCTTTTGGATCATGACTCACGACGAGTCCAGCTAGGAGTGGCTTGTCGAGGATCTCCCCTAGGTCGCGCAGGTGTCGCGCATCGGTCTCGACCACACGATCGGCAAGATTCACTTCGATGGCGTAATATCCCTTGTCGAGCTCCAAGAGCAAATCCACCTCACGACCATCCGCCGTGCGCAAGTGATGGAACTCCACGCCGGTGCGGGTGAGCATCCCCTGTTTGAGGCATTCAGAGACCACCACGGTCTCCAACTCGTGCCCGTCGGGATCGCCGGTGCGTCGTAGAATGCCACGCCGGATGCCGTTGTCGAGGAAGTGAAGCTTCGGCGTTTTCGAGAGACGCTTTTCCACATTGCGAAACCACGGCTGCAGCAGGTGGATCTGGAAGCTCAATTCCAGGTATTGCAGGTAGCGCCTAGCCGTACTCGCCCCGATGCCAGCCGCCGCACCTAAGGCCGCAAACTGCACCGGTTCACCCGAGTGAAGCGCCGCCATTTTCTGGGCACGGGCAAACGGTTCGAGATCGGAAAGGCGCGCCAGATCTCCAAGGTCGCGTTGCAGGTAGAGTTCCTGGTAATCGCGCAACCAGTCCATCCGATCAGCATCATCCATCCCTTTCGCGATGAGCGAAGGCATGCCCCCCCAACGCACAAGGTGATCCCACCAGCGATGGGCTGAAGCTTCTCGCGGCGACAAAGTCCGCACCGGATCAAGGAGTTCCTTCAGAATTTCCATCGACGCATCCGGCGCACACAGCAGTTGCTGGAACGCAGTTGCGGGAACACCATTCGTCGTATTCATCAGTTCCGGCAATGTGAAGGCATGCAAGCGCAGAAGTGCCGCACGCCCGGCCAAAGTCTCACGCACACCTTGGAGCAATTGGATCTGACTTGATCCCAAAAGCAGGAAACGCGTCTTGGGAGCCTGGTCGAATACACTCTTGAGAGTATCGAATAGTTCAGGAGACTTCTGCACCTCGTCCAGAATGACAACCGGGTAGCGCTCGATCCAATCGGCCGGAGTCAAAGCGTTGTAAACCGCCCGTTCGCTTTGGGCATCGAAGCGAAGCAACGGCACATCGGGAAAAGCCATCTGTACCAGCGTGGTCTTTCCTACCTGCCGCGCTCCCGTGAGCACAGTAATTCGCCCTCGGGGTGAATTCCACAAGATCTGCAACCGCTTTTGGGCCAACCTTGAATTGCTCATGGTTGAATTGTACGTAAATCAGATCAGTGCGTGGTGGAATTTACGCCAAAATCAATCAGAACTACCAAAAAACTTTCGTTGGAACATCCCTCAAGACTCAGCCGCGTCCACGAGGGGCGCCGAACACGGGCTTGCCCTCGACATCTTCGGCCGATCCCTTGCAGCCGTCGCGGAAACGCGAGCAGCCCCAGAAGAAGCTGTCTTTCCACTTGATTCGGCGCATATACCCTTTCTTGCAGACGGGACAGGCCACTGCGCCTTCAGGGATCCCAAAGACGGGCTTTCCGTCCTTGTCTTCCCAGGTGGACTTGCACCGTGGTTCGGCCCGCCAGCGCGAGCAGCTCCAGAAGGCTCCCTTTGAGCCTTCGATCCGGCGCAGGCGTCCCTTTCCGCAGGAGGGGCATTCCGGTCCGTCCCCCATCTGGGCGCCGGCGACCTCGGTGGCACGGGAGTTTGCCACCTCGACCTGAGCTTTGACAAATTCCGTCTGTTTTTCCAGGAACGCTTCGACGGTGCTCTGCCCGGCCTGGATCGCCTTGAACTCCCGCTCGTAAAAGGCCGTCAGCACCGGGGAGCGGACTTCCTCGGGAAGCGCATCCACCAAACTCCGCCCCAGCACCGTGCTCACCAGGGCCTTTTTCTTGGCCTCCAGGAACTTGCGCCGCTTGAGCTCGGAGATGATGGCTGCCCGCGTGGCCGGGGTCCCAATGCCGTCCTCCTCCTTGAGGAGCTTCTTGAGCTCCCCGTCCTCGACAAATTTGTGCACCGTCTCCATGGCCTTCACGAGCGTTCCCTCGGTGAAGCGCGGCGGGGGCTTCGTCTTCTTCTCCTTCTTCTCCGCCTTTAAGCAGGTGACGGGGTCCTGCTCCTGCATGGCCGGAAGCTTCTGAGCCGCGTCGTCGTCGTCTTTATCCGGCTCGTCGGGTTTCAGGATCGCCTGCCAACCGGCATCGACCTCAACGCGGCCGCTTGCGGCGAAATTGTGCCCCTCGACCTCCACGGCGACCGCAGTCGCCAAATACGTGTGGGGCGGATAGAACTGGGCAAGGTAGGTGCGGGCGATCAGCTGGTAGAGGTTGGCCTCGATCTCCTGGAGGTGGCCGACCTCGCCGCGGTGCTGGGTGGGGATCATGCCGTGGTGAGCGGTGACCTTCTCGTCGTTCCAGGCGCGCGACTTGAGCGAAGGATCGGCCCTGTCGATGAGCTTGCCAAGCTGGGGAAAGACCTGGCGCATGGCGGCCAGCACCGCCGGAGCATCAGCGTGCTGCGACTCGGGAAGGAACTCGCAGTCCGTTCTGGGGTACGAGACGAGCTTCCCCTCGTAGAGGTTCTGGGAGGCCTTGAGTACGTCCTCGGCCCCGTAGCCCCAGCGCTTGGAGGCGGCGAAGGTCAGCGTGCCCAGCGAGAAGGGGCGCGGTGCCAGGTCGCGCTTCTCCTCGGTCTTGCAGGCGGCGACAATTCCTGTCTTGCCCTTCACCTCGGAGAGGATTCGCTTGGCAAGTTCGGGATCGGTCAGGCGTCCTTCCGGGACCTTTGGGGCCTCGTCGTCCTGGCGGGCATCCTGCGGCTCGGTCGGTGCATCAAGTGAGGCTTCCCCGCCCTCCATCGGAACGGCGACCTGGGGTGGCTTCCAGCGGGCCTTGAATTCGCCGTTTGCGTGCTTGAAGCTGGCCGTGACAGTGATGTAGGAAACCGGCACGAAGGCTTCGATCGCCAGGTCGCGCGCCACCACCATGGCGAGCGTCGGCGTCTGCACGCGCCCCACCGTGAGCAGAGCCTTCTCAGCTCCGCTGCGGCGAGCGCTCAGGGTGAAGGCCCGCGAGAGGTTCATGCCGATCAGCCAGTCGGCCCGACCGCGCGCCAGGGCCGCGTCGGCAAAGCCCTTGAATTCGGCGTTCTCCTTGAGGGCGGCCAGGCCGCGCTGAATCGCCACCGAGTCCTGGGAAGATACCCAGAAGCGCTTGACCGGCCCCGCGTAGCCGTGGGCCTCGAGAATCTCGTCCACCAGGAGCTGGCCTTCGCGATCCGGGTCGCCCGCGTTCACGACCTCGTCGGCCTTGGCGAGCATCCGCCCCATCAGGGAAAGCTGCTTCTTGGCTCCTTCGTCATTTTTCGGGAGGACCTTCCAAGCCTTGGGCAAAATGGGAAGGTCTTCAACCTTCCAGCGGGCAAAGCTCGTGTTGTAGTGCTCGGGCATGGCCATCTCCAGGAGATGACCAAAAGCCCAGGTCACGAAGTCTCCGTTCCCGCACTGCAGATAACCGTCCCCCTTGCGCACGTTGCCAAGCTCAGCGGCAAGCACGCGGGCGACGGAGGGTTTCTCGGCGATGAACAGACGCAAGACACACTCCACGGTATATATGGGGAAAGCAAAAATAATCTCGCACGGCAAAGCCATTGCGCCAGGGATGCCGGCCGCTAGGCCCGGGACCCCCGGGCCCATTCACCGACGTAGGGGCGAGGCATGCCGCGCCCCACAAACGAGTGGGGCGGAGGCCCGGCAGGCAGCCCGGTGCCGAAGGCAGGCGCCCAAATCATTTTCGGAAGCTGTCAGTCCTGCAGGCCGGAGAGCGCCTCCTGAAGCTGAGCCGCGCGGACCTTCTGGCTCTCGAGCTTCTCGCGTTCGGCCTCGACCACCTCGGGCTTGGCACGGGCCACGAAGGACTCGTTGGAAAGCTTCTTCTCGATGGAGGCCACGAACTTCTCGGCCTCCCCGAGCTCCTTGGAAAGGCGCGCCACTTCGGCGGCCTTGTCGAGGATTCCTTCCAGAGCCACGTGCACCTGCACTCCCGGCACGATCTCGGTGCCCGAGAAAGCGGGCTTCTCACCGCCCACCTGCAGCGCCACCTGGGCCACCGCCAAGGTCTCCAGGGCCGCGAGATTCCCGGACAATTCCTGTCGTACCGCCTCCGACTCGCAGCGCAGCGTCACCGAAAGCTCCTTGGCCGGAGCGATCTGGTAGCGCCCGCGCAGGGCACGAATGCCCTCCACCACCGAGATCAGGCGCGCAAAGGCCTTCTCGGCGCCATCGTCAATCGAGGCAGCCTCAACCACCGGCCACGTCGAGGTGATGGCCTCGGGAAGTCCCAGGTGGCTGCGCAACTCCTCGGTGAGGGCCGGCATGAAGGGATTCAAGAGCAGGGTGATGTCGGAAAGGACTCGCAGGCAGGATCCCACCGCCGAGCGCTTCTGCGGGGAATCCTCGCCATGGATCTGGGCCTTGCGCAGCTCCAGGTACCAGGAGCAGAAGTCGCTCCAGGCGAAGTGGTAGAGCTCCATGGCCGCTTCGGAGAACTTGTAGGTCTCCAGAAGGCGCGTCACCTTGGCGGTCACAGAGGCTAGGCGCGAGCGGATCCAGCGGTCGGCCGGATCGAGTGCCTCGGCGGCGACGTCGGCGCCTTCGAGATGCGGCAGCAGGAAGCGTGCGGCGTTCCAGATCTTGTTGCCGAAGTTGCGCCCCATCTCGAACTTCGAGGGCGAGAGCTTGATGTCCTGTCCCTCGGAGGAGAGGTTGAGGAGCGAGAAGCGCACCGCGTCGGCGCCGTACTGGTCGGCCATCTCCAGCGGATCGATGCCGTTCCCCAGCGACTTGGACATTTTTCGTCCCTTGTCGTCCAGGATAGTCCCGTGGATGTAGACGGTGTGGAACGGATCGCGCCCGGTGAGCTCGTTTGCCATCATCACCATGCGGGCCACCCAGAAGAAGATGATGCCGCGGTCGGTGACCAGCACATCTGTCGGGTAATGCCCCTTCACCTCGGGCTGGATCCAGGCCTCGGTGGGAGCTCCCGACTTGGCCGAGTCGCCAGGCCAACCGAGGGTGGAAAACGGCCACAGCCCGGAGCTGAACCAGGTGTCCAGCACATCCTCGTCCTGACGCACGATGGGCTTACCTGTCTTGGGGTGGATCTTGGGCTCTTCCACGGCAGCGCAGGGAACACCGTCTTCGTCGTACCACACCGGAATGCGGTGTCCCCACCACAGCTGGCGGGAGATGCACCACGGGCGCACGTTTTCCAGCCAGTGGCAGTAGTAGTCGTTCCAGCGCTCGGGCACGAAGCGCACCCGGCCCAGCTTGTTGCTCTCCAGCGCCTTTTCAGCCAGGGGCTTCATGTCCACGAACCACTGGTCGGAGAGGCGGTACTCGATGGGCACGCCGGAGCGGTAAGAGCGCCCGATCGGGGTCATGCGGTCCTCGATCTTCTCCAGGAGGCCCAGTTCCTCGAACTCGGCCACGATCTTGTCGCGCGCAGCGTAGCGGTCCAGCCCCTGGAAGCGCTCGGGCACCAGCTCGTTGAGCGAGGCGTCCTCGTTCATGATGTCGATGCAGCCGATCTCGGGATGGCGCTGATAGACGCCGAAATCCGTCGGGTCGTGGGCCGGGGTCACCTTCACGCAGCCGGTACCGAAGTCCATCTCCACGAAGTCGTCGGCGATCACCGGGATCTCGCGATCAGTGAGCGGCAGCTTGATCTTCTTCCCCACCAGCGCCGTGTAGCGCTCGTCCTTGGGGTTTACCGCCACGGCGGTGTCGCCGAGCATGGTCTCGGGGCGGGTGGTGGCCACGATGACAAATCCTGTCCCATCGGCCAGCGGGTAGCGGAGGTGCCACAGGTGACCGGGCTCGCCGCCGTCCTTGGTCTCCACTTCGTCGTCGGAAAGCGCCGTGCGGTCCTTGGGACACCAGTTGACGATGTACTTGCCGCGGTAGATCAGGCCCTTTTCATAGAGATGCACGAAGGCTGCGCGCACCGAGCGCGAGAGGCCGTCGTCCATGGTGAAACGCAGACGATCCCAATCGCAGGAGTTGCCCATGCGCTGGATCTGGCTCACGATGCGGGCCTGATACTCGTTCTTCCAGGCCCAGACCTGCTCTACGAAGGCTTCGCGCCCCATCTCGCGGCGCTTCTTGCCTTCCTTGGCGAGCTTGCGCTCCACCACGTTCTGGGTGGCGATGCCGGCGTGGTCGGTGCCCGGCTGCCACAGGGCGCGGTCGCCGCGCAGGCGGTGGAAGCGGATCAGCACGTCCTGAATGGTGTGGTTGAGGGCGTGTCCCATGTGCAGCGCCCCAGTGACGTTGGGCGGAGGGATCACGATGGTGAAGGGCTTCCCGTCACCCTTAGGGCGAAAGGCGCCGCCTTCGCGATGCCGCTTCTCCCACTTGACTTCGACTTCCTTCGGACTGTACTTCGGTTCCATGCTCATAGACGCTGCAATCTAGAATTTGGCCCCCAGACAAGCCGCCGATTTTGGTTTCTTTCCAGGAAGACGGGACAATGATAGATTAATTTTAGTTTATATTTCTTCCGTCTTTTTTTAGCAGAACATTCGTTCTCCGATTCCAGCTTACTAGGAAGGTAATCGTGATCATATCCACATTTTACATACTACTTTATTTACAAATATTCGCTGGCACATACGAAAATCATACGCCATCCGTTGCTGTCATTCCTCCTTCGTGTCATGGCGTTGATACGATTATTGCAGCACAAATAGCTGATGTATTAT
>DAIPHW010000116.1:5354-7610 GCA_036771135.1 Fibrobacterota bacterium | reverse complement strand
GATAGCCTTCGACCGGTGACGCATGTGGCTTCCGGTTCTCTGTATGGCTTGACGGAAAGCTTGCCCAGCGATTATGCCAATTTGGTCGCGCCTCTCAATCCCAATGTGTTTACCCAACCGGCATTGAGCGGCAACGGACATCAGCAGGGGGTTGCGGCTGCGGCTATCCCTGTTTCGGCAAAACTTGCCGCGACGACCGGCAAGGTGATGATTCGTTTGGCCGATATCCTGCCGGGCTGGCCTTATACATGGCCAGGCCAAGCCAGTTGGCTCAGCAGCGTCACGTCCGTGATCAATAGCAAGAAAGCTTCTGGACGAAGCAATTATTACGGCTATGAGATTTACAACGAGCCCAATGATACTTGGAAAACCGCGAATGGGGATTTTCATGCCACATGCTGGAAGCCTACCTATGATTTGATTCGCGCATCTGATCCTCAGGCGAAAATCATAGGCCCATCGTATTCCTATTACAATGCCACCAGCATGAAGACGTTTCTGACGTATTGTAAGACCAACAACTGTCTTCCAGATATCATTTGTTGGCATCAATGGGGCTCAGGCAGCCTTAGCAGTACAATAGATAGTTATCGAGCTTTGGAAACGAGCCTAGGCATCACTCCGCGAGCCATCAGCATCAACGAGTATTCTTCGACCACTCACACTTATGAAGGAAGTCCTGGCGTTTCGGTGCCGTTCATTGCCAAATTTGAACGGAAAAATGTGGAAAGCGCCTGCATTTCCTGGTGGTTTACCGGTCTTCCTGGACGGCTGGGCAGTTTGTTGACTTCTGCCAATGCCAAAGGTGGCGGCTGGTGGATGTACAAATGGTATGGCGACATGACCGGGGCCATGGTCAATGTCACGCCGCCCAATGACAATAGCGAGGGTGTGGATGCCTTTGCGGCTCTTGACAAGAATGCCAAATATGCCAGCATCGTTCTTGGCGGCAACAGCATTGGTACGGTTAATGTGAGTATAAATGGAATTCCAAATGCATTTGGCTCGACGGTTAATGTGAAATTGGAATACATCACTTGGAGCGATAAAGATACGCCGGTGAATGGCGCAACGGTAGTTGCTACGAAGAGCTATGCTGTCACCAATGGCTCAATATCTGTGCCGGTTGATGTGACAAATCAATTCTACGCGTATCGCATATATCTTACTCCTGTAAGCTCTGTGGGAATACGGCAAACCGGTGCGGAGATGCTGGAGCCTGGCACATATCGCATCTTCGATCCGCAGGGCAAGAAACTTGGAGAGGTGTCCACTCTCGATCATCAAAATCTTCGCGCCGCAATCAAGGCAACGTTCTCGCATCCTGGCATTTACTTGGCGCAGCAAGTCGCGCCAGGGGCGATGACTCAAAAGATTGTCGTAGGCTTGCCATAGGCCTTGGCACGAGAGCGGTTTGCCTATGTGAAATGCGGCATCAGTTTCTGGGATTGGATTGAACTTTCCGCAGGACCTTTGCTGTTCCAACAAAAGGCAAGTGGAGATGTTGCACCCATCGGAAGCAATGTCCTCCCATATTCGACAGAGTTAGGCATAGACCCGGGGAGGCGATATGAAGTGCTGCTGGACGAATCTGATGGCTAAAGTGCGGTTTCTTTTGCTGGGGCTTCCGCTTATGCCTTGCGGTGGTGCTGCCTATGCTGCGGCGGTGCAGGCGAGCTACTACGTGTCGCCAAGCGGAAGCGATGCCGATCCAGGAACGCTGTATGCGCCGTTTCGCACCATCAAGAAGGCCCGCGATGTCGTGCGCACCGTGAACGGCTCCATGAAGGGCGACATCGTCGCCTACCTCCGCGGCGGCACCTACGCTCTGGACAGTACCGTCGCCTTCGGCCCTGCCGACGGCGGGACGAATGGTTATTACGTCAGGTACGTCGCGTACACTGGCGAAACTCCGCTTCTGACCGGTGGTGTGCCCGTCACCGGCTGGAGCGTTTCCGACCAGGGCAAGAACATCTGGAAGGCCACCGGCGTGACGACGCGCTTCCGTCAGCTCTACGTCAACGGCAAGAAGGCCATCCGCGCCCGCTCTCCGAACCTGGGCACAGGCGGAACGGCGAACTTCTATCGGCTCACCAAGGTCGACACGACGGGGCGCGCCTTGAACGTCGCCAATTCTTATGTCGCCAACTGGAACAATTTCAACAAGGTGGAGATGCACCTGATGATCGCCTGGGCCGATGCCACCTTGCGACTGGCTTCTGCAACCAACATGGGCGGATACACCAAGCTTTCGAT
>DAIPHW010000116.1:0-5254 GCA_036771135.1 Fibrobacterota bacterium | reverse complement strand
TCCCAGATCCAGTACAACTACATCCACGACATGGCGGCTTCGTCGTGGGCCGACTACTGGATCGTCTCGATCTACCTCGACGAAGGAACCAGCGGCTACGACGTCAGCCACAACGTATTCTCGAACGCGCCTTCCGGAGTGGCCTGCAACAGTTGCGGAACCTATTCGGCTTCGGACAATACGGGTTCGGCGGCCTCTACCATTAGCGGTGCCGGAATCGAATCGGCCTACAGCGACATCAAGAGCAAGACGACGATTCCGCTTCCGGTCTTTTCCACCGCATCGACGGGGGTCGAAGAATCGAGGGTGGTGGCCTCTGTCGCGAACGTGAAATTTACTGCCAGGCTTCGCGGCGATGAGTTGACCATCAAGGCGCCGCTTCTCGGAAGCGCAGGAATGTCGGGACAGTTGTCCGTATATGATCCGCAGGGAAAGCTTGTAGCCCGTTATTCCCTCGAGGCGGCCGCAAGGGGAACGCGCACATTTGCCTTCCCTGGCAAACCCGAGGGGAGATATCTGGCCGTTCTGGAGGCTGCCGGTTCTCGCTATTCGACGCCTTTTGTCAATCTGCACTGATCTCAGCTTTGTGAATGCAGAAATCCAACTCAGGGCTTGGGGCGAGGGGACTGTGATGATGCAGAGAGAATGAACGCAACGGAGAGGCGGAAGCCATGAAGGCAAAGAAATCAATCCAGCACAAAATTTCGGGACCGATACTGTTGGGAGTGCTGTGCGTTTTGGCGGCGGGAGAAAAAGCCCAGGGCGCGACGCTTGTCTGCGACATTTATGCGACCGCTGGCACCCCGTGCGTTGCCGCGTATAGCACCGTTCGAGCGCTGTATGGCGCCTATTCAGGAAGCCTCTATCAAGTGAGGCGTGCGGACAATACGACCAAGGATGTCGGTGTCTTGGCGGCCGGAGGTGAGGCCAATGCGGCCACTCAAGACGCATTCTGTGCCGGTTCAACTTGCACCATTTCGATCATCTACGATCAGTCCGGCAAAGGCAATCACCTGACCAAGGCCCCGGGGGGAAGCAAGGATTACGGTCCCGCTCCGGATCTCGAAGCCGTCGCTAGCGACCTGCCGATTTACCTCAACGGCCACAAGGTCTACGGGGTCCACATCACCCCCAACAGCAGTTGGACCGGGACGACGCAAGTCGGTTATCGCAACACTAAGACCAATGGCATCGCCAAGGGGGACAATCCGGAAACCATCTACATGGTGACCGATGGCACCTATTTCAACGGGCAATGCTGCTTTGATTTCGGCAATGCCGAGATGCAGCCGGTCGCCGGAGGCTATGGCACCATGGAGGCGCTTTACTTCGGCAATAACAATTGGTGGGACAAGGGCGTAGGTACCGGGCCGTGGATCATGGCGGACTTGGAAGTCGGCGTATACAACATGGGCGGCTCCAGCAATTATTCGGACGCCAACAAGAACGGGAATAAGACCAACAACAACGACGTCTCCTTTGCCTATCCGTTTGTCACGGCCATGCTGAAGGGCAACTCGAAGAATGCGACCGATGGCGGTCCCTTCACGCTCAAGGGTGGCAACGCGCAATCGGGAACGCTGACCACGGTCTGGGACGGTGCCTTTCCCGTTGGCTACTCCCCCATGAATCGGCAGGGAGGAATCGTCCTGGGTGTCGGCGGCGACAACAGCGGTCAATCCAGGGGGAACTTCTTCGAAGGCGTCATGACGACCGGTTATGCCTCCACGGCGACAGACAATGCCGTTCAAGCGAACATCATCGCCGCCGGCTACGGAAAGACCACGACGACCGCCATTGGCGCGGATGCTGCAAAGCGCTCTGGCATTCGAGAGATTCGCTGGCAGAAAGATGCCTTGAGCGTCGAAGGCCTTGAATCCGGCAAGCTCCTCATGGTGACACCTCAGGGCCAGCGGCGGATCCTGAACGTGACCGGAGGACAGGCGTACACCGGTCGCCTGCCTGCGGGAACCTATTTCGTCCGCTCCCTTGGCGAAGCTTCCGAAGCGACTCAGCGTTTCGTGGTGCTTCCGTAAAGGCCGTAAAGCATCGCTTGTTGCAATACCAGGAGGGTCTATGAACAATGAACGTTTGAATGTGTCGCGTGCCAAAGTGGCATTCCTGGGACTGTGTCTTCTCGCGGGGGGAGCGAAGGCGGCTTCTTCCAACATGCCCATGATGGGTTGGGCGAGCTGGAACAAGTATTACGAGAACATCACCGAGTCGATCGTCAAGAAGCAGGCCGATGCGATCGTCTCTTCGGGGCTTGCGGCGATCGGCTACAACTACATCAACATCGACGACGGTTTCTTCAACGGGCGTGCCGCCGACGGCACCTTGCTGCTCAACACCACTCGTTTCCCCAACGGCTTCAAGCCCGTGGTGGACTACATCCACTCCAAGGGACTGAAGGCTGGCTTCTACTCGGATGCCGGCGCCAACACTTGCGCTCAGATGTACGGGAGCGAAACCGGCGGCAAGGGAACCGGTCTCTTCGGGCACGATCAGCAGGACATCGACCTTGCCTTCAAGACCTGGGGATTCGACTACATCAAGGTGGACTACTGCGGCGGTCGGCAGCAGGGGCTGGACGAACAGACCCGCTATACGGCCATCGGCAACGCCCTGAAGGCCACGGGCCGCAACGACATCGTGTACAATATCTGTCGCTGGCAGTTCCCTGGCGGCTGGGTGACCGAGGTTGGCAATTCCTGGCGAATCGCCGACGACATCGGAACCGCTTGGTCGCACATCCCTCGGATCCTGGACACCAACACCTACCTGGCGGGCTTTGCAAGCCAAGGCCACTACAACGACATGGACATGCTCGAGGTGGGCAATGGAAATTCGCCCGATCAGGATCGCGCCCATTTCGCGCTCTGGTGCATCCATTCCTCTCCGCTGGTGCTGGGAAACGACATAAGCAACATGAGCGCCACGACCTTGAGCATCCTGACGAACAAGGAAGTCTTGGCGCTCAACCAGGACACCACTGGCCTGCAGGCGATTCGGATCAGCGACGACGGGAACGGCGGCCAGGTGTTTGCCAAGCGCCTGAACGGATTGGCAAGCAACGAGCGCGGCGTGGTGCTGTTCAATCGCTCCTCGGCCAGCAGGACCATCACGGTCAATTGGAAGGATCTGGACCTGGAAGGAGCGGCCACGGTTCGGGACCTTTGGAACAAGAAGGACCTCGGTTCTTTCACCGGATCGTATTCCGCTTCCGTGCCCGCGACGGGCTGCGTGGCCCTGAAAATTGTCGGAAGCGGCTCGAAGCTCCAGGAGATCTTCGAGGCAGAGTATTCCTTCATGAACAACTTCAAGTGGACCAAGAACCTGGCCATCCAGGCGAACCAGGCGATGCCCACGCTGGATGCGGGCTGCTCTCGCGGCGTGAAGGTGACCCACCTGGGAAACAGCGCGGCCAATTACATCGAGTTCCGCAACATCTGGGCAAATACTGCGGGAACTTATCACGCCACTATCTATTACCTGAGCGCTACACCCCGTTCTGTCACTGTCAGTGCCAATGGCCACGATACTTTGCTGAACGGACTGAATTCGGGAAGCGCCTCCAAGCGCGATTCGATCCGGATTCCGGTTGCGCTCAAGGTGGGCCGAAACGCCATTCGGCTCTCGAACTCCACAGGCAGCATGCCGGACATCGACGCCATCCGCGTGGACGTGAACAGCGTCGTTCCCACGTCCGTGCAGGAAGAGGCTGCTACGGCTCGTCGCGCTCCGGAGATGACCCTGCTGCTGGTCGGCGATCAGCTTGAGATCCAGGCGGAAGGGCAACTTGTCGAGGCGCGCCTTTACGACATGTCAGGAAGCCTGCTGGCAAGCTCCTCGCAAGCGTCACTTTCTGTCCATAACCTGAGGGCGGGAACTTATTTCGTAAGGGCCCGCACCACCGACGGAGTGGCGACGAAGGCATTTACCAAGCTCTGAGCGACGCCATGCGCCAGGGATGCCGCCCGCAGGGACGGGACACCGCAGCCCGAAATCCGGCGTACAGACGCCCCGCCGGGGCGTCTCCACGGGTGAGGAGGCACGGCAGGCAGCCCGGTGCCCCGGCAAGGGGCAGGCGCCCGGGGGTCAGACTTCAAGCGACGTCTTTGAAGCTCGGGACGCTTCGCGGCTTGCGCGAGGCGTTCATCGAAGGGAACTTGGTCCTTCCGAACCGCACGAGCTGTTCAAAGAACTGGGTGGACTCGGCATCAAGGCCTATGTACGCTGCGACGCGCGGGATCGCCTCCAGAGGCAGGTGGAGCTTGCTGTTGATGATTCGGTGGAGCTGGGAGGTGTCCATGTTCACCTTCGAAGCGAAGAGCCGATAGGAGAAGTGCGGGTTCGTTTCGCACTTCTTCCGGTAGACGTCGAGCAGGAACTGGCGATAGTCCAGATAGTCTTGAGGGCGTGACATCAAAGCGTTCATCGTCTTTCAGCGCGAGGGCTGGAAGAGCCTTGCCGTGAAGACGCTTCCCCCTTGGATCAGTCTTGCCAGATAGAGGCCGTCTCCGGCGGGATTCCCTAGGAACGCTTCGCTTGCTCCGGCCGGAAGGTTCCGGGATTCCAGAAGACGACCGGAAATTGTCAGCAGCTCCACGTGGCCTGGCTCCTGCGAGGGGAGCTTGGCCCAGAAACCGTCGGCACGGCGGACGACTTGCAGGAGGTGCTGTGCAGATGCCTGGGCATTGATGCCTGTGGATGCCGGATCGATGACAAAGCTTGTCACGCTCTTGGACGGCAGCGAGTAGCTGAACGAGTTTCCGGAGACCGTCACGGCCGTCTGCGCGGCGAGAGCTCGTGTCGTGTCGGTCACGTAGGGCGTCGCCTTGGTCCCGGGAAAGCCGGAAATGCTGAAGGACTGGCTTGTGGCCGTGGAGTTGGTGTTGATGGCGACAATCACCACACACATCATGGAGCTGTTGCCTTCAGATAACATGCCGTAATTCAAATTAGGGCCGTAGAAGGCCGAGACAGTGACGCCGCTGGTTGGCGTCGCAGTAGCCGAAACTCGGACGTGGTCTGGTCGCACGAAGCGGGCGTAGTTGCCTTCCACCCACAGACGCTTGGTCGCCTTTCCGTTGGTGAAGAGGCCGCCGCTTCCGGTGGAGTAAACCCACCAGTAGTGCCAGGCGTTCACGTTGGCGATCGTCAGCGCCTCGTGGATCAGTTTGGCGACCCGAAGGCCGCTGGTGATCCCGGTGTCGGCGTCCTTGCCGTCCATGTCGTAGATCTCGGTCTCCCA
>DAIPHW010000115.1:0-7614 GCA_036771135.1 Fibrobacterota bacterium | reverse complement strand
GTGGGGGCGGCGCAAGGCTTCGGCACAGTTCCTGATCTTGGCAAGCATCCTCGCAGGCCTCTTGGCCGGGACGGCGGCCATCCTCCTCAAGACCGTCGTCCACGCCCTTCACATTTTCGTGACCGAGTGCGCCCTGCCGCATCTCGGACCCGCCGTCCTGGTTGCTGCTCCCGTCCTGGGCATTTTGCTTACCGCCTTGGCTACGCGCCTTTTCTTCTCTCGCGAAAAGGGAAAGGGCATTCCCGGAGTGCTCGCCGCCATGCCGGGAAAGGGCGCGCGCATGGAAAAGACCAAGACCTTCTCCTACCTGCTGCGCAGCACCCTCACCGTGGGCCTTGGCGGTTCGCTCGGCCTGGAGACTCCCATCGTGGTCACGGGTTCGGCCATCGGCGCCAACCTGGGAGACGCCTTCCGGCTCTCGCCCAAGAAGCGCACCGTGCTTTTGGCCAGCGGTGCCGCCGCCGGCATCGCAGCGGTCTTCAACGCTCCGGTGGCAGGCGTCATGTTCGCCGCCGAGGTGCTTCTCGCCGAGGTGGCTCTCGCTGACCTCATCCCGGTCATCATCGCCGCCGTCTGCGGGGCCCTTTGCTCCAAGATCGCCCTGCGCGAGGACATCCTCTTCTTCTTCCGGCTGCGCCAGCACTTCAACTACGGCAACGTCCCCTACTACGTGGTGCTGGGGCTCCTCGCTGGGCCGATTTCGCTGCTGTTTTCCCGCACCGTGGCGCGCGCCCAGATGCTCTCCCAGCGAATTTCCCATTTTCTGCCAAAAGCGCTGCTGGGAGGCCTCTTGCTGGGAGGGTTGTGCATCCTGTTTCCCGCCCTCTTCGGCGAAGGCTACGGCAGCATCAAGACCCTGGCCGACGGCGACCCTTGGGGAATCCTCTCCGGGAGTCCCTTGCAGCTTTCGCACGGTCCGGGAGCCTTGCTGGCACTGCTCGCCGCCATGCTCCTCCTGAAGACGCTGGCAAGCTCCCTCACCCACGCCGCCGGCGGCATCGGTGGCAACTTCGCGCCCTCGCTCTTCTTGGGAGCCTTCCTAGGCGCCGCCTTCTCGCGGGCCGTAGACCTTATCCCGGGCATGCATCTGCCCGAAAGCAACTTCACCATCGTCGGCATGGCCGGAGTCCTGAGCGGAGTGATGCGCGCGCCCTTGACCGCCATCTTCCTAATCGCCGAGATCACCGGCGGCTACGAGCTGATGATCCCGCTCATGATCGTCTCCTCCATCGCCTTCCTGCTGGTGCGCCATAGCGACATCCCGCAGCCGAAAGTGTCCTGACAAAACGCAAAAGGCCTCCGCCCCGGGAACGCCGGAACGGAGGCCGCAAATATCAAACCGAAGTGAAAGAGGTCAGTCGACCCGGCGCACCATCGCGGTGGCCTCGCCGAAACGGGCTAGGTAGAGACCGTGCGGCAGCGCCGAAAGGTCCACGCGCTCGCCGCCTCGGATATCGCGGCGCAACACCACATGGCCCTGCGCGTCGCACAGCACCAGACGGCCATCGCCCTGCAGCAGCAGGCGGTTGCCACTCTGCGCAAGCCTTACCGCCCGAGCGGAGGCCGAGGCGCGCACGTCGCTCGGGGAAAGTACGGCCTTGATCGACACGTTGTCCAGCTTCACCAACGTGCCGCTGGTGCCCGCTCCGCCGATATCGAAGGAGATCTTGCCCGACTCGGTGGAGTCCGACACGAAGGTGTAGCTGTAGGTCTTGCTGGCGGTGCCCAGGGTCACGGCCTTGCTGAAGGCCCCCTGGTTGGCGTAGACCTGAATGTCGCGAGCCTGATTGGCCGAAGCATCAAAGGACAGCGTATAGCTCACACCCTTCATGAAGGGAATGGCGGTCTGGAAGATCTGCACATTCCAGCTAGCGGTGGCGCCGTTGGTCACCGTGTAGTTGAGTACGCCGTCGGTCACCTTCGCGGTGCCTGCGGCCGCGCCATCTTCGCTCCAGGCCGATGGGGTCCATCCGCTGGTGCCATCGGAGAAGTCGCCGTTAACGACCAGGTTCGCGGAGGAAAGGAAGATCGCCTGCACGGTGTGCGGAGCATCCATCGTCACCGAAAGGACCGAATCCTTGCCGGTGCCGTCCTGGGCCCAGCCCCCGAAGCCCCAGCCATCAGCCGGCACAGCGGTCAACTTGACCACGGAGCCGCGCGGCAGCAAAGCGGTGCGGATCGAGCGGTTGACCTGGCCCTGGCCGACGACCTCGACCTGCAAGGCAACGAGATCAGGAGAGGGCAGCGAAACCTGCGCGTCAGTGGAGACCACAAAGTGGATGGCCGAGGTGGCCGGCAGGGTGTAGTCGAAGCCCGAGGCGGTGACGCCGGTCGGGTCGGCGAGCTTAGCGACGACAGAATCTGTCGAGAAGCCGTAAGCCACCGCGGACTGCCATGCCTTGCCGGAAAGGGCGATGGTCACGGACTTGGCCGTGGACGACTTGTTGATCGCTACCACGTGCAAGAGGTTGGGATTCTTCGAGTCGAGGCTCGCGTAGGTCGAGAAGACCGTGCTATCGGGGCTGTCAGCGGCCACATAAGTGTCGCCAAAGGCATTGCCCTTGCCGTCGAAGTTGCGGTAGAGGCGGAAGGCCGCCGCCAGCGGCCCCGAGAAGGTGGTGTGCAGGTTGGCCGCTTCGAGGTCGTACTTCCCGAACACGCCCAGCACGTCGGCCTCTGCCAGCGCGCCCGACCAGTGGTGCTCGCCACCGTAGTTGTACTCGGTCACAGCTAGGCGAGTCCCGGCCCAAGCGGTGTCGATGGACTTCAGGGTGCGGGTCAGGATGTACACCGGCTTGTTGCCCGTCATGGCGGGCACCCAGCTGTTTTCAAGATAGGCGGTGTCCCACAGCGAGCGCGGAGCTTGTAGGCGCGCCTCAATATCCTTGGCCGTGCCGCCATTCATGATGCTTCCGTCGTTGATGCGGGAATCGCCCTTGTCTTCAGGGTACCAGTGGATTCCCAGCACGTCGATGAGGCGCTTGCCCGCCGCATCGGAGCGCTTCTTCATCTCGCCCAGGTAAGCCGCAACGGCCCAATTGTACTTGGCGGAATAGGTGCTCCAGTCGGCGCAGTTTGCCCAGGAGTTGTTGCTCGAGTAGCCGCACGTCCACATCTCCATCGCGCCGAAGCTCTCCGACCCGATCACCTTAGCCGACGGATCGACGGCCTTGACGGCCTTGGAAAGCGCTTCGCCGTTGTCCAAGAGCTCCTGCATGGTAAGGCCCTGCGGATGGATGCGCGAATGCGTCACGGTCCAGAGCGCGGGCTCGTTGTCCAGCGAATAGTAGGGAACGCCGCCTTGGTCGGCGCGTCCGAACTTCTGCACCAGGAAGTTCACTTCCTCGTCCATGTAGACGGAGCCGTCCGTCGTGGAAGGAGCCAGCGTGAAGGGAGACCCTTTGGCGAAGACGACCTTCTTCCAGCGGGAAGAGGGGGCTGCCTGGTCCGCGGTGACGGTGCCGCTGCCATCGGCCGCGACATATCCGGCCATCTGGAGCTGGACGATGGGCAGACGCCCGAGCGACAAATTGCGGTCCACGAAGCTTCCCACGGCGCCGCCAATGCCGGTGGCGGTGGCAACCGGGTTCTGAGTCATCCACGAGTCGCTGGAATTCTGCCAGTCCGAGCCCGCGTTGGAGAAGTTGCTCTCCCAGTTGAAGCCGGTCATGCGGTTCCCACCCATGCGGTCAGAGCCGAGCATCGCCGAATCCGCCGCCAGGTAAGGAGCCTTTCCGTTGGCTAGGCAGTTGATTCCGTAAATAGCCGGGCTGATGGCGTGCCCCGGGGCGTCAGCATGCACTCGGATGGTCTGCGCAGCAGAAGCCAATCCGGCCAAGGCGATCAGATACAGTGAGACGGTTCGCACGTAATTCCTCCCAGAAGTGCAGGTGTTTTGTGAATCTGTGGCCGCCCCTGGCTGCGCACGGAGGAATTCGGATCGCGAGCGTTTTGTGGAATGACCAGATTCCGGATTAGGGAAGTGCGCGTCCGTAGTAGCGCAGGTCGTCCAACCGGAAGTCAGCGTTCTGGAAGACGATGAATTGCAGGAAGCGCACCCGCTTGGAATCCACGCTCCAAGAGCGGCCCGAATTGATGGGAGAGAGCGCCGAAGCCGCCACCACGAAGCGCCGCCAAGTCGAATCGGGATGGACGACCAGCGCATGGCTGGCCACGCCGCCGCCCGTGTCAGCGACGAACTCCACGCGCACGCTTCCACTGCCCTTGGCCCAAAACACCAAGCTATCGAGTCCCGAGAGATCCACGGGATCGGCTTCGGTGAGGCCAAAGTGGAAACCTACCAGTCCGTAACCGGAACTGGCCGAGGCGAAGGCAAAGTTCGCGTGCAGACAGGCTTTGCCGGCATGGGCATCCGAGGAGTCGCGCATTGAGCCTATATCGCGCGCCGTCTGGCTGTCTGCTCCCTGCGCAGCGACGTACCACCATCCGCCTCCGATCAGGGATCCCAGGCGCGTGCGGGTCTGGCTCCCTTCAAAATCATCCACCAGCCACCCGGCCCCAACCTCAAGCTCTCCGCCCGCTGAAGGCACGAAGAGATCGTGCGCGTCTCCATTCTTCAGCGTCGCGCGCACCCACAGGTCAGCCATCGGCCAACCCGCCAAATCCACCCGTCCCGAATCGTCGGTCGCAAGCGTCCTCCCCAACCCGTAGGCATTGAGCGTCGCCGCCATTGGGCGCCCAGCTGAGTCGCGCAGGCGCACCAGCCTAGAAACCGGGGTTTCTGCCAGAATCCGTCCTGGCGAGCATCCCGGATCGAGGTCCACCAGGGCTCGAACAGAATCTGTCCCATCCCGTCCCGCCACCTCCAGCCGCAGCGCAATCCCGTCCGGCAGATCCAGGTGGAAATGCCCCGTACTGTCGGTCCAACCTTCGCGCAGAGCCGTCGCGTCAAGCGATCCGCTAGCGTGCAAACGCACCGAGGCACTGGAAATGCCCTTGCCAGAAGTTCCGACCACCACGCCCGAAAGCGTCTCGCCGCCGAAGCCGCCGCCGCCCGCGCTCATGTCCTCCGAGGCGCAGGCTCCCAGCAGCACAAGGAGCGCAGGCATCCCAAGCCACGCCCTCTTCATGCGCTCTTCCTTCCGTAGGCCAGCGGAAAGAGTTCGAGGTTGAGCTGCATCACGCGATCCGGCGCAGTGTCCTTCTCGGCAAGTTCCAAGAAGCGCTCCACCAAGGCGCGCAGTTCGGCACGCATGGTCTCCAGCGTCGCCGCCGAGACCGAAAGCGTGGCCCAACCGTGGTGCCGTTCCCCGCGGGGAAAGCAATCGAGCGCCTCGCCGCCCAGCTCATGGACCTGCCGCATGAAGGCCCGCGTAGCCGCCTCGGTGTAGGTGGCCCCGGTGACCAGGCGAGGATCGGTGCGCACGATGCCCCGGGCCGTGCGGTGCGCCAACCCCAGCTCGAGCAGCAGGTCAAGCGAGGCCCGAACTTCCTGCGCCGTGGCCGGAGGCGTCATCCTCTCGCCCCACTGCGCCTCGCCGCCCTGGAACGGATCGATGCCCAACATCTCGCGCAGGGCCGCATGCCGCCACGAGGCGAGAAAGGCGTCCTGATCCTCGCGCAACCGAAGAGCAGAAGTGCCCTTGAGCTCTTGCAGGCGCTGAAACAGAGCGCAGCGCTGGGAAGGGACATCCTCCTGGTTGCAGGCGACCAAGAGCAGGAAGTATTCGCGCTCGCGTCCCGAAAGGCCAATGCAGCCGGCAAAGCCCAGCGCCACGTCCATGGAGATGTTGGACTTGTGCTGCAATACGAGACTGAAGAAGGCATGCGAGCGGTAGCCCACTTCGCGAGCCAGGACTCGGTACGAGAAGCTCTTCTCCTGGCGCTTGCGCGCGGCGTACCAGTCTTTCAGGTAGGCTCGGTAATCCAGGTACTCCAGGACATCTGGCGCCTCATCTGTCCCACGTTCAGCCATAGTCTTTAAGGATGCCATTTTCTTCGCAGCCTCGCCTTGGCAATGAGACTCCACCCGGATAGTCCACAAAACATTGCTTATAGCCCCAAAGCTATTTTCGCTCTGCCTCAAAGCCCTAACGGCATCATATTCTAGCTGGCAGCCAAACGGCGATTTAGCGCCACTGAACAGAACCGACTTGCAACCGTGATCCAAAACTCAGACACGGAGATACCATAATCCAAGTCAATGGATACCTCTGGAGCCCTTATCATGCGTAAACATCTTCTGTCCTTACTCGCTCTTCTGGCGATCCCGCTTTCCGCCCAAGCCGCCACCGACACCACCATTGGCATCAGTAGCCCTGCCCTGCGCTACATCGGCCGCACCTTCGTGTCTGGGACCACGGTGAAGTGGGGCTTTTCCGGATCCGGCGTGGCGGTGCGGTTCGTGGGCACTGGTTGCACCATCAAGCTTTCTGCTCCAGGCGGCTTCTACCGGGTGCGGGTGGACGGCGTGGAGGATTCGTTGGATTTGCGCACCAGTTACACCGGCAGCTACGTGGTCGCGTCAAAACTCTCGGCCACCGACACTCACGAGGTGGTAGTGACGGTGCGCAGCGAACTCCACTACTCCACCGGAGTCTTTTCGGGCTTCACCCTCTCCGGGACGCCGGTGGCGGCCTCGCCGGTGCCGACTCGCTGAAGGCCGACCACCACACCGTCTGCTACTCGGGCAAGGGGATCCTGGTAAACTACGGCTCCGCGACAATCTCCCCCGACCCCATCCCCTCCATCTACAACTGGATTGTCAACGGCGACAGCACCGACCTCTGGTCTTTCCCCTCCACCTGGGTTCCCGACGCCGTAGTCATCGACCTGGGCACCAACGACTACTGGCAGTGGCAAGCGGAGCCCACGGAGGGAGGCCCCGCCTTCGAAGCCGCCTTCGTGAAGTTCATCGACACGCTGCACGCCAAGTACCCGAAGACAAAATTTGTCCTCTTGGACGGCCCCATGCTCTCCTGGGGCACCTTGACGTCACTCCAGGGCCACCTGGAGAACATCCTGGACACCGTGCTGGCCCAGGGGATTTCCGCGTCGCGCTTTTCCCTCACGACATCGAGCCAGGCGGTAGGCTACGGCGCCGATTCCCATCCGAACCAGGCCCAGGCCCGGATCAACGCCAAGGAGCTCACAGCCTACCTGCGAAGCCTCCTGGGATGGTCCGAGACGGCCACGTCCATTGATTCTAGGGCATCCATTCCTGCGGCATCGGCGCGGCTGGTGCGGACAGGCACAGGATGGGCAGTGGAAATCTCTTCCCAATGCGTAGGCGCCTACGCGACAATTTTGGACGCCGCGGGGCGGCACCTGGAGCGCATGCCGCTGCAAACCGGCAGCAACGCCCTACCCGCAACGCGAGGCGGGCGCTGGGTGCGGGTCCGCTCCAGCGCCGGCCAGCAGGTCCTGGCGCTTCCGGCCGGGATCTAGCAGCGCTGGCACAGCGCCGAAGGACAGGAATTGCCCAAACGGCACGGACAGAAACCGGCACGAAAGCGCCAGGGATGCCGGCGCAAGCCCGGGACACCCGTCCATAATCCGCCGTAGGGGCGGAGGCATGCCTCGCCCCAACAACGGGATGGGGCGGGGGCCCGGCAGGCAGCCCGGTGCCCCGGCAGGGGCAGGCGCCCGGGGGTC
>DAIPHW010000114.1:0-7665 GCA_036771135.1 Fibrobacterota bacterium | reverse complement strand
GCAGGCCGCCAGCCACGACAATTCGATCGAATCGGCCCTGGAATCGGTGGAGGACCAGCTGCGCGAAGAAGGCGGCGATGCCGAGGATTCCGACGCCGAAAAGCGCAAGCCCCGCGAAGACCTGGTGGACGGATCGGGCATCGATTCGCTTCTCACTCGGGCCCGCACTCTGCGCGAGTCCATGGACAAGGCGGCCAGCGGCTTCGAAAGCCACGCCACCGACCTGGTCCGGCTGCCGACCGTCCAGCCCGTCAGCCGCAACTGGCCGATGGTGGAAAGCTACGGGAGCGCCTTCGATATCTTCACCGGACAGAAATGGTTCCAGCAGGGCTCGGTCTTCGGCACCCCCGTCGGCACCCCGGTGTGGGCCACCGGAGCCGGCACCGTGAGCGACGTCACCAACTTCCCGCGCTGGGGCCTCACGGTGGAAGTGGACCACCACAACGGCTTCCAGACCCTCTACAGCCACCTGCAGTCGGCTTCCGTCCACAGCGGCCAAAGCATCCTGCGCGGCCAGATCGTGGGCATTTCTGGAAATTCCGGGCGCGTCACCGCGCCGCAGACCTTCTACGCCGTTTTCTACCACCGCAAAGCGCTGGACCCCGTCACGGTGCTGCTTCCTTCGCCCCGCTCGCAGCCCATCTTCCTCGATTCGAACCTCTTCGTCGCTCCGCCTTCGCAGGCACCCCACAAGGCCGGATCGGCCAAGGGCTAACGCCGGTGCTGCGGATCCTGCACACCTCGGACTGGCACCTGGGGCTGGAGCTTTCGGGGCACGACCGTCTTCCCGAGCAGCAGCTCTTCCTGGACTGGCTGCTCGCCACCTGCCAGGAACGCGCTGTCGACGCCCTGCTCGTCTGCGGCGACGTCTACGACACAGCCAACCCTTCGGTCGCGGCCCAGCGAGCCTTCGCGCACTTCCTCGCAGACTTCCACGCGAAGCTTCCGCACGCCACCCTGGTGGTGATTGCCGGCAACCACGACTCGGCCGCCCGGCTGGAGCTGCCGCGCCCCTTCGGAGAAGCCCTAGGGAGAATCCACCTGCGCGGTTTGGTGACAGATCCTGTCAGCAACCACCTGGTGCCTCTCTGCGATGCCCGTGGTGAGGTGGCCGCCTGGTGCCTGGCCGTCCCCTTCCTGCGCGCCAGCGACCTCGACTGCCGCCTGCGCGATCAGGAGACGCCCGCTGAAGCCTACGTCAGAGCCGTAGAAGAGACCTACGCGGCCGTCCGCGCCGCCATCCCGGCGGATGGCCGCCACCTTCCCGTGGTGGCCATGGGCCACCTGACCCTTGCCGGCTCGCGGCGAGCCGGTTCGGAGCGCATCCTGATCGGCGGGGTCGAGTCGGTCCCGACGGCGGCCCTATCCGAAGGCTGCGACTACGTGGCGTTGGGGCACATCCACCGCGCCCAGACCGTCGGGACGGATTCTGTCCGCTACTGCGGCAGCCCCTACCCCGTCGACTTCGACGAGAGCCGCCACCGCCATCTGGTGCTGCTCATAGAGCTGGAACCCTCGCTCCCGCCGCGCCTCGAGGAGCTCGAAACGCCAATTTTTGTCCCTTTCCTGCGCTTCTGCGATCCTCCCGGATCCTGGCAAGATCTGGAAGACGCCGTGGCCGCCTACGACTGGACACCCTGGGCCAGCCTCCCGCGCGACCTCCAGCCGCTGGTGGAGTTGCGCTACGACAGCGCCCAGCCGGTAGGCGAACTGCGCAGCCGTTGCGAAGCCCTGTGCCACGGGCGTCCCTTCCGACTGGTCTCGGCACCGCGCGCTGTGGCCACCGATACCAAAGTCCCGGAGTTTGCCCCGCGCACCGACCTCAAGCAGCAGGACGCTCCCGAGGCCGTGCTGCTACGGCATTGGCAGGCACGCTTCTCGCAGCCGCCCCCCTCTGCGGCACTGGAGCGCTTTCGCGAGGTGCTCGCAGAGCTCGCCGTGGAGGGATCGTGAGGATCCTGGCCATTCGGGGACGCAATATCGCCTCGCTCCTAGACTTCGAGGTGGACTTCCAGGCCGAGCCACTGCGCTCGGCCGGCATCTTCGCCATCGTAGGGCCCACCGGATCTGGCAAGTCGAGCCTCTTGGATGCGCTGTGCCTGGCGCTCTATCAAGAGGCCCCGCGTCTTGACGGGCTTACCGGGCGCGAGACCCACATCGGCGGCATCCCCCAGTCCGATATTAAGAACCTGCTGCGCCGCGGCAGCGACACCGGCTTTGCCGAATGCGACTTCCAGGGGGGCGACGGCCGCGGTTACCGCGCCCGCTGGGGCTACCGCGCCCCCAAGCGCTCCGGCGCCGCCGTCCAGGAAGAATTGTCGCTGGTGCGCCTGGACGACAATCAAGTCCTCGTGGGCGGAACCAACCGCAAGGGCGAGTTTCGGAACCGCATCCAGGAGCTGGTAGGGCTGAGCTATGGCCAGTTCACCCGCACGGCGCTCTTGGCCCAGGGGCGCTTCGCGGAGTTCCTGCGCTCGGACGAACGCGAGCGCACCGCACTCCTGGAGCGCCTCACCAGCACCGAGATCTACGGGCGCATCTCCCAGAAGGTCTTCGAGCACGCCCGCGCCGCCCGCGCCACCCGCGACGAACTGGAACGGAACCGACAAAATCTGTCTCAGCTCTCCGCTGAGGAGCGCGAAGCCCGCAAACTGCGGATCCTCGAGCTGCACCAGGTCATCCCTGGTCTGGAACAGCGAAGCCAGGCGCTGCGAAGCCTCTTGGAAGGCCTCGGGCGGCAGGAGGTGCTGCGTCTCACGCAGCGGCAGCTGCAAGCAGAGTTGGAGGCCATGCAGCCTCAGCTCAAAGAGGCTGCCCGCCAGCTAGAAGAAGCACGCCAGCGGGACGTTCAGTCCCGTGCCCGTCGCGAGGAACTGCGTCCCCAACTGGAGGAGGCGCGCCGTCTCGATTCTCAGCTGCACAGCGCCCGCGAACGGTTGGAGGAGCGCGAGGCCGCCCTTGAGCGACTGAAGGAGACGCTCGCGGCTCTGGAAGCCGAGGTCAGCGCACGCGAAACCGAAGCCGCAAAGCTCCGGCAGGAGCTTCAGGAGCGCGAGAACTGGCTCCAGCTGCGGCGCGGCAAGCTCGAGCCGCTGGCCGTCGACTGGCCACGCTGGCGGGAACTGCTGCGCCAAGCCTCGCGCGAGCGCGTCGCCCTGGAGCAGGGGCTCCAGCGCCTCGCAGTAGCCCAGGCAAGCCTCGCAGAGGTGCTCCGGGATCAGAAACGCTTTGAGCAGGAACTGTCAAAATCTCCGTTTTCCGAAGAGCTCACGACCGAGTCGGCGCACATACGTTTGGAAGCCGCCACGACGCGGCTCGACGCCCTGGGAGCACTGCTCCCGTGGTTGGAGCTCTCCAAGGAGATTGAGGCCCACGGCGAGCAGATTCTTCAGGCCAAAGCCCAGGAACAGCCGTTGCAGGCCTGCCTTGCCAGCAGCCTTGCCGCCTGGGAAACCGCGCAGCGCCTGCTGGAAGCCACCCGCACGGCACTTTCGGAAAACGTCGAGCACCTGCGCGCCGCCCTGAAGCCAGAGCACCCGTGCCCGGTGTGCGGAAGCCTCGCGCACCCCTGGGGAAACCATGTCCCCGCCTTTGACGCCCTGCTGATCGCGCACCAGCAGGAAGAGGCCCGCACCCGCGAGACTGCCGCCCAGGCGCGCACCGATCTGGAAAAGCTCCACACCCTCCTGCAGATGGAAGACGAGGCCCGTGCCCGCGCTGCGGCACGGCAAGCAGCGATTGCAGTTGAGCCAAGCCTCTGCTCTGAGGCCCAGGCGGCACAAGATCCCGTCCTCTGGACCCGAGATGAGATTGCCGCAATCCAAGCCGAACAGGCCGCGCTCCTCGAAACCCTCAAGGCGCTGCAAGAACGCGACCACCTCCGCTCCGAATTGCAGGCGGCCGCCGCCCGGACCACCGCCCAAGAGGAGCTCTGCGGGCAGGCAAGCCGCGAACTCGAACGCACTCGCAGCGCCCTGGAAGAGGCCGAGACCAGCCTGGACGCCCCTTTCCAGGGGCAGGCATGGCGCGAACCGTTCCATGGAAACGCCAATTTCCTGCCGCAGCTGGAAGCCAGGATGGGACAGTTCCTGGAAATGCGCGAGGCGGCCGAAACCTTGCGACAGAAACTGGAAACCCTCGCGGCCGGATCAGAGGCGCGCGCAGCAGCCTTGGAAGAACGGCGAGGCGAGCATCGGAAAGCGGCCCAAGACGTCGAGGCGGCCCAAGACGCCCATCAGACAGTCTCCCGGGAGCGCAGTACCATCTTCGCAGGGAGGCCGGTTGCCGAGGTGGAAGGCGAACTGGAGGCAAGCCTCCGAGATGCGCAAAGTCACCTAGAAACCATCCAACAGGCCCTGCAGGAACAGGAACGCAAACGCTCCGAACTCTCGGGCAAAGCCGAACAGCTGCGCCAGCAGGAGGAGCAGGAAGCCCAGGCGGCACGGCAACGGATCAGCCAGCTTTCCCTGGCGGCAGCTCCGGAAGCCCCAAGCGAAACCGCCCGCGTACAGCTGGAGGAATCCCTCGCAGAGCTTTCCCAAAAGCGCGAAGAACACGCGCGATTGGAACTGGAACTTGCCCAGGACGAGGCGGTCCGGGTGCGGGCCGAAGCCCTGGAACAGGAACTGGAAACCGCGCGTACGGCCCTGGAAGCGTGGGACCTGCTCAGCGAGCAGATCGGCTCGAGCGATGGCCAGCGCTTTAGCCGCATCGCCCAGCAGTACACCCTAGAGATCCTCTTGGAGGAGGCCAACCGCCAGCTCACCACCATCGCGCCACGCTATGCCCTGAAGATGCTCCCGGACTCAATGCACTTCGGGGTGATCGACCACGAGAGCTACGACGAGTTGCGTCCGGTTCACACCCTCTCGGGCGGCGAGAGCTTCCTGGTCTCGCTGGGCCTAGCGCTCGGACTTTCGCACATGGCGGGTGGCGATCTCTCGGTAGAGACGCTCTTCATCGACGAGGGCTTTGGCACTCTGGACTCAGAATCGCTGCGTCATGTGCTGGCCGCGCTGGGGAGCCTCCAGGCCCAAGGCCGCAAGGTGGGGCTCATCACCCACGTGGAAGAGATGAAGGCCGAAATCCCGGTGCATATCGAGGTCCTGCCGCAGGGCCAAGGAGCCAGCCGGGTGCGGGTGGTCGGGTAGCTACCTTTCCTCCCCGAATGAGCAATTTCGTCCACCTCCACGTCCGCACCGAGTATTCCATGCTCGAGGGGGCTATCAAGCTCAAGCCCCTGTTCAAGAAGCTTCCCGATCTCGGCTTCTCCGCCCTGGCCCTGACCGACATCGGGACCATGATGCCCGCCATCGAGTTCCAGTACCTGAGCAAGGATGCCGGCATCCATCCCATCCTGGGAACCGAGCTCTGGGTAGCCTCCGACCGCATGGCTCCCAATACGCCCGCCTATCCGGTGGTGGCCCTCTGCGCCACCTTGGAAGAGGGCTATCGCAACCTCTGCAAGATCATCTCGCTTTCCCACCGCGAGTCCTACCTGAACGGACGCCCTCGCGTCGACCGGGCCTTGATCTCCCAGTACCACGAGGGACTCATCTTCCTTTCAGGCGGCTTCGAGTCCGAGATCGACCGTTTGCTCCGCGAAGGCAAGCTCGACCGCGCCCGCGAGGCGGCCTCCGGATGGCGCGACCTCGCCGGCGAGGGGAACTTCTACCTGGAGATGAACCACCATCTCCTCCCCGACGACGACGCCCTTTGCGAGGCCATGGCCACCTTAGGACAGGAACTGTCCATTCCGCTCGTGGCCACCAACAGCGCCCGCTGCATCACCCGGGAAGACCACGAGGTGCTGGAGATCCTGGCCTGCATTCGCACCGGCAAGCGGCTGGACGACCCCGACCTGGAAAAGCTCCCCTCGCGCGAGTTCCACCTCAAGACCGCCGACGAGATGCGCGAGCTCTTCGCGCGCTGGCCAGAAGCCTGCGACAACACCCTGGCGATCGCCGAGCGCTGCCAGGCCGAGATCCCCACCGGAGCCTACTTCTACCCCAAGTTTCCGCTGCCGGAAGGTTTTACCAACGATGACGACTACCTCTCGCACATCTCCCACGAGGGGCTGAAGACTCACTATCCGGACGACGACGGCACCGCCCTGAAGCGCCTCGAGTACGAGCTCGAGATGATGAAGAAGATGAAGGTCGCGGGCTACATGCTCATCGTGGCCGACTTCGTGCGCGCGGCGGCCGAGCTGGACATCCCGGTGGGCCCAGGACGCGGCTCGGCGGTGGGCTCCATCGTGGCCTACTGCACCGGCATCACGAGCGTCGACCCGCTCAAGTACGCGCTCCTCTTCGAGCGCTTCCTGAATCCCGAGCGCGTGACGATGCCCGATATCGACACCGACTTCTCGGACCTCGACCGCGGCCGGATCATCCAGTACGTGCGCGACAAGTACGGCGCGAGCTCAGTGTCGCAGGTGATCACCTACGGGCGCCTCATGAGCAAGGCCGCTTTCAAGGACACGGCGCGCGTGCTGGGCCTGGACCACAACCAGGTCAACCGACTCACCAAGCTCTTCCCGCCTCCCGACGCCGGAAAGCCACCAAGCCTCGAGGAGGCGATCACCAACTCGCCCCAGCTGAAGGAAGAGCTGGAAAAGCCCGAGAACGCAAGCTACAAGACCGCCTACGACACGGCCCGCAAGGTGGAAGGCTACGTGCGCCAGACCGGCGTCCACGCCGCCGCCGTGATCATCGCCCCCGACGTGGTCGACCACTTTGCTCCCCTCTACTGCCCCGAAGGCAAGCCCAACGACGTGGTGGTCCAGTACTCCAAGGAGTACGTGGAAAATATCGGGCTTCTCAAGATGGACTTCCTGGGGCTGCGCAACCTCTCGGTGATCCAGGAGACCTGCGCCTTCATCAAGGAGGAGCACGGGGTGGACGTCGATGTCGGGAAGCTGCCCGACGGCGATCCCGAGACCTACGCCATGCTCTCGCGCGGCGACACCGTGGGCGTCTTCCAGTTCGAGTCCCGCGGCATGCAGGACTACCTGCGCAAGCTCATGCCCGAGCGCATGGAAGACCTGATCGCCATGAACGCCCTGTACCGCCCGGGCCCCATGGACCAGATTCCGACCTTCATTCGCTGCAAGCAGGGGCTGGAGCCGATCGACTGCTACCACCCCGACCTCGAGCCGATCCTGGGCACCACCTACGGGGTGATGGTCTACCAGGAACAGGTGATGGCCATCGCCCAGACGCTGGGCGGCTACACCCTGGGCGGCGCTGATCTGCTGCGGCGTCTGATGGCCAAAAAAGCCAAGGAAAAGCTGCTCCACGAAGAACCAAAATTTGTCGGCGGCGCTATCAAGCGGGGTTATCCCAAGGAGCTCGCCAAGAAGGTCTGGGATCTCCTGATCCCCTTTGCCGCCTACGCCTTCAACAAGAGCCACGCCGCCGCGTATGCCGTGGTGGCCTACCAGACCGCCTGGCTCAAGGCCCACTACTGCGCCGAATACCTGGCCGCCAACTGCAACTCGGAACTGGACAAGACCGAGCGGCTGGTGCAACTGGTAGACGAGTGCAAGCGCCAGCACATCGAGGTGCTGGCCCCCGACGTGCAGGTGTCCCGGGCCGGCTTCTCGGTGCAGCACGGCAAGTTCGTCTACGGACTCGCGGGCATCAAGAACGTGGGACGCTCGGT
>DAIPHW010000113.1:2637-7701 GCA_036771135.1 Fibrobacterota bacterium | reverse complement strand
CCCGCCCGAGGAGATGAGACAGGATCTGTCGCAAGGACTCTCGGCGAGCCTTCCAGGGCCCGCCCTTGCCGCCGTTCCGGGCGCTGCGCTTGCTGGCCTTCCCGAGCTGGAAGAAGAATGGACGGAATCTGACGAAGACCTCCCGCAGCGCGACCCGACGATGCGTCCTGCGCCGCTGCGTCGCGCTCCGCCACTGCCGCCCGAGGCGCCGCGCAATCCTTTCGCCCCGGCGCGCGGCACCTACCGCATCCCCGACATCTCCATTCTGCCAGATCCTCCGGTCATAGAAAATGAAGTGGACGAGGCAAAGCTCCAGTCCATGGCCGAGGACCTAGTGTTGCAGTTGCGCAACTTCGGCGTCTCGGGCAAGGTGATCCAGATCGAGCCGGGCCCCGTCATCACCCGCTTCAAGGTGGAGCTGGCGCCCGGCACGCCGGTGCGCAAGATCGTCAACCTCTCCGACGACCTGGCCCTGACGCTGCGCGCCCGTCGCATCCGCATCCAGGCGCCCATTCCCGGCGAGGCGCTGGTCGGGATCGAGATTCCCAACGTGAACCCCGAGACGGTGCACCTCAAGGAGATCCTCCACGCCCCGCAGTACCACGACCCGAAGCTGAAGCTCCCGGTGGTGCTGGGCAAGGACATCGTAGGAAATCCCGTGGTGACCGACCTCTCGCGGGCGCCCCACCTTCTGATCGCCGGTCAGACAGGTTCTGGCAAATCGGTGTGCATCAACACCCTGATGGCCTCCTTCCTTTTCTCGCAGAGCCCCGAGCGGCTGCGCATGATTCTGGTGGACCCCAAGGTGGTGGAGCTTTCCACTTACCAGAAGATTCCGCATCTGTTGGCTCCGGTGGTGACCAAGCCCGACGAGGCGGTGCTGGCCCTCAAGTGGGTGGCCGCCGAGATGGACCGCCGCTACGAGGTGCTGGCCAAGGCCGGAGTGCGCAACATCGCCGGCTTCAACGACAAGGTGGACGAGAAAACCGTGCCCGACGCCGTGGCGCCGGCCGATCGCGCCGTGATGGCCTACTTGGTGGTGATCATCGACGAATTCGCCGACCTCATGATGGTGGCTGGCAAGGAGGTCGAGACGGCCGTGGCGCGCATCGCCCAGAAGGCGCGCGCCGTGGGCATCCACCTGATCTTGGCCACCCAGCGGCCTTCTACCAACGTCATTACCGGTGTCCTCAAGGCGAACCTTCCCACCCGCTTCGCCTTCCAGGTGGCAAGCCAGATCGATGCCCGCACCATCCTCGACCGCCAGGGCGCCGAGGACCTCTTGGGGCGCGGCGACATGCTCTTCCGGGCCGTGGACGCCCCCGAGCCGCGACGCGTGCACGGGGCCTTCGTGTCGGATCAGGAGGCTGAGATCGTGGCCAACGCCTGCGCCGAACAGGACGTGGACTTCCCGCTTTTGGAGTCGTTCCAGCTTGAAGAGGACGCGGAGTTTATTGAAGAGGATCCGCGGGCGGGTCAGCGGCTCGACGACAAGTTTGCCGAGGCTGCCCGCATGGTGGTGCTAGTGCGCAACGGATCGGTCTCGATGCTGCAGCGGCGCATGCAGATCGGCTTCGCCCGCGCCGGCCGCATCATGGACCAGCTCGAGCGCATCGGTATCGTCGGCAAGGATCGCGGCAGCAAGGCCCGCGAGGTGCTGGTCGACGAGGTGCAACTGGAAGACATGCTCTCGCGCCTGGAGGACTGAGCTGCTGCTTGCGAAGCCGTCGCGAAGGATGTAGCTTATGGTCATGAGCGAGATGACCATGATTCCTGCCGGCACCTTTAAGGCGCAGTGCTTGGCGCTGATGGACGAGGTCCATGACGCCCAAATGGAGTTCGTCATCACCAAGCGTGGCGTCCCGGTCTCGCGGCTGGTGCCCATGTCGCCCGCGAAGGAGCGCTCCCTCTTCGGGCGCCTGCACGGCGGCGCCAAGATCTGCGGTGACATCGTCTCCGGCATCGGCGAAGCCTGGGATGCCGAAGAAGGCTGAGTCTCGCGCCGGGGCTCTGGCGGCGCACGAAGCTCCCACCGCGACAGGACTTGTCCTGGACACGCACGTCTTGGTCTGGCTCCTGGAAGGCGATGCGCGGCTAGGGCGCGAAATCCTGCGGAAGATCGACGCGGCGGCGGTGGCGGAAGGCCTTTTCGTGGCGGCTATCTCGAGCTGGGAGATCGGCATGCTCGCCGAGAAAGGACGTTTGGTCTTTCCTACCGGTGCGGCCCCGTGGCTGCGGCGTGCCTTGGCGCTTCCCGGCATTCACCTCGTGCCGCTGCATCCCGAGATTGGCCTCTCGGCCTGCAGCCTCGACGGCTTTCACGGCGATCCCGCTGATCGGCTGATCGTGGCCACCTCGCTCTACCTTGGCTTGCCACTGGTCACCGCTGATGGCAAGATCCTGGAGTGGTGCAAGCGTCGCCGTCATCCGGCCGTGAACGCCAGATAGAGCGAAATGGTGAGGATCTTAGTCCGAAGTCGATGGCGCCGGCTTCTCGCCGCGCGCGCGCTCGTCCAGGAAGTCCTGCAGCAGGATGCGCGCCGCCGCCTTATCTACAGCCGCCTTGCTGTCTTTGCTCGGGACCCAGCCGTCGGCCTTTAGGCCCTCTTCGGCCGCAAACGAGGTGAAGCGCTCATCCTCTAGATGGAGGGGGTGCTTGGGAAAGCGCTGCCGCAGTTCCTGGGCGAACTTTTCCACTGCAATCGCCGTCTCTGAGGGCTTGTCGTTGTCGCTGCGCAACGGGAGTCCCAGCACGATCTCGTGGACCATCTCTTCGTCGATGATGCGGGCGATCTCTTTGAGCACCTGGCACTTGCGGGTATCTAGAGTCGCGTAGCCGTAAGCGGTTCGGCCTTCGGTGTCGGTAAGGGCAATGCCCATCCGCCGGGCGCCGTAATCAATCCCCAGAAGCCTTGGCAAGTTCGTCCCTCCTTCGGGCGTATTCGGCAAGCACGCTCATGGCGCCGTCCAGGATGGTGCGGCGCGTGGGCATCAGGCCGGGGGTGAACACCAAGGTCCCCTGCACGAAGTCAAGCATGTTGTGCAGGGCTTCGAGGCCTTCCAGGCGTCCGACCACGGCATGGACGATGCCGCCCTTTTCCATCCACAAGACGCCGGTGATCTGACGGGTGCGGATCTCAATCTTGCCGGTCTTTTCCATGGTGTGCAGGAAGTGGAGGAACTCCATCACCTTTCCCGCTTCGATCTCCAGTTGCACGTTGTCGCGCCGCGACAGTTCGTGCAGGGTGGGACGACGTCCCAACAGGTCGAGTACGGCACCGCCGATCTGGGAAGCCTTGGCCCCCGGTGGCAATTGCACGCGCAGGTTGGAGTGCCCCTTCACCAAACGCGTCTCTAGATAGAGTACCGGGGTGCTGGCCAGAGAGCTGTCGTCCTCCTCTTGCCGCGAGATGATGTCTCCGTAACTTGGTTGGTGGGCGATGATCAAAGACGGGTGCAGGCGCGTCAAGGCCGCCGTGATGTCTAGTCCCGTCTCGGAGAGATGGCGCGCCTCGAAGTGCATGTGCCGTAGCGTTTTTACGACCGTCTTGCCGTACGGGTCGCTGGCGCCGCCAGGAAACAGGAGCAGAATCCACTCCTTGTCGTCGCCCTCGCTGAGGGTCTTTTGCCGGCGAATCCAAAACACCAGTCCTAGAACGGCTACGCAGCCCAGACAAACAATGAGGACAAGTATCAGCATCAGCTTAGAATATGGAATTTATCGGCGCAGGCAGGCCGTTTCTTCCAGTGCGAGGGCAATTGAGGCTGTTTCCGGCCACTTTTCTGGAAGCAATGCTCCGGCTGTCGTCCACAGAAGCTCCAGAGCCTTGAGGCCGCGCTCTCCGATATCGCGGCTGTAGGGCGTGACGTAGGTGGCGATGTGGGAGCGCTGAACCTCCGGGGCCATCTCCTGGGCATGCTGCGAGATCCAAGGCGTGAGCGGTTCTGAGCGCTGCCAAGCGGCGTCCAAGCTTTGTTGCACGGCGGCCACGGCCTCGCGGGCAAAGGCTTCGCCGCGATCGCGTCGGGCAAGCAAGGCCCCCAAAGGGATGGGGGAGCTGGTCTTCTGCTCCCAAAACTCGCCAAGATCCACGGCCGCTTCCAGGCCCAGTTCGCGGTATACGAAGCGCGTCTCGTGGATCACCACGCCATGGTCCACGTCCCCTTTTAGGATGGCTGCCGGGATTTCATCGAAGCGGCGGAGTTGCTCTTGCGGAGCCGTCAGGGAGTTCTGTTCCAGGTAGAAGCGAAAGAGCGCGTGGGCGGTGGTGGCGCGTCCGGGAATGGCCACTTGCGAGAGTCTGGTGGTCCCTGGACGGCGCAGCAGCAAGGGGCCGCAGCCTTCGCCCATGGCACCGCCGCAGGGAAGCAGGCGATAGTGCTTCAGGAAGAGGGGGACGCTGGCGCAGGAGACCTTGATCAGGTCGGGACCGTTGGGGCTTGCAGCCAGGGCATTGAGTTCGGCGATGTCGAGGAAGCGTGTCTCAAGCCGGCCCAGCGAGGTTTGTCCGTGAGCGAGCGCCTCGAAGAGGAAGGTGTCGTTGGGGCAGGGAGAAATGGCGAGATGGAGCAAGGAAGGCATAGGCAAAAACTACTCGGAAGAGGAGAGACCCGTCTCTACGGGCACTGGCAGCAGAATGCTGGCCTTGGTTCCCTTGCCTTCGCTCGATGCCAGGAGGAGCTTGCCGCCGTGGCTCTGGATGATGCGCTGGGCGATGGAAAGCCCGAGGCCCGTGCCGCCTTTGCCTTGTTTGGTGGTAAAGAAGGGATTGAAGATGCGCGAAAGGAACTCGCGCGGGATTCCTGGACCTTCGTCGGCCACGACCAGTTCCACCGTCTCTGGATTGTGGAGCCTGGCATGGATGCGGATGGCTTGTTCCGGATTTTCTAGGGCCTGGGCGGCGTTGGTCACGAGGTTCAGAACCACCTGTTCCAGTTGCTGCTGGTTTCCCTTTACGGCGGGAAGGTTCGGCTCTAGGACGATTTCCAGATGATGGGTGGCCTTGTGCAATAGGCTTCCGGTGATGAGGGTGACGGTGGCGACCACGGTCTTGAGCGAGACGA
>DAIPHW010000113.1:0-2537 GCA_036771135.1 Fibrobacterota bacterium | reverse complement strand
TCCATCACGCAAAAGGCGTCGTTGAGAGCGTTGGTGATCTGAAGTAATTGTTCCTGGCTTTCCCGGAAAGCATGTTCGGCGCGCTTGACGTCTGAGATTTCCTCTACGCAGATGAAGACGCGTTCGACGCGCTCATGTTTGCTCATGGGAAACAGGTTCACTCGGAACCAGCGGTTGACGTGGGCGTTTACCACGTAGCGCAAAATCTTGCCGGTTTCCACCACATAGGTCAGGCGCGGGAGATAATCCGCTGGGATTTCCGCCGTATGAAAATTTTCCTGCAGAAAGCGTCCGCGCAGACGGGAATGTTCCGTTTCATCATGAGTGGCGAAGGCGTGATTGGCCGTCAAGATGCGCCCGATCCGGTCTACGCAGAGGATTGGAAAATCGAAGGCGTCAATGGTGCTGCTGCCGTCGCCAAGATTGGAAGGCTTGATTGTGTTTGAGGGCATTGTGGGAAGGAGGGAAGAAGTGGGGGGCACGAGAGATTTCATCCTTAGTCGCAGTCAGAGAGAGTCACAAGCAATGATTCTGTAAGCCTATCATTTTGAGAAGTTGCAGAGGATATGCTATGAATGTCTCATGATTGGTGAAACGACATAAGTCGTTGATTTCAAAGCAGCTATGAAGAGAGAACGAGCGACGTTGATTCTTACTAAGATTCTCATTTGTGTTTTTTTTATGCAACAAAAAAGCTCCCACCCCTGATGAGGGGGCGGGAGCTCTGAGAAAGGTAATCTCAGACTTGGAAGCGCTTGACCACGCCTTGCAGTTCACCGGCCATGCGGGCCAGGTCGCCAGCAGAGCTTGAGACTTGCTGCGATCCCTTGTTGGTCTCGCTCGCCGCAGTGCGTACCTCGGTGATGTTCGAGGCCACATCGTGAGATCCCTTGGCGGCTTCACCGGAGTTGCGCGAAACCTCGTTGGCCCCCTTGGCCACTTCCGTGATGGAGGTGGCAATGTTGCGCGATCCGAGACTTGCTTGGCTTACGTTGGAGCTGATCTCGCCAGCTGCCTTGGTCTGCTGTTCTACAGAGATCGAGATGTCGTTGACCGAGGATTCGATGCGCTGGATGATTCCCGAGACCTCGTCGACCATCTTCACCGCCGAGCCGGTGTTCTCCTGCACGCCTTCGATACGGCGGGCGATGTCGTCGGCGGCACGGGCGCTCTGGGCAGCCAGTTCTTTGATCTCGTTGGCCACCACGGCAAAGCCCTTGCCGGCCTCGCCGGCGCTGGCTGCCTCGATGGTGGCGTTGAGCGCCAGGAGGTTGGTCTGGTCGGCGATGCGCTTGATGACGTCGGTCACCTTGCCGATTTCTTTGGCCGCCTCGCCCAGCTTGGTCATGGTCTGGGTGGCGCTCTTGCTCGAGCTGGTCGCCTCGTTGGAGACGCTCTTGGCTTCTCCGGCGTTCTTGGCAATGTGCCCGATCGAGGCGCTCATCTCCTCCACGGCGGCCGCCACAGCGTTCATGTTCTGCGAGAGCTGTTCGGCCGAACTTGCCACTTCGCCGGCGTTGGCGCTCATCTGCTCGGCCGCCGCCGCCATGTTGCCAATGTTGGCGCTCATCTGTTCGGTGGCTCCGGCGACGCTGGTGGACTGGTTCACCATCTGCTCCGAACCGGCCAGCATCTGGGTGGAGACGCCCGAGAGTTCTTCGGAGGCGCCGGCCAGGGTGCTGGCGTTCTGCTGCAGCTGGCGGATGATGTCAGCTAGGCTCATCACCAGGAAGTTGATGCTGCCCTTCATCTCCTCAAAGGACCCCTTGTACTCGCGGGAGATCTGCTGAGTAAGATTGCCTCCGGCAGCTTCGCGCAGGACGCGCCCGGCGTCTTCTAAAAGCAGCTGCGACAGGGTGTCCATTAGGCTGTTGACATTGACCTTGGTGCTGTCGTAGACGCCTTGGTAAGTGCCTTGGATACGATCGCTCAAGTCGCCGGCTGCGGCCGTCTTCAGCACCCGTTCGGCTTCTACCAGCCCTTGCAGGCCATTGATGGCGTCGTTGATGCTGTTGCGGGTGCGGTTGTATTCTCCCTTCCACTCCTCGGTGATGACTTCGGGGATGATGCCTTGGCCGATCTTGTCTAGGTATTGCGAGGACAGCGCCAAGGGCTTGGTCAGATTGTCGATGATTGACCCTATGCCCTCGACCATGGTGCGCCAGCTTCCCTGTACCATTTCGCTGCGGGCGCGATCCTTGAGGTTGCCATTGGCCATACTTTCTACCAGGCGATGGGTTCCCTTGGAGACCATATCGATGGTCTCCATCATGCTAATGAGGGCAGGCAGGAACTCGTCGTGTTCGGAACGCTTGCCGATCTTCTTGGCCGCCTCGAGCTCCTTCTTGAAATCGCCGATGGCGATGGCCTTGCTGATGTTGGTGGCACTCTGAACACGGGACTGGGCGGTGTTGACGGCCGTGGCGACTTCGCCGAAGAGGCCGGGATACTTGCCTTCGGTTACCTTTACGGAGAGGTCATTCTGGGCTACTAGCTGCAGCACCCGTTCGGCTTCTACCAGCCCTTGCAGGCCATTG
>DAIPHW010000112.1:0-7783 GCA_036771135.1 Fibrobacterota bacterium | reverse complement strand
TCTCAATTCCTGTAGAATACATTACAGATATGAGAAGTAGAGATATGCAGCCTTCCACCCGCCCTTCGGGGTGTCGCTTGATGAAATGTTCCTCGGCGTGGGTGCGTTGCAAGTTCTGTCCGCGCCTTTTTTGATCCTCAATAGACTATCAAAACTATCGATGGCTTGGCGAAATCTGCTAAGCGAGGCTGGGACAAACTTCTGGAGGATGCGATGAAGCTGGATACGCGCTTAGTTCAAGCGGAGGCCAATTTTGCAATAGGCGGACAAGGCGAAGGGCAGCAGGATGTGCGGCGGACTCTTGAAGGGGTTCTGGCGACCATCGAGGGGGGTGGGCGTTCGTATGCCTTTTCGTCGGGGCAGATGGCGGTTCATGCCTTTGTGCAGACCTTGCCGGCGGGGGCGAGGATTTTGGCAACAGAAGATCTCAATCCCGAAATTTGGAATCTCTTTGGGGAGTTGCAGACATCGCGCGGCATTCGCGTAGATCCTGTCGACACTTCGGACCTTGACGCTGTCCGCAAGGCCTTCGAGTTCAGCGAAGACGTCAAGGCGGTCTTTGTGGAAAACCCTTCCCACGTGCTTGTGCGTGGTGCCGATTTGCGCGCATTGGCTTGGGAGACGCATCGCCGCGGTGCGCTTTTGGTGGTGGACAACACTTCGCTGACGCCGGTGTTGCAGCGCCCCTTGGATTACGGTGCGGATGTGGTTTTGCATGTAGGGGCGCGCAATTTGGCTGGTGTGCGGGAGGTGCAGGCAGGCTTTGCCATCACTCGTCTGACTGGGCTCATCAGCAAGCTTGATCGTCTGCAGAAGACTACGGCGGCTCAGCTTGCCTCCTTCGATGCTTGGCAGGTGTTGCAAGGTTTGAAGACGCTCGGCTTGCGCAGTCGGCGGCAGCAGGAAAATGCCGTCAAGATTGCGCAGTGGCTTTCTACTCATCCCAGGGTTCGCAAAGTTTTCCATCCCTCCTTGGAGGGGCATGCTGGTGGTGAGTCGTTGCGGCAGCAGGCGCGTGGGCTCGGGGCTGTCGTCTCTTTTGAGATCATCGAACCGGGTTTGGTGCCGGGCTTTCTGCGGGCGCTGCGCCTGTGGAAGGCTAGCGGAGAGCAGGCGGGTGTAGAGTCTCAGGTCTCTGTTCCGGTGGCGCATCCTCAGGGAGAGTGGTTGGCGAATTTGCGCCAGCGCCTGGGAGTGGATGACGGTTTGGTGCGGCTTTCGGTGGGCATCGAAGACGCGCAAGACTTGGTTGACGACTTGGATTGTGCCCTCAATAATCCCGCGACAGGTTTTGCTGAAGTCTGGGATTATGTGATTTGATTTACCCCATCAGTCTACTAGAGCGATATTCAAAATCGAGAAGATCAGATGAAAGGAAATGCATGAAGGTATCGACCCATAAGACGACGTTCCAGCTTGCTACGGCAGCTCTGGCTTTGGTTGGAGTGACTGCGCAAGCGGATCCTCTCCAGGTGTCTACGGCATCTGGTGTCAAGGCAACGCTGTACGGATTCGTCCAATTGGACGGCTCCTGGGAAAATCAGCGAGGAACGCCGGCTCCCGGCAACTTCACCTATTACTCCCAGACCGGAAGCACCGCACACAGCGGCGAATGGAACTGGACTGCCGACAATTCGCGCTTTGGTGTGAACCTCGCCGGTCCTGACGGAGAGGGCTTGGCCCTGGGCGGCAAGTTCGAATTTGATTTCTACGGCGGCGGCAGTTCGGAGAATAACCCGGTTCCGCGCCTGCGCCACGCCTATGGAACGGTGGCCTTCCCAAGTGTCGGTCTTTCCTTCCTCGCAGGCCAGACCTGGGATCTGGTCGCTCCCTTGAACGTGCCGACCCTAAACGCCGGCGTGCTCTACCAGGCAGGCAATCTCGGCAGCACGCGCCGCCCTCAGTTTCGCGTGACGGAAACTGTCGCACTTCCCGGAAACGGAAAGTGGGAGGTTGCCGCAGCGGTGGCGCGCACCATTGGCAACGCGACCAACGCCTACGCAACCAATGCCACCGCTGACGCGGGGCATGACGCCGACATCCCCACCTTCCAGGGGCGCACGGCGGTCAGCTTGCCGCTGTGGGTGGAGAAGCAGTTCGCGACCCTCGGGTTCTCGGGCCACTACGCCAAGGAGGATGTGCTCCAGTCCGATAACAGCTACAAGAGCGTCGCAAGCTGGTCGGGCGCCGTTGAGCTGGAGCTCCCGCTCGTCTCGTTCGTTTCGCTTGCTGGCGAAGGCTTCTACGGCGAGGACCTCGCCACCTACAACGGCGGCATTGGGCAGGGCGTCGTGAACGGCGCTCCTGTCGAGGGCTTTGGCGGCTGGGCCGCGCTGCGCTTCAAGGCTGGTCCGGTCACGGCCAACGTCGGTGCCGGCATCGACACCGTGCACGCCTCGACCGTGCTGGCTAAGACGGGGCGCACCAGCAATAGCGCCGTCTTCGGCAACGTGGGCTACAACCTGAACGCCGCGTCCAAGGTGGCGATCGAGGTGGAACGCTTCGAGACCGACTACAAGGCCGGCGCGACCGAGGACCTCTGGCGCACCCAGGTCGCCTACTCCTACAACTTCTGATTTGACAAAAAACGTCTAAAAGGAAATAACCATGAAGCATCGCATTCTTGCAACTGTCCTCGCCGCCGGCGTCGGCTTTGCCGCTCACGCCGTCGAACCTAAGGAGATCCGCTTCGGCGTCTCTCCCGGACCCTACGCTTCGCTCATCGAGAAGGCCATCAAGCCTGGGCTTGAGAGCCTCGGCTACAAGGTGTCGCTGGTCCAGTTCCAGGACTGGGTCCAGCCCAACCTGGCGCTGGCCCACGGCGAGACCGAGGCCAACCTCTTCCAGCACAGCCTTTACCTCGCGAAGTTTTCGGCCGACCACGGCGGACTGAAGCTCTCGCCGGTGATTCGCGTCCCGACGGCAGGTCTCGGGCTCTACTCGAGCAAGATCAAGTCGCTCTCGCAACTGAAGGCCGGTGATGAAGTGACGCTGGCGCTTGATCCCACCAACCTCGCTCGTTCGCTGCGCTTTCTGCAGCACGCGGGGTTGATCAAGCTCAAGGAGAATATTGATCCGGCCAAGGTCACGGTGCACGATATCGCCGAGAATCCGCACGGGCTCAAGTTCGTGCCCACCGAAGCCGCTCAGTTGCCGCGCACCCTGGGAAGCGCCACCCTGTCGGCGATCCCGGGCAACTACGCCATCTCGGCCGGACTTCACCTTTCGAGTGCCCTGAAGCTCGAGGTGCTCGACGAGAGCATCAAGAACGTGATCGCGGTGCGCACCGAGGACCTGAACAAGCCATGGGTGAAGGATCTCGAGAAGGTGGTGAAATCGGGCGCCTTCCGCCTCGCCGTGGAGAATGCGCGCGACCAGTTCCGCAGCTTCCAGAAGCCGGACTGGTACCAGGCGCGCTGGGGAAAGTAAGGAACACGTCTGTTCCGCGGTGCGCGGGCAATGAGGGAGTGATCAAGAAATGTTGCGTCTGAAAGATATCCATGTCGAATTTCCTGGGAAGACCGGCGCCGTTCACGCGGTGCGGGCCGCTTCCTTGGAAGTGTCCGACGGCGAGGTCTACGGCATCGTCGGGACCAGCGGGGCCGGCAAGAGCACGCTCTTGCGCACCGTTAACCTGCTGCAGCGGCCCACTTCGGGTGAAGTGTGGCTGGACGATGTCGAACTCACCCGGCTCCCTGAAAGGGAACTGCGCGCCGTGCGGCGACGCATTGGCATGGTGTTCCAGCATTTCAACCTGGCTGCCTCGCGCACCGTCCACGACAACATCGCCCTGCCGCTTTTGGCGGCGGGCGTTCCTGAAGACAAAATCCGTCAGCGAGTCCCGGAACTTCTTGCGCTCGTGGGACTTTCTGACAAAGAGTTCGTAAAGCCCGGAAAGCTCTCTGGAGGGCAAAAGCAGCGCGTGGGCATCGCCCGGGCACTCGCCACCGAGCCTTCGGTGCTCCTCTGCGACGAGCCGACCTCGGCTTTGGATCCCGAAAGTACCGAGTCGATCCTGCAGCTGCTCTCCGAGGTCAACCGCCGTCTGGGCGTGACAATTCTTGTCATCAGTCACGAGCTGGCCGTAATCAAAAGTATTTGCCACCGGGTGGCGGTGATGACGGACGGCGAGATTGTGGAGGAGAACGGGGTCTTCGAACTCTTTGCCCATCCCGTCCATGACTTCACCAAGGAACTGGTGAACCGTTCGCTGGAGCTGGAGCTTCCGGAGCGAGTGCGTCAGAGCGCGCCGGGGACGCTGCTTCGCCTAGTGTACCGCGGCGAAAGCGCCGAGGCCCCCATCCTCTCGCAGGCCGTGCGCGAGCTGGGAGTGCACATCAATATCCTGCACGGGCACATCGAGTACATCGACGGACGCCCCCTAGGGGTGCTCATCGTGGGGCTCGAAGGCAGCACGGCGGCCCTCACGCGCACCGTCGTCTTCCTCAGGGAACGAGTGGCGCGTCTGGAGGTGCTGCGTCATGGGTGATCCCGATCTTTCCGTCCTCCTTTCTGATCTGGGCAAGGCTCTCTGGGAGACTCTCCAGATGTCGGCTGTGAGCCTTGTGGTCGCGCTCCTTCTGGGACTTCCACTGGGCTTCTTGCTCTACTTGACGCGCCGGGGCCTCCTGCTCCAGAATCGCCTGGTCCACTTCCTGGGAGGCATCTTCGTCAACTTCGTGCGGAGCTTGCCGTACGTGATCCTGCTCATCCTGGTGCTGCCGCTTGCAAACCTCGTGACTGGCCACACCACCGGCCCCATCTCGGCCTCGGTGTCGCTTTCCATCGCCTGCATCGCGTTCTACGCAAGGCTTGTGGATGTCTCGCTTTCGGAAGTCAACAAGGGCGTGATCGAGGCGGCTCGATCCACCGGGGCCAGCAATTGGCTCATCGTCAAGGAGGTGCTCTTCCCCGAGGCTCTTCCAGGACTGGTGCGCGGCTTCACCGTCCAAGCCATCAGCCTGATCGGCTACTCGGCCATGGCTGGCGTGGTGGGCGGCGGCGGCGTCGGCTTCCTCGCCATCAACTACGGCTACTACCGCTACGAGACGGGCGTGATGATCGTCACCGTGGTGGTGCTCATCGTCATCGTGCAAGCGATCCAGGTGCTGGGGGACTGGAGCGCGGCACGCATCGACCGTTCGCGATAACCCCAAAGACCCCACACTTGAGGAGAGATCATGAAGGAACAGATTCTCGACAACGTACTGCAAGCCATCGGACACACTCCCTTGGTGCGCCTCAACCGCTTCGCGCCGGAGCTTTCGGCCGAAATCCTGGTCAAGGTGGAGACGACAAATCCTGGCGGCAGCATCAAGGATCGCGTGGGCGCCCTGATGCTGGAATCGGCCCTCTCCGACGGCCGCCTAAAGCCCGGCGGCACCGTCATTGAGGCCACCGCCGGCAACACCGGAGTGGGCCTCGCCATGGCCGCCGCGGTGCATGGACTTCGTTGCATCTTTGTGCTGCCCGACAAGATGAGCCGCGAGAAGATCTCGCTCCTGCGCTCCTACGGCGCCGAAGTGGTGGTCACCCCCACGGCCGTGCCGCCCGACTCCCCCGAGAGCTACAACGGCGTGGCCGACCGCCTTTCGCGCGAGATTCCCGGCGCCTTCCGCCCTTCGCAGTTCGACAATCCCGACAATCCCAAGGCTCATTACTTGGGCACTGGCCCTGAGATCTGGGAAGGCACTGGCGGCAAGCTCGACGCCTTGGTGGCCTCCATGGGAACGGCTGGGACAATTTCTGGCACCGGTAAATATCTCAAGGAGCAAGATCCATCGATCCGAGTGATTGGCGCTGACATCGAGGGCTCCATCTACTCCGGAGATTCCCCGAAGCCCTGGCTCGTGGAGGGAATTGGCGAGGACTTCATTCCCAAGACCTTCAACCGCCAGGTGGTGGACGACGTGATTCGCGTCAGCGATAAGGAGTCCTTCAACGCGGGCCGCAGGCTCGCAAGCCTCGAGGGGATCCTGGCTGGCGGCTCGGCCGGCACGGCCCTCGCCGCGGCGGTGAAGTACGCCCAGCGCTTCTCCGAGAAGAAGCGCATCGTGGTGATTCTGCCCGACACCGGCCGCAACTACCTGACCAAGATGTACGACGACCAGTGGATGTCCGACCACGGCTTCCTGGAGAATGGCCCGGCTCGCCGGGCGCTGCTGCGCGATCTGGAGCGTCCTTCGGCGACGCTCCTGTGGGTCTCTCCGGAAGACACCCTGAGCAAGGCCATCGGCCTCCTGGGAAGCCACGGCATCTCGCAGCTGCCGGTGTTCCAGGACGGCAAGCGAGTGGGAAGCCTCAACGAGTCTACCCTGGTGCGGCAGCTGCAACTGGGGGGAGACCTTGAGAAGACCTTGGTGGGGGACATCATGGCAAAGCCCTTCCCTGAGCTCGACGGTCGCACCCCGCTCGACGAGGCGGTGCGGGTGCTGCTCTCGGGGCACAGCGCCATTCTTTTGACGGAAAACGGCGAAGCGCGCCAGGTGATCACGCGCTTTGACCTCATCACCTACGGGCAGAGGCAGACAGCATGAGGTTCGGAACCATCGCCGTCCACGCCGGCCAGGAACCCGACCCAGCCACCGGCGCCGTCAACGTGCCGGTCCACTTCAGTTCCACCTTCCGCCAGGACGGACTTGGCGGCCTGCGCCAGGGCTTCGAGTACGCCCGCACCGGAAACCCCAGTCGCCAGGCTTTGGAAACCACCCTTGCCGCCCTGGAAGGCGGCAAGCACGGGCTGGCTTTCGCCTCCGGACAGGCGGCCTCCACCGCCATCCTTGATCTGCTGGTGCCGAATGATGAGATCGTGACGCTTCCTGACATTTATGGCGGCAGCTACCGGCTCTTCCATCGCGTGCTGGAGAAGTACGGCATCCGCACCGTGGTGGCCGCGGCTTCCACTCCCGAAGCGGTGGCGGCGGAGCTTTCCGAAAAGACTGCGCTGGTCTGGATCGAGTCTCCCTCCAATCCCCTCCTGAACGTGCTGGATATTGCAGAAACCGTCAAATTGATCTATGCCCGCTTCCAGGGGCAAGCAAAGCGCCCCGTGATCGTGGTGGACAACACCTTCGCAAGCCCGGCCCTGCAGCAGCCTCTTGCGCTTGGCGCCGACATCGTGGTGCACAGCGCGACGAAGTACCTGGGCGGCCACAGCGACGTCATCGGCGGCGCCGTGATCACCGACCGCGACGATTTGTGGGAGAAGATCAAGTTCTACCAGAACGCCGCCGGCGGGGTCCCGTCGCCCATGGACAGCTACCTGCTGCAGCGCGGCATTCGTACGCTTCCGCTGCGCATGGCGCGCCACGGCGAGAACGCTCGCGTCGTCGCTGAGTACCTGCGCGCCCACCCCAAGGTGGAGGCGGTCTTTTATCCTGGCTTTCCCGACCATCCCGGCTACGCCGTGGCGAAGAAGCAAATGTCTGGACTTCCCGGCATGGTCTCCTTCCGGGTCAAGGGCGGCCTGGAGGAGACCAAACGTTTCTTCGCGGCCTTAAAGCTCATCTTCCCGGCCGAGAGCCTCGGTGGGGTGGAGTCTCTCGCCTGCCATCCGGCCACCATGACCCACGCAGCCTTCCCGCCCGAGGAACGCGCGCGCGTGGGCATCACTGACAATTTGGTGCGGCTCTCGCTTGGCATCGAGGAGTCGGCTGATCTGCTGGAAGACCTGGAACAGGCGCTTTCCCAGGTATGAGCGCAGAGATTGACAGAATCCGGGTGGCGGTGGCTAGCGGCGACGGGACGCTTGTGGATCGCCATTTCGCCACCTCGCCCTCCTTCC
>DAIPHW010000111.1:0-7849 GCA_036771135.1 Fibrobacterota bacterium | reverse complement strand
CGTCGGCGTGTTGCCAGAAGTCCATCCAGTTGTCGGCGTGTTCGGGGAAGAGGGCGAGTCCCACCGAGAGGGAGATGCGGATGGTGCGCTCTCCCGTGAGTTCGACGGGGTGCTCCCACACGTCTTCCAAAAGCCGTTCGGCCAGTTTCTGTCCGCGTTCGGCGGTAAGGCCAGGCACCAGCACGATGAATTCGTCGCCCCCTTTGCGGCAGGCGATGTCGCCCACGCGCAGGCAGACCTTGAGGCGCTCGGCTAGGCGGATCAGCACCAAGTCACCGGCGGGGTGTCCCCAGGTGTCGTTGATGTCCTTGAAATGGTCGAGGTCGAGCATCAGAAGGCCGGTGGAATCGCCGCGGCGCAGGCAGTTGGCCAGCTCCTCATGGGCGCGCTCGTTGAAGTAGTTGGGGCGGTAGAGACCGGTCAGATCGTCGCGCAGGGCAGCTTCGCGCAGCCGCTCGATGAGGCGGGCGTTTTCCAGCGCCAGGGCGGCTTGGCCGGTGAGGTCCGAAAGGACCTGTACGGCGTCCTGCGGCAGCGGCTCCACGGAATAGAGGTTGTCGACGAAAAGGGCGCCCAGAAGCCGTGAACCCTTGCGCATGGGAAGCCACAGCCCTGGCAGGTTGCCGGCCGAAGCTTCCTCCAAGGCGGCGATCTCCGGTAGCACCGGGAGCTCGATGATGCCCGAGCCGGCGCGAGCGCAGATGGCCTTGCGAACGGTCTTGCCGTCGTCCTCGAAGATGATGAAGGTGGCGCGATCAAAGCCCATCTCCTCCACGGCCATCAGCGCGAAGTTGCCCAACAGGTCTTCCACTCCGTCCGAGGACTGAAGCGCACGGGCGGTGGTGGTGGCGGCGTGCAGCAGCCGTTCGGAGCGCCGCTTCTCGCGGGAGCGCTGCACCAGCATGATGCCTGCGACCAGGGACTGGGCAAAGAACGGGAGCTGCTCCAAAATCGCATCCGAGAAGGGCTGCAGGCTGACCAGCCCCACCAGTCCGACCAGCTTTCCTTGCGAAGTGAGCGGCACCAACACCTCGAACTGAGTTCCCATGCCGTGCTGCCACACCTTGTGGTCGCGCACCAGCTCTGGGGGGAGTTGGTAGAGGGGGATGAGGTCGCTGCCTTCCATGGCGCCCTGATGATCGATCAGGGCCTCTTCACAGAGCACGTTCTCCTTAGTGTCCAGCAGGTAGAGCCGCACCTGCTCGACCGCCTCCTCGAAGCCCTTGAGGACCACGGCGCAGGCGGCCTGGAAGATGCGGTAGGACGTGTCAGGAACACACAGGCACAGGGCGGCTTCGCTGCCCAGGCGTCCGAGGTCGATGTCCTGAAGGTTCTTCATTGGTTGACGTCCAGGTCCCATCCCAGGCGCAAAAGCGCGTTGAGTTCGGCGTCGATCTTGCGCGCCATAGGCTTGGTTCGCTCTTCGATGTGCTCGCCGGAGAGAATGCTCCAGAGAATGGTCGAGAGTCCGCGCCCCAGGATGGATTCGATGGTGGCCCACATGGGGTGAGCCGGATAGATGCGTGCCCGCTGGATGCCTTCGCGCAAGGGAGCTAGCAGCCGAGCCCGTTCCGGGTCTTCCCAGAAGGCGCTTTCGTGGGCCGGGAGATCGCCCGAAGCCATGGTCCACTCGGACATGAATTCGTCGGAGATCATGTGCCGCACCAAGAGCCAGGCGCGATCTGATTGCAGGCTGTGCTGCGGCACCACCAGCACCGATCCGCCGCCTCGTTGGATGGAGCCGGCGGGGCCGGCGGGAATGGGCAGGTAGGTGATGGGCCAGCGCAGCTCCGCGGCGGTCTTGGGGTCGAGAAGTCCCTTGACGATGCGCCAGGTGTGGCCGATGAGGAAGGCGAAGCGGCCCTCCTCGTAGAAATCCTGGGACAGCCGGTAGGGTTGGATGGCGCCCATGTCCTGGGCGGTGCGGTTCACCTTGAGAAGGTCTTTTAAGACTTTGAAGCCCGGTTTCGTGCTCTCGTGGGCAAGGATGGCGGAGTGCCCATCAAGCAGGGATCCGAGCTCCCAGCCTCCCGACCACAGCCAGGAAGCGAGGTTGTGCAGCGTGACCGGCTCTGGGCGGCAAGTGATGCCCACTGGCAGCGGATGGAAGGGGTCGATGACGTCGCGTCGGGCGTCTTCGGCAAGATGATGACAGACGCCCAGAAAGCCGTTCCAGGTGGAGAGATCCGAAGGCGTGGCTTTGGCGAGCGACAGGATGTCCTCACGGGCGATGAGTCCGCTGCACTCGGCGACCCAGGGGACACCGCGACGGATTCCGTCAAATTGTACCGCTTCGTCCAGCCACGGAGCGAGGCACGGGCGCTCCTCCACCCATTCAGGAACGTCTCCCAGAAAGCCGAGGTGCGAAAGGGTTCCCATCCAGGTGGTGCCCACCTGCAGGACGTCGGGCGGCTCTCCGCGCTTCAGGGCCTTTAAGATCTCGCGCCAAGCGATGCTCCAAGGGAGCACACGAATCTCTACGTCGACCTTAGGATTGCGCCGCGAAAAGCCGCGCAGAGCCTTGGTGGCGACATGAGAGGTCAAGGAACCCAGTTGGGTTGGCATGATCCAGAGACGCAAACGGCTTGATGACATTTATTCCAAGTAGAGTAGGTATTCCGAGCAAGTTCTTCCAGTGAAGGAATTTTACCATCGAAGATGTATGCAAGTGCATGATTTTCGAAGACTTGCAATATCTGCGCGGGCGCTTCGGGTTGCGTCTTCCTATCTTCTGGAGGCGATGAAGATGATGCGCATTTCGATGCTTTGGGCGTTTGCCGGGATTTTGTTCCTGACCAGCTGCTCCCGTGAGAAAAATGATGCCGTGGCCAAGGTCGGGGGGGCTACGCTCACCCGCCAGGAACTGGAAGGCCTCGTGCCTCCAGAACTCTCCCGCTACGCCACCCGTGAAAGTTACCTGGACTTGGTGCGTCGCTGGGTCCAGACGCGTGTTTTGGCCGACGAGGCCAAGAACCGCGGACTCCTCAAGGATCCCGAGGTGCGCCGCATCCTGGACGAGCAACGAGACGAACTGCTGTCTCAACTGCTCATCCAGCGCGTTTTCGACTCGGTGCCCGACCCTTCCGATGCCGATATCCGCCGCTATTTCGAGACTCATCAGGAAGAATTCCTGCGTCGCGAACCAGAAGTCTCCTTCATGCAGGTGCGACTTCCTGATCAGCCCACCGCTGCGGCTCTGCGCGCGCGCTTGACCCCGGCCAACTTCTCTGACGAAGCGGCGCGGATCGACCCCGACTTGGCTCGCAACCCGCAGGCGACGCGGCTTTATCGGCGCGGTGAGTTGGCTCAGGGCGTTGCCGATGCCATCTTCGCCCTCAAAGAAGGCGAAATCAGTTCTCCGGTCCAGGATCAGGACGGTTGGCACATCTACCACGTTCTTTCCCGTGCTGCGGCAGGAACCGTTCGGCCGTTGGCGACGGTCCAGGACGCTATCGTGGCGCGCTTGCGCGAAGAGGATCGACGCCGGCGCGTGCAAAACTGGGTCGCTGAACTGCGTCGTACCCGCAAGATCAAGGTCTGGGAAGATCGGCTTCCCGGACAGGCCACTACGGACACCGTCCAGAAACGCGCCAAGCCATGAACAAGTCCGCTGCATTTTCCTTGTTGATTTCCGCAGGTGCGGTTTGGGCACTGCCTCCCAAGGATGGCGTGGCTGCCTTGGTCGGAGATCAGACCATCCTGGCCTCCGAAGTGCGCGAGGCGGCGCAGTCCATGGGGAACAACCCTGTCATGGGGCGGCTGACGTTGCCGGAGCGCTGTGATCGTCTCCTGACTCAGATGATCGATGACAAGGTGTTGCTGGTGCGGGCCAAACTCGACACCATCTTGGTCTCCGATGCGGAGCTGTCAGGAGATGTCGAGAGCCAGATGCAGAACATGCAATCTTCCTTCGGGGGAGAAGAGGCGTTCCGGCAGAGTTTGCAATCCCATCTTGGTCTGCAGCCCAGCGACATGCGACTGCGCATCCTGCGGCAAGTGCGCGATGACCGCATTCGCTCCAAGGTGCGCGAGAAGTATGTGGGACGCGTCGAGGTCACGCACGACGACGTCATCACCTTCTACAAGCAATACAAGGATTCCTTGCCAGATCTCGCCGATCAGGTCAAGGTGTCGCAGATTCAACTCAAGGTCGTCGCAGATCCAACCCGAGACAGCGTGGCGCATGCCGAGGCTGTGGCCTTGATCGAAAAGCTCAAGCAGGGCGAATCCTTCGAGACGCTTGCGTCCAAATGGTCCCAGGAGCCCGGCGCCGATTCGACGCACGGGGACATCGGCTACTTCAAGCGCGGAGACTTGGACCCGGCTTATGAGAAGGCCGCCATGGCGCTGGAAGCCGGCCAATACACCATGGTGCCAGTGCGCTCGCGTTTTGGCTGGCATATCATCCAGCTCGTTCAGAAGAAGGACAACGAATTCCGCACCCGTCATATCCTGCGGCTGGTGCAGCCTGACTCTTTGGACGTTGCGCGCACCAAGGCCTTGGCTGATTCGCTTCGGCTAGTCTCCAAGAATGACACCGGAAAATTCTCGCAGCTGGCCCGCAAGTACTCCACCGACCAGGCCTCGGCGGCTTACGGCGGTTTGCTTGGCTGGTTCGATCTCGGCAAGCTCAAAGAGCCCTTCAAGTCCATTCTGGACTCCATCCCCGAAGGCAATGTGGGTGAACCGCGCCGCCTAGGCGATGCCTTCACGCTCTTTCGCGTCGACAAGCGGGCGCTGAACCGCAAGATGAACTTGGACGAAGATTGGATGGCCCTTCAGAACTACGCGCAGGGCATCGTCTCTCAGAAGAAGCTCGAGATTTTCCTTCAGCGCTGGCGCACCGAGACGAGCATTGAGCGGCGCTTGGACGGCAAGACGATCGCGGCCGGCATTGAGCTTCCGGTTCCCAAGGCGGCGATCTCTCCAGAAGCATCCCTGAATTCGGTGCTTCCTGCCGTGCCGTGAACAAAGCCCCTTACGGAGCTCTCGCCCCGTGGTATGACGCTGTCATGGCGCATGTCGACTATCCCGCGTGGGCGCGGCATGTGGAGCACCTTTGGACGCAGCTGAAGACCCGTCCTCGCAGCATTCTTGAGACAGCTGCCGGAACTCTTGCCTTGGCTCCTTATCTGGAGAAGCCTTCGCGCCGTCTGGTCCACAGCGATTTGTCGCTGGAGATGCTGCAGGCTGCTGATCAGGACGCCGCTCGTGTCGGTGCCGACTTTCGCCGGCTTCCCTTCCGCGACGGCAGTTTTGACGCAGTGCTCTGTCTGTACGATGCAGTGGATTATTGCTTAGAGTTCGACGATCTCCTGGCCTTCTTTTCGGAAGCCGCCCGCGTCCTGAAAGCCCGGGGAACCCTGATCTTCGACTTCGTCACGAGCCTCAATTCGACGCGTTACTTCCGCGACTTCACGACTCATGATGAGATCCAAGGCACGCATGTCGTGCGCGAGTCGAGCTGGGATGCGTTGACGCGCATGCAGTACAATCAGTTCACCATCTTCCTTCCCGAGGTCGATGGGCGCTTCTCTTGTGTGCGGGAACACCACATGCAGCGCATCTGGCCTGTCTCAAGCTTCCGCAAGGCGGCGCTTCAGGCAGGACTCGCCTGGGAGGGGGCGTGGGACGGCTTTACCCTGGAGCCCGCTGGGCGCAATTCTGAGCGCGTGCATGCGGCCTGCCGCAAGGTCAGCGGATGATTGCGCTGCTGCTGGCTGGGTTTCTGGAAAGCCTGCTTGCCTCGCAGCTGCTGCCCGACGGATTCCTTCGCGTCCCAAGAGGGATCGGAGCGACGCTGGATGTCGGTCTGTCTCGTTGGGACGGCAATCGCGATTACCTCAACGAACTCGGTATCCGAGGAGGGTTTGCCTATTCACCTTCGCTGGTGGCGGGGACTTCCCTGGATGTCGACGCATCACCTGCCGCGGACTCGACGGTGCACTCGATTTCCCGGTTGGCCGTTTTCTTCTGCCACCCGATGGCCGATACCGTGGGCCGACTCCCCGAAGTGTCGATGAGCCTTGCTTGGTGGACGCGCACGGCACATTTCGACAATTATCCAGTGGCCCTGGATCAGAACCTCTCTGGAGTGGAACTGGCCGTCGGGGCAGGACTTGGTGGCCTTTCTGCAAAGCCGATGCAATTTGCCTTCGGAGTCTTAGGTGGAGTGCGAGTGCCTCTGATTGGCTCTTCCCAGGGGCCAAACTCGTTTGTGGGAGCCGAAAGTTCCATGATGCTGAACCTGATGGAGGTCTGGCCTGGTGCGCACGAGATTTGCCGCGGCTTTGGCGGTTACCTGCACGTGCCGTTCCAGTGGAACTTCTCGCCCTTGGATCTGGCCGCGGGGACCGGTCGAGCCTCCCTTGCGACGCGATGGACGCTAGGGATTCAGTTCGGACTTACCGGCTCGATGTAGGTGGGCGCTTCCGCTGCAGCGGGGGAAGCTTTTCCAAGATATCCAGGCGTTCCCCCAGGCCGGCGAAGTCCTTTTCGAACTGCCCGCGAGCGTCGCGAACGCCTTGGTTGTACCACATCCAAGAAAGTTCCTGATCCAGAAAGTCCAGCAGGAGTTCGGCACCCAGGGAGCTGAGCGTCTCTTCGCGTTCGGTGGCGAACCATTCGGAAAGACGCCGCTTGGCTTCCTCGCGTATGTTCTTGTCGAGTGCCATAATCTGCTTAGGGCTGAGGTTGATCTTGTGACGAGTCCTTGCGAGCCAATTGTCCGCAAGCAGCCAGAATGTCGCGCCCCTTGGACTTGCGCCGGAAAACGGCGAGACCTGAGGTGCGCAACGTGGCCTCGAAGGCCTCGATCTCGGCTTCCTCGGGAGCCCGCAGGGGAATGTCCTCGGAGGCGTTGAGAGGAATCAGGTTGATCTTGCAGTTGCGAGGACGCAGCAGAGTGATGAGCTCGCGGGCGGCAGTCGGGGTGCAGGTGAGGTCGCCAATCAGTACGTACTCGTAGGTAACAGGCTCTTCTGCGGTCCGGCTCCAGGCATCGCCTGCGGCCAGTAGCGTGGCAATGTCGTGACGCTGGTTTACGGGCATGACCTCGTTCCGCATGGCGTCATTGGAGCTGTTGAGCGAGATGGCTAAGTGTACTTGGGGAGCCTTCTCGGAAAGCTCTGGGATGCGTTCCACCAGACCCGATGTGGAGACGGTGATGCGCCGGGGAGCCATGCCCATGCCCTTGGGGTCGGTCAGAACCTCAATGGCGGCCAACACGTTGGACAGATTCTGGAGCGGCTCGCCCATGCCCATGAAGACGATGTTGGAAAGTGGCGGCTGGCCGGTGGCGGCCAGATGCCGACGGACGTGCGCCACTTGCTGGATGATTTCTCCAGAAGAGAGGTTGCGGCGAAATCCCATCTTGGCGGTGCGGCAGAAGGCGCATCCCATGGCGCACCCCACCTGAGACGAGATGCAAGCGGTACGGCGATCTTCGTCGGGAATCATCACCGCTTCGAACTTGAGTCCTTGGGCGTCAACGAAGGCCCACTTGGCCGTGCCGTCGGTGCTCTTTTGCTCCTGTTCTACGTCCAGAATCCCCAAGGTTGCTTGCTCCGCGAGAGCCATGCGCAGATCCTTGGGGAGATTGGTCATCTCTTCCAGGCTGGTGGCCAGGTGCTTCCATAGCCATTCGCGGATTTGGGTGGCACGAAAGCGCGGCTGCCCAAGCTCGGAAAGCCAAGCCTCCAGCGCCGAGGGAGAGAGATCTGATAGGTTCTTCAGGAGGGTCTGGTCATTCACGGTCGGCTAAGGTACTACGCTCTTTCCAAAAAGCGGTTCTTGAAATGCCTGGGGCGGGACTTGAACCCGCACGACCTTACGGCCAAGGGATTTTAAG